>NZ_VTXE01000003.1 GCF_013114595.1 Vibrio sp. 99-8-1 | reverse complement strand
GTGTCCATGGGCTCAGTCAGCGGCTATCCCGGTAAAATGTCTACTGGTGGACGCATGTCTGCCCCAGCATATATTGAAGGCTACTGGGCTAAGGGCTGGGATTATCCTTTTGAGTCTTATTACTATATCTCCGCAGAAATCCCCGCAAACGCTGAAGCTAAAATCAAGGTAATGGATAACTACTACAAAAACTACCATCGCAAACAAGGTTCAATACAGGTGATTGTCGATGGTCCCAGAGTCAGGGTGTTCTATACCAAGAGTTGCTTTTCTGTGGTTGATGACTGTACTCCCAAAAAGAATGCAGACCCTAATGGCTGGGTGGTAAAAGATCCCCGAAATATCCGTGATGTGGTAGTGCTGTTTGATGGTATGGGTGAATCCTCAGCTACTCCTTTTCCTGACAGTTACTTCTCCCGGTTAGAACAGCGTTTAGAGTTTGAGAAAAACTCCGCTAACCATGCGACGAATACGCAGGAACAATAGCCTGTTACGTGAGGTGTATAGCAATGATTAAAGCTTATATTATCGGAGCCATTCTACTACTTGGTCTGACACTGGTAAAATGTCTACCGGTGGGCGTATGTCGGCTCCGGCATATATTGAAGGCTACTGGGCAAAGGGAAACCCAACACCCAACAGCGGCTTAGTTTCTTATCACGTTATCTCTGCAGAGATCCCAGAAGATGCGGAAGCAAAGATCAGGGTAATGGATAACTATTATAAAAACTACCATCGTAATTATGGAACCATCGAAGTCATTGTCGATGGCCCCAGAGTAAGGGTTTTTTATAGCAAGTCCTGTGTAGATATGTACGACAATTGTAACCCCAGACGAAACGCCGATCCAAATGGCTGGGTTATCCGCTCCCCTGACAATATTACCGATGTGGTGGTGCTATTTGATGGTGTGGGTGAATCTTCAGCTACTCCTTTTCCTGACAGTTATTTCTCCCGCTTGGAACAGCGTTTGGAGTTTAAGGAAAATTCCGCTAACCAGACCAATAATCCAGATTAAATTTTCGGTTGTGTTCCCTCTCAAGGCCAAGTTAGAAACAGACATAAAATTAATCCTATAAAAATCCTTCGGTAGTTAACGTAATGACAGAATTGCTTATTGATCACACGGCTGCTTAACACTCCCCTAACACATTATTGGACAAAAGTTAGTTAGAGATAACGCTCAAAGTCATTAAGGTGATATTAGAAAAAGTATCTTGAAGTCTAAACGTTTGTTAGGTGATGCTGCCAACTTGCTGTTCTATTTTGTGCTTATACATTTCGTATGGCGATTTACCTTTAAACTGCATGTTGGTCATTGAGGGTAAGCCACTATCAGTCGCAAATATCGCAACTGGTGAATATTTAATATCTGTACCTTCAATCAAAACATTGCAAGCAGGTATCGAAGTTTGAACAGGCTTCAATTGAGATGCTGCAAAATCTAGGGATTTTCTCTTAGGAATTCCTTGCATCTGCATATACAGTCTAGCCTCAGGACTAATAATATCTTCAACGTTACTATGAGATTTATTTGCATCCTTGACCAAAATTATTTCTGGAATGTATTTCTTTTTATCCCCAGAGTATGGTTGTTGCTTAAGTGTTATATCAATAATTGCAAAAGGGGGAGCAAACACCCAAGCATGCCCTGCAAATGCACTGGAACTGTCTACAGACCAAAAATAAGTGGTTTCTTCATTAGAACCCTCAGGGAAGTTTATAGTTGACGAACCTTTAATTGGGCAACTCCAAACCCCCTTTAGTTCCAGTATTCTCGATAGTATACCAGCGATATCAGCGCAAGCTCCCTTACGCCCGTTCTCAATCAGTTCCGAACTTAAAATGGCACAGACATCTTCGATAATCTTTTCTGCTTTAGCTAAATAATCAACTGAATAAGGCTGTTCAGCCACAAATTGGGCAAATTTAACAAGGTAGCTAGCGTCTTGCTGCTCAGCTCTTAGAAAGTTGGGATGGTCAAAAAGATCAACTCGATCAAGTGGAATACCTTTGTTTTCAAATTCTTTTCTTAATTGTTCGTACATACACTAATCCTTCAGTTTCACCTAACGCCTTGCTCACCTGAAAATAGGGAGCGCAGCGAGTAATTTTTCCGCGTGCAGCAACTTGTTATGCATTGGATTGTAAGGATTGTTCAATCACTCGAACCACGTCATCACCTGGATCGAAGGACATCGGAAAACCGCTGACATTAAGTATTTTGCTATTCATTTTAATTACCAGCTTGTTATTTTCTATCTCAAGGTCAAATATAGCCGCTCTTTCTCTAAGAATAGTTTTAGCCAGAATTCTAATGTCTTGGGTATTGGTACCTGAATTTAGCTTGGCCATTGCTGGCGCTGCGATTGAAAGAAGTACATCCCTCAAAGATTCTGCCTCATTGATTTTTTCGCCCTGCGAAGCATACTCAATGCATCTAACGATCTCTGGAACGAAAGAGACAATATTCTCATTGCTTTCATTTTCTAAGAAATCGATTTCATCTACAGCCGCACTAGGTTTACCAGCAGAGGTAAGCCGATCTGATGATTGATAATATGATTCAATAGCTCCGCGCCTAAGAATAAAGCAACCGGCCAACTCTAAAATATCAAGAGCTGCCTCTAGTCGTCTTTTCATTGCTAGCCAATCAGATCCTGATTCGAAGTCTGATAACGCACTTTCATCAAGCTCGAATATAGTAGAAAAACATGACCGCCTTTTAGCTAGCGACTCATCAATATCTTTCTTATTAATCCAGTAAGGGTGTTGCGTTGACTGGCTAGATATTTCATCCCACTTTTCGGTTACCAAACTGCAGAAGTCTCTATAAACATTCGATACAAGGCTGGAGGCAGATGAGGCCCCAGATAAGGCAGCTTTCTGATCAGCTTTTACACAGTCACTAAGAAGGTTATTAGCTAACTCAAGTCCATCTGCAAATGCATCTGCATCAGCAAGAACAACAGGGTTTTTACCCAATAGTTTCATGAACTTGGATACAACAGGCATTTGACCCGTTCCTATAACGGGTAATATCTGTGAGCCAGCAGCTTCTAGGTGGTATTCCAATCTATGGGATAGAAAACTACATAGCAAAACATCAGAAGGCCCCTCAACAAGAAGTGGACGCTTACAAAATAATGACAGCTTGTGCTCTTGCCCTAATCTAGCCACTAAAGTTTGTAGCTTTCTGTTTTGCAACTCTCCAGCCGAAGGATCAACTTGGACGGGGGGCGTGTCTAAATCATGACAAAATACTAACGAGGAAAGATCTTCACATTTAGAGATTTTGAGCATTTCAGTTGAATGCGTCGCCATTATGATAATTTTTTTGAAACCGCCTTCGTCTGGATGACCTGAAGCTTCAACGATTTCATTGAGAAGAAATGCTTGAAGCTGAGGATGAAGGGATACTTCTGGTTCATCCAATAACAGCGCTCCAACTTCATCATCATATAGAGCGGATAGAATACCAACTAAATGAAGTAAACCAGATGCCTCTCTTCCTGATGAATATGGCTGTGTATCATTATCCAACCGTGCAAATACGACTTTTAGAGTTCCCCCGTCCCATTCGATAATCAAGTCACGCTTAAATAATTTTCTCAATCGTTCTTGTACTTTTACAAGGATGTCAGCCCTTTCAGAAAGCGTTTGAAAATCACCATTTAGGGTTTCAATGTTATGCCTTCTTGATACATCACTCTTAGAACCGAAATTAGCTTCATCAAATCTCATTCGACCTGATCTATGGCCGTCAGTATCAGACCTAAAGGCCTCCAAAGATCCCATTCGGCCCGCAGAAACAAACCTTACTTTTTTTCCGGTGATGTGAGCAGGTAATGAGTTTTTAATACCTCTCAGGAGATGTGTTTTTCCGCTTCCATTCGGTCCAATTAGTACGGTTAGTCCACCTCTGATCGATAGTGTTCGTTGATATGATCCATTGTGGCTTTGAATAGTTGAGTTTAGTTCAATCGGAAAAGTCATCGTAATCCTTTATTAATGCATACAGCTTATTAAGAGGAAAGATTCCTTGATTAAACATGGACTTTATCCTCATATCACGCTTTTGTCGCAGATAACACTAGCACCTTTTATCAATGCTATCAGTCAGATAATGCACATACTGACAATAACACCAGCATCAAAGCAAGCAATAACTTGTATAAAGAAGGAATTTCTCCTCTTTCCTACGCTTTCTTATGGTGAACGGGGTCAAGCCTTACTTTTAGCCTTTCATTAGATTATCTATAGAAAAAATGACCTGCTGAAGGTTATTCACTCATGACAGCTAGCACACAATGGGGCAATAACTTCTTAAAATTTTTAACCATACCTCGCTAATCCAGATCAGGAAAGCATGTTGCGACTGCGAATATTTGGAGTAACCTTACGTTTTCACTTGATTAATAAGTTGTACTCAACATTACTTCCACCGCTAGAACCTATCATTTTGAAACCAAGGTTTTTCAGAACGGAGGCACTTCTAACGTTCCAACTATGGACTCCTGCCCACACATAACCTCGGTAACCTTCACTTTGAATATGAAAGAGTAATGATTCGCACATTTGAGTTGCGATTCCTTGTCCCCACAATTCAGGATTTACCCAGTAGGCTAAAGCAAGACAATCTTCCTTTGGAAGTAGAGTAACCTGTCCGACAACTACTGAATCCAATCGACGGCTGCATGACCAAACATAGCACTTTCCAGCTCTCCAATCTAAAACTCGGTTTGAGCACCAGTTTTCTGCTTCTTTGAGAGTTTCAATTTTTGCCAATGGTAGTGAGGAAGGAAACTTGTTTGAACTAGCTGCGTTAAACAAAGTGAATGCATCACTGATACAGATCGGATTAAAAAGGAACTGAGAATTACTAAATTTGGATGTAAATTTCAAAACTTGCTCCCTGATTACCGCACGAATAGACATCAGTATAATGGTCACGTTAAGTATGACCAATAGTAATTCCAATCACGAGACGACGAAGTAATTAATCAGCTAGTCGTAACTTCGAATGGGGCACTTTCGAGTTACAAAGTGCCAACTGTGAAGGTTCTGGACACAAATGAGTTTCGTTTTCACGGAAGTACCTTTTTTCAGATTAGTTCAGGTAGCAAAAAGGTAAGTTTTGATGGTCATATCTGGCATACAAGTGGTGGTTTGAATGCCAGATTACGTTTTTGTGGGGTGAGGTGAGATTAACGTTGGTTATTGGATGTCGGTATTTAGCTATTTCATAGCCTAGGCAGTAATATAAGTTAAATTTCACAACTAAAATTGAATCATGGAACGAACTTGCCAACAAGTTAAAGACTGTCTAGAAGATAGAAGCTTTGCATCAATTATTCTCCTATCAGGCCCTTGGGGTAGTGGTAAAACACATTTGGCTAGACATAAACTCATTCCCGAGCTTAACAAAATTTCGGATAAGAAAACTCACTACATATCTTTGTTCGGGTTGTCCACCCTAGATGATTTTAGAGATCGTGTTCTAGCTAGTACTAGTTTAGGGGTTAGTTCAACAATGAGTGTTGGGGCATACATTAAAAATATAGTCGGAGCTTCGAGTGCAATAGCTGGAGACAGTGGAACAACGTTAGGTGCTATGAACGCTTTGACTAAACCCATTAAACATAAGCTTCTTTCTAAAGTTAATAATCGAATTCTCGTAGTTGATGATCTGGAGCGAGCTTCTAGCGAACAGCTGGTTTCGGAGGTTTTAGGAGAGTGCTTAAACTTTGCTGAAAACAATACTAATGTTTGGGTGGTAGTAATTGCGAATAAAGACCAAATTAACAACACTGATTTATTAGAGAAGACATTTTTAGACCAAGTTCATATCAGTCCGACAACGACAGACATAATTAACTTTGTTAGCGAAGTTCACCCCGACCTTTTGAATGAGGAAATAAAGCGACATTTTACGCTGGTTGTGGAACAGCTAAAGTTAACGAACCTTAGAGTTGTGCAGCGTATATTGCAACGCTATGCCAAAATAAAATCTTTAATTGAGTCCCAAGAAAACGTAGATTGCCAGGCTGCAAATGCCGTTTTAATCGACGCCGTAGCTAGAATTTGTCATGCGCATTATGAGCACGGTTTTAAATTCGACGAGCTGTGTGGAAACGTTGAATCTGAGGCAAGAGAGTTCAAAAAATTAATTGAGAAACGAAAGCAACCTTCTGAAGCAACTAAATTGCCCCAAGAGGACGAACGCTTAGATTTATTAACGAGTATTATTAAATCTCCCAGAGGACGCATTCCACCCGCTATGATAAAGCTCGTTCTTGGAATCAGTGACTGCCCAGAAAACCCTATTGAAGAACTGAATCTCCCTTTAAAGTCCAATCCAATAGATAGGCTGATTTCGTTAAATTTTGAAACCATGAATGAAAAAGATTTTCAGTACGATATTAAAGAATTGGAAACTTTCGTTTTTGAAGGCAAATCTAAACCATTTTATAAGTGGTTCAACGCTTTAGACACCTGGATTTACTTAATTGACCACGATTACGTATATGGAAGCTCTAGCGACGCAATAAAAAAAGCACGTACTGTTTGTTACCAACAGGACTTCTTCACACGTGAGTTACACTCATTTAGCAGATTCTACTCACGCAACTTTTATAGCACCGAGGTATCCAATATTCAAAACGAGGTTAAACCAATACTTCTTCGTTCAGTCTCACTTAAGGAATCAAATGCACTTCAGGAACAGTTCGTTCAATCGTGGACTGAATCCAGTCATGTTATCTATCAAAAGTATGACACCAAGCCATTCCTTGATTCTTTTGAATTAGACGCTGTGATTGATGGGATTGTCAGTAATTGGAGCCGCTACGATACTATTGTTTTTGGTCAATATATGGAGGCTCGGTATAAAATATCTAACATTTACGATTACCTCTCTGAAGAGTTTGATGTTGTTAGGCAATTAAAAGAAAAACTCGAGGTAGCTCATAAGTCCCTCAATACATCTTTACAGAAAGGAAAAATTACTGAATTGCTAGGGTATTTAGATAAAGCCGTAGAATATGTTGAGCGTGCTAAAGTTAGGCAAGCTAGTTTCAATGATTAACCCTGTTTGAAATCGTTTAAACGACGTTTAATTCCAAAGAAAGCCCTCGCTCACGACATGAGCAAGGGCTTTGCATTTTTCATAACTTAGAATCGCTTGGAGGGCGTTTTTGTCTTTCTTGGATCACTTCGCCCTGGTCTTGCATCAAGGTGAACCAATTCAGTGTTGCCGTTGGTGTAACTGCCCGTGTATTGGCACGGCATCAACTGACCAATTTGCGCACGCATTTCAGATAACATTTTCTAAGGAAAAATGAAGCTCAGCATTTTAATGGGAATCATTCCGCTAAAACGTTTTGGGGAAAATCTGAGCTAGCTCACTATTGAACAGAAGCAACATAAATGAGATTAGAAGCTTTACTTGCTAATCTGAAAGTGATGATTTAGCTCTTGATAACCTTTAGGTGTAATAGTTACTTCACGGTATCCCGATACGCGTTCTATCCAATTATAGGTTTCAAGAAATTCGAGTAACGATGATCCTAAAAATCCACCAAGGTGATACTTTCGCTCACTCCAGTCTAAACATGGGCAACATTTTTTACGTTTAGTTTTTACTTCGAGGCGAATACCGAGCTTTAGAAACTTGGCTTTCCCTTGCACGGTTAGATCACTACCATCATTTTCAAGCCAACCGTTTGAAACTAGTGAGTCGTACAATTTTACGGCTATGTCTCCAGCTAAGTGATCGTAGCAAGTTCTTGCTGTCAGTAGTTCTTCAGGAACTTTCGAGCGCGCAGGATTATTTGCCTGAAAAGTCACTCCCATCATACCTTCCAGCAAGGAGGCTATGTTGTTGTTAGACAAACGAAAATATCGATGCCGTCCCTGAGATAAGCATATCAATAGGTTCGCTTTTACCAAACGTGATAGGTGAGAACTGGCTGTCGATGCTGCAATGCCAGCAACAGCGCTTAACTCCGTTGCTGTCCAAGCTCTTCCATCCATAAGGGCACATAGAATCTTCATCCTTGAAGTATCAGACATGGCTGCCGCTAGTGCTGCCATGTCGGCTTCTTGACTGTAGTTTTCTAGCTCACCTGAAAGGTTATCTTGCTTGCTCAAATTTAGGGCGCCTATGACTCTATGGTAGATGCAGTCAATGTATAGTGACTGGTGACAATGATCAATTTCGTTATATCATCCATGCGCGTCGATACTATCTTTAGGGGCTTCAGAGCGATGGTTCATGCCATAATCTCTTATAACGCCCGCCACCCTCAATCTATAGTCTTTAAATACGCCACCGCGCCCTTTAATTTGTGCAAATCTATGCGACTCTAATGCACGCCACTCTTGAATCGCGTCTTCATTTTCCCAAAACGATAAGGATAGCACCTTTCCTTCATTAGTCAGGCTTTGAAAGCGTTCAACGGAGATAAAACCATCAATGTCTGTTAATTGTGATTTTATTTCATTGGCAATAGCTAAGTATTCTGCTGTTTTACCTTCAGCAATCTGAACTTCAAAAATTACAGCAATCATATTTTATTTCTCTTTGGTCTGGCTCAACTGATTTGGTCATATTAACAGACGGATTTCTTGATACTTCGTTGGTGGTCGAAGTATGGCTGTATTTAGGTCTACAACCTGAGAGTTTCATCTTTAACAACTAAATCTCTACTACGTTCTGCTCCTGATAATGATAGAATCTCCGCATCAGAATTACCGAGAAACTCTATGTTTATCCATCATGTAAACGGTATCGACTGGCTGGTGATTACAGCTTTTGAAGAACTGAAAACTCTATTTATCGAAGATGCCGGTGCGATCCCCTTATGCTTCTCTACCGCCAGCGAATTGAGCTTGATTGATCAAGCCAAGCGCACTTATGGATATTTGCCTACACTCAACGGCGTAATCACCGATACTGGCACTTTTCAAAGCCCGGATAATGAAGAAGATTTGAATCCACAGCTTGCCTGCCTAGTTGAGGGGCGTGGTCGAGTGTTTATCTATTGCGACGGTTTTGTGGCTTTTGTGGATGACGAGCAAACCTTTATTACTCGAATAGACTGAAAACTATTCAGTAAGTTGAAATCGGCAAATTGGCATCCCTAGTAAGGAATGGGGCAATGCCACCTCAAAAACGCCAACTGTTATGGTTCAACAAAAAATGCAATCTATCACCAAACAGATTCAACATTAGGCAAAACTTGTTAGGTGTCGAACGTAAACTGATGCTATGCATATGAACCAAGAAGATAGAAAATATCATCCGCTTCCTGTACTGGCTGTAATACTGACGGTGTTCTATAGATAATTCACCTCGAATAATGAATAGACTGAGCACAGCAATTCATTAAAATACCAAACAAATTAACCAGTAGAAGTCACCAATAATGTCATTTCCTCCTTGTCCCAATTGCCGCTCTGAGTATGTTTATCAAGATCAAGCTCACCTCGTTTGCCCTGAATGTGCCTATGAGTGGAACCCAATTGAAGAAGCTGAAAATCAATTTACGGTACATGATGTCAACGGAAAGCAGCTCGAACAGGGTGATAAAATTACGCTAGTGAAAGATCTCAAAGTGAAAGGCAGTTCACTCAACCTTAAAATAGGCACCAAAGGCGTAATAAAACGTATTATCGAAGGAAAGGATCACCAATTAGATTGCAAATTGGATGGTGCTGGTGAGATGTTGGTCACCGCAAAATACGTTAAAAAAGCTTAGTTAATAAGGTTACGCAAGTTGTTCGATATGGATTGCATGAGAATAAGACTTAACTCAAAAACTTGTGGCTTGCAGGTTGAGTGAACAGTTGTACGCTGATATTCTAGCGTACAACTGTTCACTCAAATGGCATATGGAAAATGGATTCGAGTAGTAAACCACCTTTAATTTGGTTAAATGTTATTGTATTTCTGTCGGTCGCGTTGCTGGCATTGGTCGCCGCTCCTATATATGGCTACTACAATGGTTACGGATGGTCTCACGCGATTTGGTTCTTTATAACCTTTAGCTTTTGCAACCTTTCTATAACCGCTGGCTACCACCGGTTATGGGCTCACAAAGCCTATGAAGCTCATGCCTCTCTGCGTTGGATCTACGCAATTGGCGGGGCATTCGCTTTGCAAAATAGTGCCTTGCACTGGTCTTCCGACCATAGGCCACACCACAAATTTGTCGATGATAACCATAAAGACCCCTACTCTGCGAAAATGGGATTTTGGTACTCGCATATTGGTTGGATGCTTCGCAACTATAACCACGCCACTTACTCCGACTATAGAAACTGCCGAGATCTGCAAAAAGATCATATTGTTATGTGGCAGCACAAATACTATTTGGCACTGGCGGTATTAACCAACATCGGCATTCCTCTTGCGCTGGGAATAATCTACAACGATATTATCGGTATGCTGCTTATTGTCGGAGCCGTTCGACTGTTCCTTAGCCACCACTCTACTTTTTTCATCAACTCTCTCGCTCACATTTGGGGAACGCAGCCTTATACGGTAAAAAATACCGCTAGAGATAACGGCATTCTCGCGATTTTCACCTTTGGAGAGGGGTACCATAACTTCCATCATATCTTTGAGGGAGATTACCGAAACGGCATCTTATGGTGGCAGTACGATCCAACCAAATGGCTAATTAAAAGTTGTCACTGGCTAGGTTTGGCAAAAAACTTGCGGGTAACGCCTAAGCTTAAAATTGAAAAAGCGAAAGCACTTGTTTTATTAAGCAAAGCGAAAAACAATTTGCAAGCTCGTCCTAACCAACAACTGATAGTCACCAAGCTACAAGAGGAATTTGATACGCTCTTTTCTCACATGAGTGAGTACTATTCAGTTAAGAAAAAGCTACTTTCATACAACAAAGAGAAACTATCTCAACGTTATGAACACAGCGTTGCTAAGCTTGAGTACCAGCAAATCAAGTTGCGTGTTCAACAACAACGTATCCTGTGGAATCAACTGGTTAAGCAGTACGCATAGTTAAATGTAAAGTGCAAAATGCTCACTCCATTTTGCACTTTTTCCTCCCTTCTTCTCTCAACGTCAAATAGCAATGAGATAAAGATTCTGTCAGTAAGCTGTATCTCTTAATATATTAAGTTTATTATTTCCTCAGTTAAACAAACACTTTAATACCTGTATAGGAAATACTGATGACAGCATTAACCATAGTGGCAAACATCATTGCCAATGAAGACAAAGTTGAATTCGTTAAAGCAGAGCTGCTTAAGCTGATTGACATTACTCGCGCAGAAAAAGGTTGTATCACTTACGACCTTCACCAAAACAATGAGAATCCAGCACATTTTGTTTTTTATGAAAACTGGGAATCTCGCGAGTTATTACAAGCTCACTTAGAGAGTGCCCACATAGCAAAATACGTAGCGGCAACCGAGGGGCTGGTGAAGGAATTTACTCTCAATGAAATGACCAAAGTGGGTTAACACTGGGCAGATGATGCCGGTAGCAGCTTTAGATCAATGCACTATTATCTAAAGCTGACTTACTTTATGGGCGTTATGGCTTTCTCTTTCTCTAGCAACTCTTTTTTTCTTTCCTGCCCCCAACGATAACCACCCAAACTGCCATCGCCTCTTAGCACACGATGACACGGGATTAGAACAGCAATTCTGTTTTTTCCACAAGCAGAAGCCGCCGCTCTAACTGCTTTAGGTTTATCTATTCCAACTGCAACATCCGCATAGCTGACGGTACTTCCATCTTGAATGCTTAATAGAAAACGCCACACCTGAATCTGAAATACCGTTCCGCGAATATCCAGAGGCAGCTCAGGTCTTGGTGCCCCTTGATCAATATGTTGCTCTAGAGCGTCAATCCAATGGTCTAGCTCAACACTATCTTTGGCTAAAGAGAGCGTAAGTTGGGCTTTAGGAAACTCCACTTGCAGTTGAGTGAGCAACGCCGGTTCATCATCAGCAAACTGCACAAAGCAGACTCCTTTCTCTGTTGCGGCCATTAGCATAAAACCCAACTGAGTTTGACGGACAGCATAATGAATGACCTCTCCTGTCCCTCCGTCTTTATACGCTTTTGGAGACATACCTATATTTCGCGTTGCTTCGCCGTAAACTCGGCTTATGGACCCAAATCCAGCAGCAAAAATAGCTTCTGTTACACCGTCACCTTCTTTTAGCGATCTTTTGAAATGTCCCATCCGAACTGCATCTTGATAATGCTTTGGAGAGACTCCGAATGCTTGTTTAAACTTTCTCTGTAAAGTAGATGAGGACAAATCAAACATCTCAGCCAGCGATGTTAAAGTCATCTGCTCATCACCATGGTTCTCAATATATCTGGCCACTTTAATTAGGCAGTCCATTTTCTCATCGCGTCCAGCAGGACAACACCGTTTGCATGGTCGATACCCGGCTAACATGGCCTGCTCTACCTCATAGAAAAATCGTAAGTTCTCCGTTTTTGCTGGCTTAGATGAACATGAAGGTCGACAAAAAATCGATGTTGTCACTACGCCATAAACAAATCGTCCATCAGCCGATTTATCACGTTTAGCAATAGCCTGTTCCATTTCGATTTCAGATAACATATTTATCAGCCCGTTTTCATGTTTCGTACTGTCATTAAACCTCAGGTTACACTCTTGTTCCATCCGATTCTGGTCAACCTAATTTAAAATAGTCGGCTTTAAATGCGCTATGTTGCAAAAATCAGATGTTACAACCAATAAAAATCCACTAGCATAATAAGAATTAACACCAGCAAATAAACACTCATTATGAATGATGAAACGCTTCGCCAAAGTATGACTGCGCTATGTAATGTCGATGAAGACATTGCCAACGCATATAAAGAGATCGGACTGCCACCACTACGTACTCGACCTCCCGGCTTTGAAACCTTTCTTTCCACCATTATCAGCCAGCAATTATCAATAAAAGTTGCCGCGGCAATACAGCAACGCGTTGAGTTATTGCTTGGCGATGTTACCGCTCAAAACCTCTTAGCAGTGTCAGATCAGCAGTTAAGAGAGGCCGGATTATCTTGGCGAAAAGTAGAATATGCCAAAGGCTTAGCAGAAGCAGTGGTCAGTGGCACATTTAATATTGAGGAGCTTGAACAACTCAGTGACGAAGAGGCGATTGCGTCTATCATTCAATTAAAAGGGTTTGGGCGTTGGAGCGCAGAAATCTACCTACTCTTCTCCCTCTCCAGACAAAACATCTTTCCCGCTGACGATTTAGGGTTGCTGATTGCACTGGGGGAGTTAAAAGGGCTCGAAGCTAAACCCACTGCAAAACAGGCAAGAGAGCTCATTAAGCATTGGTCCCCTTGGCAAAGTGCTGGGGCACTATTTCTTTGGCAGTATTATCATCGTGATAAATAGTTACTGCTTTTAACAGGCAACACATATTAATACATACGCTGTAAACAAGATCTCGATTAGCGCAGTTAGCTAGCCTTATACAATTAGATGAAAGCGCGGTTTCTAGTACGCGCTTTATCACTTAGCTAATATTCAGGCCACTTAGCTAATCTTCAGGTCACTTGGTTAATCTGCAGAATGATTGAGATACGACAACATCTCCTCAACAGGAACCATTCCTCCTCCGGTTGCCCAAACCAGATGCGTAGCATGCTTCATTTTGTCCGGTTCTAGCCCTAAACGCTCTTTGTATTCTCGGGTTTGCTCCACTTTTATCGGGCCGATTAATCCCGCTAGGGCAGAAGGTTCCAGTTGAATATCTTCCAACTCACTCAATTGTGCAAGGTGCTGATACATACGCTCATCGGTTATGGTGTAGTAGCCATCAAGCAAACGTTCCATCGCACGCCCCACAAACCCTGAAGCGCGACCAACCGCTAAACCATCCGCCGCAGTGATATTATCAATGCCAATTTCTTGTACTGAGATGCCGTCATGTAAACCAGTGTGCACACCAAGCAACATACAAGGAGAGTGTGTCGGCTCAGCAAAAATGCAGTGCACGTGATCGCCAAATGCCATCTTTAATCCAAACGCCACCCCTCCGGGACCACCACCTACACCACAAGGCAAATATACAAACAGCGGATGCTCGCTATCTACTTTGATGTTTAAATCCTCAAACTGCTGCTTTACTCGTTCTCCGGCCACGGCATAACCGAGAAAAAGTGTTTGCGAGTTTTCGTCATCAATAAAGAAACAGTTCGGATCACTTTCCGCCTCCTTACGGCCTTGTTCAACTGCCACGCCATAATCTTCATCATACTCAATGACATTGACACCATGTTTTCGGAGCGTTCTTTTTTTCCACTCTCGCGCATCGGAAGACATATGAACCGAAACAGAAAAGCCCAACTTAGCACTCATAATACCAATTGACATACCAAGGTTGCCTGTTGAACCAACCGCGATGCTATGTTGTTTAAAAAACGCTTTGCATTCATCCGTCGCCAGCTTGCTGTAGTCATCAGTTGTGGCGAGCAAATTCGCTTCTATTGCCAGTTTCTCTGCATGCGTGAGTACTTCATAGATACCACCACGGGCTTTAATTGAACCAGAAATAGGCAAATGGCTATCCTTTTTCAGCATCAATCGTCCCGAAATGGCAGTATCGTACTGCTGCGCCAAGCTGGCTTGCATTAATGGAATGTCTACAACGTCAGACTCAATAATCCCCTGACTTTCCATAGTTTCAGGAAACGTTTTTGCTATAAAGGGAGCAAATCGCATTAATCGATCACTTGCTTGCTGGATATCAGTTGCATCCAAGCCTACATAGGGCAACCCCTCTTTAAGGCTGGTGATATTTGGATTAAACCAACTCACTTCTTCAAGTGCGATAAGCTGATTAATGATGGGAAATGTCTGGGAAAGTTTTTGGATGTCTGGCATTACCATTACTCTACTTAAGCTCAATTGAGACTATGTCCATTCGTTTAGTTAATGTAAGGCATATTCAGAAAAAGTGAAGAGCTTTAATTGTCGAAAAATAAAATAAGTCCTCACTACGTATCACACTACGAGACTGGTAGCCGTAACTATTTCGTTCATCGGTAAAAGCAGCATCAATGACGCGGCTCGTACTAGGCATTGGTCCGTCATTCAATAGAATCATACAAGGATTATGTATTACAAATAAACCCATCACTAATCCTCACTTCCGACTTATTAAAACCAATCCAGCCTAATAACCTGCTAAAAAACCAATGAAACTGACAAGAAATAATTTGTGATCAGCTGTGCATCTCAAACAATGCTTTCTTAACAGCTAATGGAATCTAGATAATATGTATTATTATATTATTCATAAAAACGGAGCTACACATGATAAATAGGAACATTTTCACCGCTACTCTTCTTGCTACTCTCTCTTTTTCTCCCCTTGTGAGCGCTGACAACGGGATAGCGATAAATAATGGTGTTTCACATCCCGTTCCTGCTGACAAGTTCGACATGCGGAACTGGAAGATCACCATACCTTCAGATATCAACCAAGATGGGCGCGTTGACGAAATTGAAGGGGTAGCAATGTTAAGTTACTCACATGAAGATTTCTTTTTCCTCAATGACAAAGGCAATCTCGTTTTTGAAGTGCACAACAAAGCCGTCACAACAAAAAACTCCAAGAATGCTCGTTCAGAACTTCGTGAAATGCCCCGTGGTGCCGACTTTTCAGTGAGTACCGGCGACTTAAAAAATCACTGGGCATTATCAAGCCACCCTAAAGCCGCTGATCACAACCGCATCGGTGGAACACTAGAAGCGACATTAAAAGTGGATCATGTTGCACAGCATGCAAAGTTCCCTGAAAAAGAACCCGCGTACTCCGTTGTTGTTGGCCAAATTCATGCAAAAAAAGTTAACGCCCGTATAGAAGAAGGTAAAGGCTATGGACACGGCAACGAACCCATCAAGATTTTCTACAAAAAATTTCCGGGCCATGAGATGGGCTCAGTATTCTGGAATTATGAGCGTAACCTAGCGAAAAAAGATCCTAATCGTATCGATATTTCCTATCCTGTCTGGGGAAATACTTGGGAAAATCAAAATGAACCCGGAGAAAAAGGAATCGCACTTGGTGAAGAGTTCAGTTATAAAATCCAAGTGGTTGGCACAATGATGAACCTGACTTTTGAAACAAAACGTCATGAACCCGTAACCTACTCAGTAGATCTAAGTAAAGCCGTGGACGAAAAAGACTTTGAACACGGTTATGCTGAAGATATGTTCTACTTTAAAGCTGGCGCCTATGGTCAATGTAGCGCTAGTGACTCTCACCCTGTTTGGGGCACTGGCTGCGCAGGAACTGGCGATTTTTCCATCGACAAGAAAAATGGCGATTACAGCAGTGTCACTTTTAGTAAGCTAACACTAAACGGTGAGTAATTATCCCATTTCATTAGAAGCCCGACATCAATGTCGGGCTTCTAGATATACTCGATGTTCCATTCAAGTTTTCGAATAAAATCACTCACCAAGACCATGGTGACTGTTTTCTATAAACGCGGATTATTACCGTTAGTGAAAACTACTTAGCAGCAACCACTATGTCTCCACTGGTGCTCTCTTCAACTAAGTCTACAAAATACTGAGCAACCTCTTTTGCTGGTAGACCCGGCTCAGGATCCATACCCATCGCAACCATTGTTTCAGCAACCCAACCCGGAGAAACGGCATTTATACGAACACGTTCGATCTCTGTAACAGAGGCTTTAATTGCCGCTTCAACCGCAGCATTTACAGTAGTCAAAATACCACTTCCCGGGAACGGATATTGAGCAAGAACACCGGTAGAAAGCACAATCGCTCCGCCATCATTGACATACTCTTCACCGTAACGAATAGTGTTAATTTGCCCCATCATTTTATTCTCAATGCCAAACTGCCATTTGGCATCATCAGCTTGTTCCCACGGTATAAAGTCCGCCATACCTGCAACACAAACAATTCCATCTACCTTGCCTACTTTAGCAAACAACGCTTTTAATGATTCAGGATTTGCAATATCTACAGGGTTTTCTGGATGGTTAAAAGATGCTTTAACAACCTCAGCACTGCCTTCAAGCAGTTGTGATACTGCGCTACCAATTAAACCCGTCGCGCCAAGAATTAGGACCTTTTTCATGTTTATCTCCGATTGTTCATTATGAGTTGCACTTATTATTCATCGTTTGTTTTTCACCGTGTAGATGGGCAAACGTTGATTTACCTTCAACTTCAAGTTGAAAGCAAAGAACAGCGGACAGACCAAAACCATTATTAAGCTATTACCTTGATACATATCAATCCAACTTCCTGTTATCTACAACCAACGGTTGAATCAGATTTAACCAACATCTGGCTACCTGTAATTGTCGTGAACGCCATAATACTCGCAGATATTTCTAACCGATTTAACAGCATAAAATTAAGGTAACGATTATGAAAAAAGCCACTGTCATTCTGGCTCATCCACGTTTTGAGCAATCATATGCCAATAAAGAGATCATCAGACAAATTGATAGCCAGATACCTAACGCCGATATCCGTGACATCAGTAGAATGTACCCAGATTTTCAGATCGACATTGCTGCTGAGCAAAAAGCATTAGAAGAATCAGATGTTATTGTGTTTCAGTTCCCATGGTGGTATAGCTCCCCTGCGATCCTTAAACATTATCTAGATGAAGTGCTGCAATTTGGTTGGGCTTACGGGCCAAACGGCAATGCTCTGGTTGGAAAACACCTAATTATTTCTACTACTGCTGGTGGCGGTGACTCTTTTTACAAACCGGGCGGTGCTAACCATTTCTACATTGATAGTCTACTTGCTCCATTTGAAGAGACCGCTTTGAAAGCGAGAATGATCTGGCACAGAGCGGTGAGAAGTCACGATATGGCTTATGTTCCGGGAATCTATCACAGTGAAAAATCGGTAACGGCTAGAGCGAAAAAGCACGCAGATGAACTGATAGGTGTTGTAAAAGAAATTGTCGAGTTTTCAGAAGAAGACTGTATTAAAGATTTCCTACTGACGGACTGGTTCCCCGCCTCAGACGATTTGGAAGAAAATGGCCATTTCACTGCGCACTTTACCCTCGACACACATTTCGATATGGACGGTGTAATTTATAAAGCACATGAAGGGTTTGTTGAGTGGATTGAAGGCATTCGTAAAGTTCTTAAGCCGGGAACCATCAAGCATACTGTTACTGATATGGTGATTGAGAAAGGAACGAAATCTGCCCACAAAGTATTAATGACGTTAAACGTTACAGCGGAAACTCTGCAAGGTGGACAAATTGATATAACCACCCGCGAGCAATGGGCTATTGACCTTACGAACGATCATAAAGTGATCATTACAGAACGACTATCCAAAAAGCTAGATAAGTAAAGACAGATAATTAAAGACAGATAATTAAAGACAGATAAATAAAAACATAGAGAGCTAACCCATCACTTTCTCGACAGATTACCAAGGGCCTTGCTGGCCCTTTTAGTCATATTTTGAATCTAGTTCTTAGTTGCGATATTTTGTCTTGATTCGAGCTACAATGAAGTCGATAAATAAACGAATACGTTTAGGTAGATTTTCACGGGACGAGTAATAAATCCAAACAGGTTTAGAAGATACCCACGACTCTTCTAACACTGGCACCACATCACCAAGCTCAACATCTTTTTCAATATGCCAACAGCCCATATAAGCCAGACCAAGGTTTTGTTCTATCGCAATCTTAGCCGCACTGATATTTGAAACACTCAAGTTCCCTTTAGGGATGTATTGAATATGCTCACCATTATCATCTCTCAACGGCCAAGCAAAATTTCGTCCTGATGACAGTGGCTTATAAGCGATACAGTTATGTTGAGATAACTGATCTATTGAGGTCGGTAACCCTATGCTCTCTTTATAATTTTTACTTGCATAGATACCCGTTTGCATAGAATAAAGGGGACGAGCAACCAAACGGCTATCTTCATTTATTTGGTTTCCGATGCCAATATCGAACCCTTCATCAATAATATCCAACACTCTATCTTCAAAAACTAAGTCTAATTGGATATCAGGATACAACCGTAGAAAATCCGAGACATGAGGCATAATAAATTCTCGCCCAAAACTGTCAGGAAGATTAATTCGTATCTTACCTGCTGGGCTGCGGTTTTGTTCTGTTATGCCACCAATGCAGGTCTCTATGTCGGAGAGCAGAGGAGAGAGTTGCTGGCAAAGTGTCGCACCATCTTCCGTCAACGAGAATTGACGAGTATTCCGATGAAATAGACGTACACCAGTCTGTTTCTCTAATACGGCAATGCCTTTACTCACTGCAGCGGCAGATATGCCTAACCGACGTCCAGCAGCGGAAAAGCTGCCTTCCTGCGCAGCAACAATAAATAGGGGGAGCTGAGATGGGATCATATAATCCTCGCGTCCTGAAAATTCTAATTCAATTTTAGCAATTATCAGTATAGCTCTTTCTTAACTTTTGGTTATTACTGATACAATCAAAAGTTACAACAGCACAAGCTCCCCACTCTGTTACGCATTTTCTAAAGCAATGCAGTAGAAATCCAACGGGCCTTTTAACATTTCAATATTCAGCGATAGTGACTCACCATTGCAATTAAGTGCAAGCGCGTAACCGTGCAGATAATCCACGAGTAAATCCAACGCATTTTTTGCCGATGGTTTATCCAGATCTAGAGGCTCAACAACCAAATGAAACCTATCAATAAATACTTCTGCTGGGCTTTCTGAGTTCATAGAGAGGAGCGTTTCTAACAGACCGGGATAGTTGCTTAACAGAGTTAAATAACTGATACACAGTTCATGCAATTCTGCTTTCCACTCTTTGCTCACCTTAGGTTCGTAGATATCTTCGATTAATGAGGTAGTGATAGACTCTAATAGTTTGGACTTATTATCAAAGTAATAATAAATCGCCATAGCATCCACTTGTAAACTGGACGCGAGTTTACGAATGCTGGGGATTTTTCCCTCTTCTTGCATTAATTTCTTCGCCATCATCATGATAGCTTCAGAACTTAACTGACTACCCGATCCTTTAGGGCGACCACGTTTTTTCTCCTTGACAGACATTGACTCTCCTAGCTAGACTAATATCAATTTCTACAGTGTAGAATAGTCTAACTTATATCTCACCTTAAACAAAGAGAAATCATATGAAATGTTCTGTATTTATCGCCACCAGTGTTGATGGATTTATTGCAAAAAATGATGGCAGTGTTGATTGGTTGCATACGGCAGGAAATCCGGAGGCAGAAATGGGGGATCAAGCTGATATGGGTTGGGCGGAATACATGGCCACGGTTGACTGTCTTATCATGGGCCGAAAGTGCATGGAAGTGATTTCAGCCATGAACCTCACTCCTGAACAGTGGCCTTATGGGGATATGAGAATCGTCGTTCTCAGCAATACCCTTACCGAAGCGCCAGACAATATGAAAGAAAAAGTAGAGCTCTACTCTGGTGATCTCAATGACCTCGTCACCATGCTTGAAGGCGATGGACATAAGCATGCCTATATTGACGGTGGTAAAACCGTTCAGGCTTTCATTAATCTAAAACTGGTCAATGAGATCATCATTACTCGTGCCCCTATATTACTAGGAGAAGGTATTCCCTTGTTTGGCAAAGTTGCGCATGACATCAAGCTGGAAAACGCAAAAGCAACTGCATTTGCCAATAACTTTGTTCAAGTTAAGTACACAGTCACCTATCAGTAATAAGGTCATCGCTCACTAAACTCTAGTTCAGAGAAACCGAAAAAGTTCACTTGTATCGCCCGATATACAAGTTGAAACCTGTGAATGCATCTAGTAAGATGATAATGATTATCATTTACAGAAAGAATATAATGCACTCTCTTATTCACCAAGACTTATGGGTTGAACCTGAACTAACGCTTCTTGATGGCACAACACCAGTAACGTTTACTCTACAGGACTGTTTTAATTACCACGGCTATGATGCCGTGGGTGGTGTAGTTCTTGGGTTTCGCTTACTGCAACACTTCCAAAGCCTAATATCCGATGAGCAATTAGTACAAAGACGAGATATTGCATTATTCACCTCTTTTCCGGGGTTAGGTGCACGAGATGTGTTTGAGCTTTGTACCAGAATGTACACTGAGCATCGCTATCACTTGGATGAAAATTATCATCACCCCGACGCCAACGAAGGCGTGACCGGTGATCTCTATTTCAAATTTTATTGCCTAAATACAAACACACCAAACACCAGCTACCAACTGACGGCGTTAGCGGGCAGCCCTAGTACCGATTTTATTCAAACGGGAAGAGCAACTAAAAGGCCGAATACCGACGACGCGGTATTAAAACAGTGGACCGCTCTAAAATATCAATTGGCAAACACACTGCTGCAAAACAGAGCTCAAGATGTGCTCCGCCAGATATGAAAAACAAAGTCAAAATCATAGCTACACCAGTCCTTATCTTAATCTACTGGCAACTGGTTTCTAGTTCAGGGTTGGTCTCATCGTACCTTCTTCCACCGCCTTATATGGTGGTAACAGCTGCTCTAAACATGCTGGAAAAAGGTGTTCTAATAAATCATATTTTGACTTCATTAGAACGAGTATTTCAGGGTTTTCTAATTAGCTGTTTTCTTGCTTTTAATGTTGCATTGTTAACACACTGGTCCAGCACCCTTGAGCATCTGGTATCGGCACCACTAGCACTGCTGCGCATGATTCCACCTTTGGCCATGACACCACTATTAATTTTGTGGTTAGGCATAGGCAATGCTACTCAGCTTTCGATTATTGTTCTCGCGTCTGTATTTCCCATATATCTCAATATACGTGATGGTCTGCAACGGGTGCGCCCTGAATACAGGGAACTTGCTTCATCATTAGGTTTATCACCGCTACGATTTTTTACCTTCATTATGATTCCAAGTGCGGTGCCCTCTATCGTTACAGGTGTAAGGCTAGGGTTTGGTTATAGTTGGCGTGCATTAATTGGTGCTGAACTTATTGCGGCGTCTGCAGGGTTGGGGTTCTTAATTATTGATTCTCAAGAGATGATGAGAACCGATGATGTCATGGTGGGAATTCTAACAATAGGGCTTATCGGTTGGTTGTTAGATACTCTGTTTTACCGTGTTGTTTGTGGTCGAATTACCCACCGATTTCCAGAGGTAGCGAAGTAATGGCTAGCTTAAATAAAATATGTAAACGTCTAGGTAATCAAGATGTTATCAACAACCTTAGCCTTGATCTCTCTACCTACTCCATCACCTCACTTGTCGGTCTTTCCGGTTGCGGAAAATCAACATTACTTCGCATCGTTGCAGGCTTGTTACCTTTAGACAGTGGTTCCGTTGATATAAATGATACCTCTCAAAGCGTCGTTTTTCAGGATCCTCGTTTACTTCCATGGCTTACTGTCGAAGAAAACCTATCCCTTGCTTTACCTTTTCGAGATGCCCAAAAGAAAAAACGTATTTCAGACGCTCTACATAAAGTCCGGCTTGATGGCATCGAACATCAGTTCCCCAGAGAGTTGTCTGGAGGCATGGCACAGCGTGTCGCCATTGCTCGCGCATTGATGCGAGATGCAAAACTGCTGTTAATGGATGAGCCTTTTGCCGCTCTAGACGTTAATACGAGATCAGAATTACAAAAAATGTTGGTCAAGCTAATAAAAGAGAACCAACTTAACTGTCTATTTGTTACCCACGATTTGCGAGAAGCAAAATTGATAAGCGATCAACTTGCCGTCATGCAAGGTGGAAAAATTGTAACGACATTTATTAAAAAACCATCCGGATATCCAGAAAACATGGTTCCGGAAGTCCAAAAATATTTTGAAATGAGGTAAAAAATGAATAAAAAATTGGTCTCTATTGCACTCTGTGCACTGGCATTTAGTTCACAGGCTCTCTCTGAAACATTAAATATCAGTTATGTACGTTCACCATTTAATCTTCAGATGATGGTAATGAAAGAGCACGGAATTCTCGACAAAGAGATGGCGAAACAAAATGTTGATGTGAAGTGGCATGAAATAACATCAGGTGCAAAACAAGCTCAAGCCTTAGCCAGCGGTGATCTGCATATTGCCGGTGTGATGAACACTGCATCGGTACTAATGGCAAATGGCGCAAATAACCCCGTAAGAGTGATTGCGGGTGTATCTCGACCTACGGACACATTTGCTATTGTTGGAGCAAAAGGAGGACCAAAATCAGTAGCGGATTTAAAAGGTAAAAAAATCGCTGGGCCAAAAGGTACTGTGCTACACCAAACTTTGGTGGCCGCGTTGGTGAAAGAAAATATGACCATTCAGGATGTGGAATTTATCCAAATGGGTCTGCCTCAGGCATTTGCAGCGCTTCAGTCTGGACAAATTGATGCGGCTCTTCTAGCCGCAGGTTTTGTAATTAATGCGGAGAAAGATGGAGCCAATGTCATTACCACAGCAACAGGGTTAGTTGTTCCCAAATTAGTTATGGCATCCAGCGAAACTATCATCAACCAACACCCTAATTGGATTGAGGCAGCCCGAAAAGCACACGATGATGCGGCTAAATGGATAAAAAACAATCCACAGGAAGCGATTGAACTTGGTGCTAAGCTTCAACAAATAAGCATTGAGGACGCAAAGAAACTGTATGATTGGGCGCACTTTACTCAACGACTCAATGAAGAAGACATGAAAAGCCTAGCTCTAGATATGCAATTTATGTTGGAAAATGACATGATGCGTCAACCTGTTGATATTAAGAAAATAGTACAAGTCAAAGCGTTGGAGGAGTAATGATGACAACACATTACTTTGAGGTTAGTGATCAAGATGGCGTCATCACTCTGAATAACCAAGACCTTCTTAAATATACCGGGCCTGCCAATGTTATCGCCGCTGCTTTGATGACAAGGCTGTGCAAACATGCATTTGCGCTTTTATCTCCAGATGAACCCGTGATGAGACGGAAACTATACTGGACTTTGGGGTTCCCTGGGCCGGGCATTGTGGATTGCGTTGAAATGATTAGCATGGCAGTAAGAGAAGGCCGATGTTTGCAGAAGCCAATGAGCAACCACCCTGACGCACCGATGTCCATAGGTGGGCAGTTTGTTTTTGATATTCATTACTCCGATAGGGCACTACGTATATGGCCTTCTGCCGATATCTTTGATGATGAGTTTCGTCAACAAGTGTCTAAGTGGCAAGAAGCAGACCATACACACGAACGTCAACATTATCTGCTGTATAAGCAAGCAAAGGTAGAACAAATACTATCAGAGCCAGAGTCTCGCCTGTTTAATACTCAATGGATAAAGTAAAGTCACTAACCAAGGCGCATAATTCTATGCGCCATTTTTATTTGGATTACCAGACATATTGTTCTATTGACTTAGCGCTAACACCCTTCAACTGCGCGCTCTTCTTTGCGAAGGCGGCCAATAGTAATGCACAAAACCGTGGCATTGAAAAAGTCGTTCATAAGCCCGCCATATGAACCAACAATAACAGCATTGATCATCCAGATCAGGGTGCAAATTAAGAAGGCGAATCGCATCCGCTTCCCTTCAGCACAAAACAGCGCATAGCAGCTAAACAAAGATGCAATTGCCGGCAAAACATCTCTAGGTTCACTGTAGAAATAAGCGCTCATAACCAGTTGAATTACAACAAATACAAAAAAGACCTTGGTGCCTTTGAACCTCAAAGAAACAAATGCTCTAAATGAGTTCACAAACAGATTCATCCCCGCCACAAATGCCCCCAATAAGGTGTAGTGGATAGAAAAGGTTAAGCATGACAAGCAGATAATGGCTCTCATGCGATTATCATTTGTGGTTGAAGCGGCAAGAATATTAAAACCGAATGCCAGAAAGCCTAGTGCTTGGATACCATACTCATTCATTACTGCCTGCCTATTTCTGTGATTTTTTATAAGATGTGTCAACAATTTAGATGTAAATGTCCGCAATTCACAAAGCCAGTTTAGTAACTGAAAGTGATTCCGTATAATGAAATAAAATCTCAATCTGAGTCTTAATTGGAATGGAAATAGATCAACTTAGAGCATTTTGCCAACTGGCTCACGACAAAAACTATCGCATTGCATCGGAGCACCTTTGCATTACTCAATCGGCGCTAACTAAGAAAATAAAAAGGTTGGAGCAACAGCTCAATGTGGTTCTTTTTGAACGAGGAAGGCAAGGAACGGACTTGACTCAAGTAGGAAGAACTTTACTGCCTGAAGCTTGGCGTATGATAGAAAACGTTGACTCTTTTCGGACATTATCAAGTTTTGTCGCAGAAGGGACATACGGCTATCTAAATATCGCTTTTGGTATATCTACTTACCACGAAGCACCAAAATACATCGCCATGTTTAAACAACAATACCCTAATGTCCACGTGACTCTTAATGACATGCCTTCTCACAAGCAGATAGATGAACTACTAACCGGCGGCATACAACTGGGCTTTGATAGAATCCCAATAGAATCTTCACTGGCGGCTTTACCTCTTTTTTCAGACCAGCTGGCAATCGCAATAAATTACAGTGAAGATATTGATGAAAATAACCTTTGGGCGTCACTCAGCCAGTTAAATTACTTGAGTTTAAGCACACGAAAAAACCCAACGATAACTCGACAGATACATACTTACCTGCACAATATTCAGCAAAAACCACACACCATACAAGAGACAGATCATATTCTAACTCTACTTGCTCTCGTCTCTGCTCGCCTTGGCTATTCCATTGTTCCTGCAAGTGTAGCTCGTATCAGCCAAGGCCAAATTCGATTTATTCCTTTAAAAGAGCCATACGCTAAATGGAGTATAGGGTTACTATGGAACCCACAAAGGCCGGATCCCGTAAAAGAGAAGTTTATTGAAACTGTTGACGTAACTGTCACCAAAAATGACGTTAGTTAATCACTAAATTTCTTGCTCTTTAGGCTCCTAACAGAGGTAAATGATTCACTCTTTTATAGGTCAAGGCGAGCGTTAAACAGTGACGAAGCTCTTTTTCTGGCAAAGGTTGCGTAATATTCATCACTATGGCTCTGTTGCCTTGAAACTCTAATTCAGATTCATACAGCTGCCGAAACGTATCCACCAGCTTTGTTTGGCAATTAAAGTAGAGATAATAGTGATTAGGCGTCTTCAGCTTCCAATCCATCCGCACAGGGCTACCGGTTTTAACGTGATAACTAGGGTCTGTTGACCTTTCGCGACTATTTTTGCAGCTTTTTGTTGGTGCTTTATACAAGGCAGCACCTGTAAAGTGTAGTCATCTACACAAATCAGGTGATAACGCAGTAGAAAGTGCCAACAAACGCTGCCCGAAGGGTTCATCTGAAAACGCCTTGAGCTGTGTTATGAGTCGTTTACATAGAATAACTATGCTGCTCTCCTCATGCCTTACTCAAACCGCTTTCAGATTGAACAAAATCTGTTCTCGAAAGGTCAACAGACCCTAAGCTCTCCCCATTTTGTCGTCTCGGTAACGTCCCCGAGTGCAAGCTCTGACGCCAATTCAAAAATCAACTCTCTTAATTGCGTCATAACAAGTTGAACATCTTGCGGATAATCGTTAAACCTCTGTTGAACTGCCTTGTCCATTCTCTTCCCCTTATAGCTCACTCTTATCCATGGTGACAATACACCCTTTAGCTTCGGCGTTGTTTTCCAGCTTACATACCCAGCCATAACTCTGGCATATTCGCTCTACAATAAGCAGCCCTAAACCATGTTCTGTTTCTGGTTTATCTGTCAATCCAGTTCCAGTATCAACAACTTGAATTCTGGTAGAACTAATGAAAATATTGATGCGGCCTGTTTTGGTAAAACGAATCGCATTTTCGACCAGATTATTGATCACCATCCGCAATACGCTATCAGGTAAGTTTATCTGCGTGTTCTCTTCAACCGTTAATTGCAGCTCTACATTTTCCGCTAACTTGTTCTGATAACTCGACAGGTCAAATGACTGGTGCGTGACAGGAAAAAGTCCCTGTCTACTGCTGGCATTCTCCTGTTTAACAATATTAAGCAGCACCTCGACTGTCTCATGCATCCCCGTCGCGGCGGTTAATATTCGTTGCCGCTGCTTCTCCTGAAAGTCTTTATCTTGCTTCATCGGTTGCAGATTAGCAGCGCCAAGCACCACGGCAATCGGCGTTTTTAGCTCATGACTGGCGTACTTTGCAAACATTAACTCCTGTTTAGCCACCCGCTCTTTCATCTGTCGATATTGGTTCAAATGAGAGGTTAACTGTTTTAACTCGTCAATAGCACGATCGGATACTGAGAATTCGGCGTCTTGAGAACAAACTAATTGGCCATTCAGTTCTGATACTGGTGACATTAATCCATCAAATACCCGTCGAAGAGAGAATCGCAAGACCAGAATCAAAAACACCATCAATAACATGGATACACCCATCAAATCTGCCCAACTGTCATCCCCAAACTCAATGGCTCTAGAGTCAATCGTTAAGTACATCGGAACCGTTTTATCTCCGAAGTCGAATTCACGATGAAAGACCATATAGCCATCGCTGTTATACGGACGAAATCGGCTTACTTCATCTAAAGCATATGGGTAATGATTCATGAATTTTTCTGGCAATGCCTCTACACCATAATACGCGGTAACATGCGCACTTAATGAGGCTTTCTTCACTGGATTAAGTTGATAATAATCGACAGCAATATCTTGAAATGAGGTTAAATGGCTTTCTATCTGGCTATCTTCAAAGACGACTAATCGAATTGAAAATGCGAAAAATACGATAAATGAAGTCGTTAAAGCGATAAACGAAAAAGTAATCAGCAAGCGAGTCTTAACATCTTTGATGGAGCTGCCCCGATACGCTTTAAACACCTTTTTTAACGCTATCACTGTGCCACCAATTTAAAACCAAATTTAGGCACCGTGATTAACATAGGAAAATCAAAAGGCTTATCCAGCACATTTCTCAGCAAGTAAATATGGCTTCGTAACACATCTTTATCCGGAATCTCTTCTCCCCAGAGCTGGTATGTTAGAGTCTCTCGAGAAACGACCTCTCCCTGTGCTTTCACCAACTCAAGTAAAATCTGATACATCGCAGGCGTCGTTTCTAATAGAACATTAGCCCTTTTTACAGTATGAGTTTTCGCATCAATCAACAGCTCACCATAAGTTAACCGAGTCTGAGCCACTTGCCCTTTGTAACGCTTTATCAAGGAAACCAATCTCACCTCAAGTTCTGGAAACTGAAAAGGCTTGCTTATAAAGTCATCGACACCGGATTCAAACCCAGACAACAGATCTTCCTGCCCATTCAATGCTGTCAACATTAAGATCGGCGTTGTACAACCGTTTTCTCTTAGTTCCTTAGCCACTTGCATACCATCTTTTCTTGGCAGCATCACATCAAGAACAATGGCATCAAAGTCATTTGCTAGCGCTAAATCCAGCCCAAGGACACCATTACCGGCAAAATCTACATCGGCACCTTTCACTTCCAAAAAGTCAGCCAAGATACCTTGTAACTCTTCATTGTCTTCTACTACCAGAATTCGGCTACCTTCAATCATCTTCTACCCCTGTAACGGCCTATCACCCATGCTGAAACAACGCTTGTCGAATAAATGTCAAATTGAGTGTGAGGCAGTTTTTTTCTTCTGTCGAACCCAATTCGACAAAAACTCGACATCCTCCAAGACAAACTTGCTTCATCAGATAAGAGGAAAATGCCATGCAAATAAAAACACTTAGCATCTTTGTTGCAAGTTTGGTCATCACTTTACCCACCTTAGCGATTGATCTTTTGGGACAAGTTGAAAGCAAAAATAAACAGAGCGTCGTAGCAGAAGTTAACGGCGTTATTGATCTTGCCCATATGGAGACAGGAGATGTTGTAAACAAACACGACATACTTGTCAGCATCAAAACCGAGGATTTCGACTTCGATGTTGCAAAAAAACAAGCAAGTTTATCGTTAGCACAAGCGGACTTACAGTTAAAACAAGCTACATATCAACGCTATACAGAGCTTGTTAGCAAAAAAAGCCTATCTGAAAATGACTTAGATATTGCTAAAGCTGAATATCTCAATGCCAAAGCGAGTTTAGAGCTTGCTCAAATTGAACTAAAAGAAGCAAAGAAAAAAAGAAACAATACTCAAGTGGCCGCCAATATTGAAGGGGTCGTTGTGACTCGAAATGCAGAAAATGGAGCATGGGTTAATCAAGGTGACCTTCTCTATCAACTGGTCAATATCGATACCTTAACTATTCGCTTGCTGGCAAGTGAACACGATATCACTAAATTATCCATTAATCAGCCTATCGAACTATGGTCTGAAACGGCGCCAGAAAACAAAATCCAGTCCACCATTAAACGAATTGGTGTTGAGATGGAAAACACCACCCATGCCTATCCTATAGAAGTCGAAATACCCAACGCAGACCATACGTTAAAACCCGGGATGTCTATTTACGCTTCTACTGACGTTAGCCACAACTCGGGTTCTAATCAAAGTCACTAATAGGAACACAATATGTCATCATTCATTGCATATTTCGCCAAACGGCGCTTTTTAGCGCGTATTATTACCGTCATGGTGCTTATTACGGGTATCGCTTCACTATGGACTCTAAAACTGCAAGAGTATCCGGATGTCGCGTTTGAATCTGCCGACATTCAAACCTTCTACCCGGGAGCAACCGCACAAGATATTGAGCTAAACATTACCAACCCGATAGAAAAAGAGCTTCGTAGCGTTCAAGGAATAAACTTTTACTCTTCAGAGTCAAGTGATGGTGCTTCATTCATTTCGCTTGAATTCCTACCGGGAGAAGACTCTGTCAAAGTTATGCGTGATATCCAGCAAGCAGTAGATCGAGTAAGTGGCCTGCCTAAAGATATCACGGCTCCTCCTGTTGTGACTCAACGACAAACATCCTCATTTGAGGTGTTCACATTTGGCGTCAGTCTGATCGATAGCAACGGTGATCAATCCATTTTGCAACAATACGCACGGCAGTTAGAGAAGAAATTACTCAATGTTTCGGGAGTCAGTACGGTCAGTATGAGCGGCTATAACGAACGTGAATTCTGGGTAGAAATTGATCCAGACAAAGCCAGCCGCTACCTTGTCACACTGCAAGATATTAGTTCTGCGATTGAACAACACAGTTTGTCACAATCAGGAGGTGTCGTTGAATCTTGGAGTAATGAGCAAAAAATCGTCACCATGACTCAGGTTCAGTCAACCAGCGATATTGGTAACATTGTAATAAAAGCGCTGGATAACGGCACCATTGTTAAAATCTCTGATGTAGCCAAGATTGAAGACACCTTCGCTAAGGCAACTCAGCAAGGGGTTATTAATGGTCAGTCCGCCATACTATTTTCTGTGACTAACTCTGGAAATGCCGACGTCATTACCACCGTGGACAACATCAAGGCACTAATTAATGAGATGCAAGATGAAACCGATCTCTATCAGTTTGAGCTAGGATTAAACCTTGCTGATGATATGAACAGCAAGTTCTCCATCGTATCTACAAATGGCATGATCGGCCTTGTCTTAGTATTGCTCGTTCTCAGCTTAATTTTAAAGCGCCAAGTTGCATTTTGGGTCTCCCTATCCATCCCTTTCTGTATTTTAGGTGTGATGATTGTATTGCCTTTGGCTGGCCTTAATTTGGACAGTGTTACCCTGGCGGCTTTGTTGTTGGTTATTGGCATTATTGTTGATGACTCGGTGATTGTTGCTGAAAGTATTTACCAGCAAAAAGAGCGAGGAAAAACAGGCGTTGAGGCGGCAATATCTGGCACCAAAAAGGTTATCAAACCGATTCTTGCTAGTTTAACCACAACCGCTCTCGTATTTATCCCAATGATGTTTATTCCCGGTTCTATGGGAAAAGTTGTCATGGTTATCCCTATAACCGTTATTGCCGCTCTGCTCTTCTCTCTAGCGGAGTGTACATTTACCCTGCCTGCGCATTTATCCAGTTCATTAGAAAGCAAAAACAACAGCCATGATGAAGACCGCTTAAAAGTTGTCAGTGAGTGGTATCAGAGAACGTTACGTCTCTGTTTAAAATATAAAAAATCCGTGGTCATGATTGCGCTTATCAGCAGTGCAGCAAGCGTTGGTATGATTACAAACTTAAAGTTAGACATATTTCCAGTTGAAGCCGCAAAATACATAGAGATAGTTAGCGAAGTGAAACCGGGGACACCATTATCTCATGTAAGAGAAGCTCACAGTAAGATCGAAGAAGCGATAAAAGCATTACCAGACAATGAACTGGTCAGCTATCAAATGGCCTACTCTTCTCCTATCAGTTCGGGACAAATAAACCTTACCGATTATCAACAGAGAGAACGCACAGCAGAAGAGATAATTGCTCAGCTGAATAGCCAAATTGGCCAGTTAAGTGATGATATGTTTGTTCGATTCTCAGTGGATGCAGGTGGACCTCCTCCCGGTGACCCTATTGCAATCCGAGTATTGGGTGGAACGACGGCAGAGCGAGACAGCGCTGTCATGTTAGTCACACAATGGCTTGAACAACAAGATGGCATTAGTGATATTACAAATAACGAAGCACTTAAAGACCCACAGCTCAATGTCGTGCCTCAATATGATTGGCTAGCAAAATATGGGTTATCTGTTTCTGACTTAGCCTCTACTCTACGAATTGCTTTTGATGGTAATAGCGTGAGTTCCACTTGGTTAGGTGATCAAGAAGTCGATATTCGTGTTATTTTGGATGAACCATTCCGAGAGATAAATAAGCTTAAAGTTACCAAAATTTACACCAGTGATGGTCGTCAGGTTCCATTAAGTCGCTTAGCAAAAGTGGAACAGATCGAAGCACCTCGATTAATAAAACATTACAACGGCGAAAGAGAAGTGACGGTGACGGCACAGATAACAGATGACGCCATCTCTTCCGTGACTTTGTCAAACGACTTAATTGACAGTATCAAAGGTAAATACGCACAAAACGTCACCATTGATATTGGCGGAGAAGCAGAAAGCACAAATGAAACTATGAGTGGTTTCTTGGTGGCGTTCCCTTCCGCTATGGTCGCCATCTATTTCGTATTGGCAATAATGTTTAACTCACTGCTGCAACCATTACTTGTTATGGCGGTTATTCCATTTGCTGTCATTGCGGCGCTAATGTCTCTGGTTGTTCACATGCAAGCGCTATCTATGTTTGCTCTTATTGGCGTTCTTGGTATGACCGGGGTAGTTGTGAATAACTCGCTGGTTCTCATCAACCGAATAAATGAGCTACGAGCAAATGGTATTGCCCCGTTAGAGGCGGTTATTGAAGCGTCAGTAAGCCGGTTAAGGCCAATTCTTCTTACTTCCATTACTACAGTAGTAGGGTTGCTACCTTTAGCTTATGGCTTTGGTGGAACCGATGTCTATATGGGTCCTATGTCGTTAACGTTGGGCTATGGGTTACTCTTTTCATTACCTGTGGTGCTCTTGGTTATACCTGCGCTGTACGCATTGTGCTTTGCTCGTAAACAGACACCAACGAGCTAGCGTCATAGTAATATTAGCGCCATAGTAATAAATGGCATACCATAAAAATAAGCCCTCAATAGTGCATTTAACTATTGAGGGCTTTTTAGGTTGCCTTAAAGTGTTTTAAGGTGACCTGTTATTAGTTTTCTTCTTGTAGCGTTAATACTTCTTCTTGCTCAGCCGTTTGCTCATGTACATCATCAGGGTTATTAATCCACTTGAAGAAACCATAAAGCATGATAAAAATAACCACCATCAGCGGAAGCGAAGTCACAATCGCCAGTGTTTGAATCGTACTTAACGGCGCATCAATGAACATCATGGTTAATGGAACCGCAGCCAAGATCACACACCAGAACAGACGTAGGAATGTCGGTGGGTTAGCATCTTCATCAAGCTGGTTTGCCGCCGTGGCCGCCAACGTAAACGAGGCAGAATCCAATGTTGTGGCGAGGAACAGCGTTGACATCACAGCAAATATTACAATAAACAGTGAACTCATTGGTAAGGTACGAAGTACCTCTATTACTGTTGCGGCGCCCCCAGATTCGGACAACATCCCGGTGACATCCACCAGATCATTTAGGTGAGTACTCATGCTGTAGCTACCCAAAACACCGAAGAAGATAAAGCAACCCGCACTTCCACCAAGAACCATACTGATGATCACTTCTTTCAGCGTACGTCCTTTAGATACTTTTGTTACAAACAGAGCCATAAACGGAACGTATGTCATCCAGTAAGCCCAGTAGAATACTGTCCATGAAGTCGGGAAAGAACCACCTTCAATAGGGTCAGTCCACAAGCTCATGCGAATGAAGTTTTGTAGCATCAGTCCGTAGCCATTGGTCATTTGGTCAATAATAAATGACGTAGGACCAACAATCAGAACCAGAAGAACAAACACAACAGCCAGCTTGGTGTTCATATCACTTAGCTTAGCCATTCCTTTTTCAATACCAACATAAGAACTGACAGTAAATAGCGCTGTAATTGCCAGCATTAAACCTACATTCATACCAAAGCTGCTTTCGACACCAAGAAGTGAAGCAATCCCGGCAGAAACCATAGGAACACTTAAACCAAGTGTAATTCCCATCGCGCCAACACAGCTGAAGATAAAGATGGTATCGATCAGTTTACCAATGGCATTGTTGTAAAAACGCCCCATTATGCTTTCACATACTGCACTCAATTTAAGCTGAGGGTTTTTGCGAACATGGAATGAGTAAGCAACAGGTAATGATGCAATGCAATATAGCGACCAAGCAGAAATACCCCAGTGGAACATGTTGTAGCTTGTCGCCCACTCCGCAGCAGTAGCACTGTATGGTTCAATACCCATTGGTGGACCCATATAGTAGTAAGCCCACTCTACAAATGCCCAGTAAACTGTGGCAGAACCTAAACCAGCGCAGATCATCATGGCAAGATAGTTAAAAAATGAGTATTGAGGTGCGCCTTCACCAAATTTTATGCTGCCATGTTTTCCAAAGCCTAACCAGGCAAGAATGATGACGCTAAAGAAACCAAACAGAAGGAAAAGTTCTCCAAACTGCTCCGTTAAAATGGTGAATAGTGTTTTAGCTATCGCATTCCCCTGTTCAGGAAATAACGACAACCCAGCAACAATACCGAAGATAGTAGATAAACTTATTACCATCAACGGCTTGTCTATTTGTCGATTATTTTGTTTCATGTTAATTATTCTCTGTGTAATTATACGCGAAGGGTCATCAGACCCTAAGCATCAACGCGGAACTGCTCAATGATGGAGTCGCTAAGTTCTATCCCCAGTCCAGGTTTATCCGGAACAGGCACAAAACCGTTATCAAATAGCAGTCGATTAGTGACAAGGTCAGTAAATAGAGGGCTTTGGCTTTGCGAATACTCCATAAGAGTGCCGTGCTCACAAGCAGCCAAAAAGTGAACGGAAGCAGCCAATAAAATACCCGTGCTGAAACCGTGGGGAACAAGTTGGACACCGTGAAGCTGGGCCAAATCGTAGATTTTTTTCATCTCAGTGATACCACCGCAACGTGTAATATCCGGTTGTACGATATCCACCTGAGAATGTTCCAAGAAGGATTGGAACTCATAACGAGTGGTTAATGACTCACCACCAGCCAGTTTTGCATCCACCTTATTTGATAGTTTTGCGTAGCCGGATAAGTCATCAGCTAGTACAGGCTCTTCTACCCAATTGAGGTTAAACTCAGCCAGTTCTTTACACATGTAAGCAGAGTGACCAGACGTACGCCACTTGGATGCAAGGTCAATTTGGACTTCAATATCATTGCCCACCGCTTCGCGAACATGCTTAACGATTTGATAATCCGTTTCAGGGTCATCCCCAAAAACACCGCCACCAAACTTAATACTGGTAAAGCCTTGCTCAACCAAGCCTTTAGCAATTTGACGGTTATCTTCTGGTTTACTGGCAGGAATAAAGGTGCCGTATGCACGAATCTTATCGCGATACTTTCCACCCAGTAGTGTGTGGACAGGAACACCATAATACTGACCGGCGATATCCCACAAGGCGATATCAATAGCACTGATGGCGTGAATGCCCGCGCCACGGCGACCAAAGTAGTTTGATGCCCAATACATTTTGTTCCATAGCTTTTCAATTTCTAATGGGTTCTCACCCATAATCAGTTGCTTTAGGCCATAGCAATATAAATTTGAATTGGTCGTTTCAATACATGCTCTTACTACTTCTGGTGAACTGTCCGCTTCACCAATTCCAATAATTCCTTGGTCGGTATGAACCTTAACAATAACGGCGTCTTCGCCCCATTCACACTCTTCATTTGCCGCCGGAACTCGAAGACAAATCACTTCTACATCGGTAATACGCATATCTTTATCTCTCACGATACAACGGTGAGAGCTCCATAGAGTTAGGAAATAAAATTTATAATGATTCTTTACAGATCAACTGCTCTAAACGTTGGTCTTTTTGATACAGGGAACAGAAGGCATAACCGATATCTTCAATAACGGTTTTTTCGCCTTGGATAATGGTGTCTAAACAACGTAATACTGCTTTGCCACCATCAACAACACTCAGTTCTGCCGACATAATGCCGCTTACATCAACATCAATGTCTTCAGTGATTTGGCTAGCATTACCGCTAACACGAATGACAGGAACAATTGGGTTGTTGAAGCCAGCACCGCCTGTTGTCCACAAGATAATATGTGCACCTAAAGCGGCGAAATGCATTCCTGAACCGCCACATAGGTGGGTAACTTCAGACAGATAAAAACCAGTTGCTGAGGGCTTTTGAATACCTTGAGGATTAATTTCCAGCACATCTTGAATGTCTCGAGTACCGGTTTTATGAAGGGCCCCAAGCGCTTTTTCTTCTAGCGTGGTTAGGCCACCGATACTGTTGCCGATACTCATTGTTTCGACATCAGTGCCTTCGATATGCCAACGGCGCTCTTCTTCCATAATGAGTCGCTCAATTTTTTCAGCAACATCACTATTCACCGCTCGTTTCTTTAATATCTCTTCGCAGGTAATTAACTCGATCAACTCTCCGGCGATACAGGTCGCACCTAAGTCAACCAGTTGATCTGCGGCATAGCCAACCGCCGGATTTGACGCGATACCAGAACTGGTGTCAGACCCGCCACACTTAATACCAACAACCAATTCGCTGATAGGGGTTGGTTCTGGGGTGGTTTGTTCAGCAATGCTCACCAACTCGTTTGCCAGTTGCACCCCTTCGTTTATGGTTAATCGAGTCCCTTTTGACTTAATGATGGAAAGATTAAAAACTGGCTTTTTAGCCACTTTTATCGGGGCAATAATTAGCTCAGGGTCAATACTTCCACAGCCCATATTAAGCACCAACACCCCTGCAATATTCGGGTTTGTAGCAGCGCCAACCATGACATTAACCATCTCTTCATTTCCACCATACATACAGGTGTAATGGTTAGTTACAATGACTGTTTCTGGCACTTTTTGCTTAATTGCCTGAGCAATGCCTTCCGCACACTCATCAATAGCCAAAATCAAAATGTGGTTGCGGATACCCACTTGTCCATCCGCACGCCTATAACCTTGAAAAACCTTCATACTTAACACTCTATCTGCATCTGCTGAATGATTTGTTGAATGATTGGTTCAGGAATATCAACCCGCGTACTTCTCACATTTTGTACGTGGACTAAATTACCAATCGCAATGAGTTCAATCGCAACACCGATGGAATAATTGGCTTTTGTTACTTCTTGCCCTTTATTTATCTCTGTTAACGCAATTTTGTTGCCCATCGAAATGACTTGCAGCGCCTCTAGCTCAGCAACAAATTTGTTGTTCTCATCAATGACATCCACCTTGTCACCCTTTGCGACGTCCGCCAGCAATGTTGCAACGTTGTCGCATGACGCTAGACGAATCGCTTTAACTTTATTGTTTGTTTTTTTATCCATTGAGGATTGTCCGACAATCTACAGTGGGGCAATTATACGAAAAAAGGACTTTAGAAATGAGAAATAGATCATATTTATTTCATTTCTGGCTTTTATTGATAAATTGTTGGACAATCGTCACAATAAATTCTGTGACAACAAACAGAATGAATTTCTATAATTCCAGTAGAAATATGTTTATTAATAGATAGTTAGTAATAAAAATAACGATGGTTTGGTGTAATGGCGAAATTTAATAAAAGCAGTCTTGAAGAACAGGCAGCCGGGTATTTACGAGATCTAATCCTTACTGGCAGCTACAAAATGGGTGAAAAAATCGTGGAAAGTACGCTTGCCAAAGAGCTTGAGCTATCCAGAAGTACCACCCGAATGGCGCTCAACACCTTGTCTCATGAAGGTTTAGTGGTACAGATCCCATATGTTGGCTGGCAAGTCATAGAGATCGATGAGCATGATATTTGGGAGATTTACCATTTAAGGATTGCCATTGAATCACGTGCCGCTTGGTTGGCCGCGACAAAAGTAGATGATGAAGACAAAGCGAAACTGACAACATTAATGCAAGAGTTTGCACAAGATGTTGAAAAAAATCAGATAACCACGCAGCGTAAAAGTCGTTTCGAACTGGATTTCCATTCACTCATAGTGTCATTAAGTGGAAATAGTCGCCTGATCAACATCTACCGAAACTTATCCAATCAGATGTTACTGTTCTTTTCTATCGACTTAGAAACCTATGATCCAAGAACAATAATAAAAGCACATCAACCTTTGGTGGATGCTATTTGCGCCAATGACCCACAAACTGCCGCCTATCATGCCGAAGAGCACATATCCACATTCAAGGATGTAGGCAAAAAACTTCCCAATAGAACACAGCAGTAATAGAGAAAATATAAAGCAGCCAGATCATCAATAGTGAAGATGTTGGCTGCTACATCTCTTATTTATCCGCCTAATAGCGACCGCCAGTTTTCCTTAATACTTTCGCCATACACCGAGCGAGATCATTACAACTATTTATCCCAATACTCTCTATCCCAGTACCCAGATCCACCGCCCAACTTTTGCTTAATAAACTGAATAAACACTTTTACTTTTTCAGGCAGATGCCGTCTTTCAGGGTAAACAACGTAAATGGCATACTCAGGTAAAGAGTAATCCTCTAGCAACCTTTCTTGCGCCAGCAATAATGAATGCCGAGCGTAGTCTGAACAAATAAACTAAAGCACAAAGCGGCTCATAGTGGATGAAACTCTTTCAACTCCATATAAAAAAATAAGGGATGGAGCAGAACAGCGCCATCCCTATTTCCGGTATTTGTATTTTCGCTATTTTTGGTAGGTAGTGACGACTTTTTCTAACTCAATCACCTCTGGGTCAGGAATGATTTCATCAGGAAATTCCGCTTTAACTTTTTCAGTCAGCGCTTTGGCGAACACTTGATACAGCACTCTTGTTTGTATCGTAATTGGGTAATCGATATTGTCAGGCAATATAAATTGTTCATTGCGAGTCTGTCCCGATTTAATTCGAGTATCTTTGCCAATTTTTACATAACGCCAAAATAGTTGCCCAACGGGTTTACCATTCTTATCGACTCCAATTTTGACAAATTTACGTGAGTCTTTAGGAATGTAGCCGTCTTTCATTACACCAGATTCAAAAACACGCGCCCCACTAACATCCGTCGCAATCACCTCTAACCAGACCTGACGACGCGCTCCCCCGGGCATATCATGCCCAGAATTAACATTCGTCACTTTTGCGGTAAATAACGAACCTTGCTTTTCAACGTCCAGTTCCAAGGCCGTTTTTAGAATATCTGTACTTAGCTTTTTGTGCTCTGGGTTACGCATTCCAGTAAAGTAATAGTTGCCTCCGACAAAATGGTGCGAGCGCATATTGGATTTCATTGGCCCATCATCGGTGGACTGCCCTGCGACCTTGTTATCGAAATCCGTCACATCTTGGGTCATGTGGCAATCTATACAGGTTTTGTTTTTGGCAGGATCATTAGGTGCATTAAATGGAGAGGCTAACCACTCACCAAAGTTATCATTGATGTTTGCCCCCTGACCGGTAGTAAATTCATTGTGGCAGGTCGCACAATACAACGAGCTTTGATACAACTCCGGATTTGAGTAGGATGCCTTGTGTTCTTCAGGTGACGCATTGATCTGTTTTTCCGACAACCACTTAAGCAATGTATTGTTTGCATCTTCAAAAACATAGCTTTGACGATCCTTAATGTTTACCGTCATGTCGGTATTACCACCAGCATCTTCGGCTTTAGTCACACGGTGACAGAACACGCAACCTGTCCCTCTTTCACTCACCGATTGACCATGTGCAAGCGCCAACTTAAGAGAGTCCCCTCCTTTTTCATACATGTCACCAAACTCTTCTAGGGGGCCATTATCGTCATTAATCACCATTTGTGGTGCGTGGCATCCGCGGCAAAGAACCCGAAATTCCTCTCCTTCTTCCCGAGCAGCAAAGTTCTCATGTTGGCGATAATACGGATGATCCATGTTCATGCCATGGTTAGAGTCCGCCCACTGATCATAAATAGTGGTATGACATTGCGCGCACTCAGCCGAGTTGATCCACTCATCTGGATGGGTGTATCGCTTAGAGTCATCCAAACGCAGCCATGTTGACAAGTAGGGTAAGTTTTCTTGAGAGCGAACATATTCATTTAGCGCACTCATTAATATCGCCGCTTCTACCGGAGGATTCTCAACGCTTATAGGTTCTGGCGCATCATCCCGCGGATCGCCTCCCATACCACCTTGCGTTTTTTGGATGATATCAATGTAGGCTCCGACCGGGTCACCCGCAATCATCTTCCTTACATCAACATGTCCAGTTAAGGCGTTTTCAAAACGGTCTTTTTTACCGTCTTCCATTAACTGCTTATTGGTAAAATTAAATCCATCAAAATGGCAGGAGTTACAGCTCATCCAAAAATCACCCGCCATTGGCATATCTGCATTTTCAGCACTGTTTGCGCTATTAAAAAGCGTTTTACCTAACCTTAACTGCTTGGTCAGAGGATCATTCGTCACCAACTTCGCAAACTCTGCCTGAGTGAGTTTCAATTTCGCAAATGGGCCTACTGCTCCAGTATCAAACTTAGCAACATCTAGAGACATCGCATTTTGTACATAGAGCTCTCTGCCAACAATGACGATGCCTTTAGGGTTATTACCCGGAACATTTCGGTAGATCTGTGTGGCCTTTGCGCCACCTTGGAATTTTTTACGGCGGTGGCGATTTTTGTTCTTCTTACCTTGGCGAGAAAGGTCAAACAGCATTAAGTCTTCTGAGCCCGCTAAAGTAAAGATGACTTTTTTTCCATCTTCAGTAAACGCTCCATCGTGTGGATTGGAGACAATACGAATACGGTTGCCGCTTTCAACGATATTAATCTGCTTGAACAGTTGTTTTCTCTGGTCTATCAGCTCTTGCTCGTTATCTTTTTCTAAATCAAGAATGGAAATCGTTGGAAATACCGTCGACTGAAACTGAAAGTCATGGCCAAAGGACCACAGTACATGGGGAAGCCATGCGGTTTTTCCATCTGGCGAGATAACGATGTTATCCAATAATCTCGGTTTGCCCTGTGGAACCGTTTTGGATTTATTTTCTTTACTATCCACCAACTGAATAACTTTATTCAACTGAGGAATGGCATTATTGACATTGAAAATAGAGACCTGCCCTGACAACGAGTGCGTCACTAGCAGACGGCCATCATCGGTTAATGCCAATCCTCTTGGGGTCGACTCAGTGGTAATTGTTCTAACTATTTCACCTGAACGATTAATTACCAGTAATTTACTGCGCTCAAAACTGGTGACATAAAACACCTGATGGCGGGCGCTAAAAACCACACCGAACGGACGGGATGGCACGGTTGTTTTCTGCACCACTTTTAATGTTTTGGCATCAAGCAACAGCACTCGGTCATTTAAATAGTCCGTCACCATCAACAACTTTTCATCATCACTTATGGCAATACGACGAATATCTCTCCCTACCGTGGCCTCTTTGAGTAAAGAACCATCAGACCTTGAGAGAATACTGACGCTACCAGTATCAAAGTTTGCACTGTAGATCTTGTTGTTATCCTGACTAAGCCGAAAAGAGCTGCTTTTGTCCGCAGCGACCGCTAACTGAGTCACACACGCGAGCATAAACAAAACTAACCATCGCGCCATTTGATACTGATTATTAACCATTATTTGCCTTTCACATTTACTCTGAGCCAGAGCAGATCTGACTCATGTTATAGATATCCCACCTAACGCTATTCACGTCAGGCAGATACACCTTACTCTTTGTTCTTATTCAGCCGATAAAGATAGAGTGATCGTTCTCCACTAAACCGGGCAGGAAACAGACCTTCTAACGTCTGATCAGCTAATTTTGTTGCGCTCAGTCGCCACGCACTATCCGCTTGATTAAGCGCCAACTGACTACTGGCGTAATACATGTCAAATATCGACCGATCCGCTAACTGATCCCGTAACAAATTAACACTGTAATTCGTGCCTATGACTTGTATTTCATTCCGCGCAGATATCCATTCAATCGCCTGCTGTGAAGGGGATTTTGTTACACTCAAGGTGATATTTTGTAGCCCTGCCAATGCAAAATAAGCCAGTATGCTGATGGCCAACAATGGCATATAAACCGAAGACGGAGAGGAAGTAGACACCACTGATTTGCAGAGAAGTGGCCCCATTGCGTACTGAGACGAAGGCTGACTCACTCGACACAACTGCAATGCGATCAATAGGGAAAACAGCACCACAATAGGTAACCAATGACGCAAGTTGTCTGGGTTTTGCGCCACAAACACCCAGATTAGATAGCTGACCGTAATACAAGTGACCACGCTAACTTGTGACGATTGGCGACAATATTCCGTGTTTACAGCGACGGTTGATGCGCTCTTTACAGCAGATAGATACTTAAAAGTCGATAGGTATTTAAAGGTAGAGACAACAGCAATGCACAGAGAAGCGAACATCACGCCCAAACCGACAGCACCATATTGAGGTAGCAAAGAGTGCAACCATTGAATCGGCAAAGCCAAATCACTTGCTTTAGTATTACCCCAAATTGAAAAGTGTCCCTGAGTAAACCGAATACCTTCGTCAATATAGGTTGCGCCATCCGTTAACCAAATGAAGATAAAACTCAGCAAGCCAACCAAGGTTATGCCGGCTATAGACGATAGATAATTGTTCAATACTGAACGACCATTTCTCACTATCAACGGCGCAATAATAAACCCTATCGCTAACGGAAAATAAGAGGGACGAGTTGACAACATTAGCCCTACACACAATCCCGCCAGCCCATATCGACCACGAAACAACGCCACTAAACTCAGTAATAAGCAGGCCACTCCTAGTGAGTCAGTTAATCCACTAAGAGCAACGGATGCCATTAAAGGTTGAAGCAAAATAATCAGCGCAGCAAAGCCCGACCAGAAATAGTCCCCACAACAACGATAAACCACAGCAAACACCAGCGCAGGAATCGCAATCGCAGAGAGATAAGAGATCCATACATTGGACACCTCTCCGTCCACCAGCAAAGCAGCGATACGACTCACCGATACAAATGCAGGATACCCTGGGAAATGAGGTCGAAACTCCAGTACAGAAAATCGCTCTACCGCACGAGAAAAGTTAACAGCATCATCACTGGTCAGGTCAAAAGGATAATGACCAAGCCAACTTAGCCAGATTAGATACAGTAACGACAGTACAAGTAGATAGCTGCGACCGAACATAGCATTCATTAATGAAGTTTCATCTCATCAAGTGCCAGCAATAGCTGTGCTTTATGCCGAGCAAACTGCTCTGGGTCCGCTGGCGCCTGACCGACACCAAATACCCCAGGGTTACCGATTGACGCTAACACTCCTTGAATAGCCGTCGTCGCAACGTCTCGGTTGTTGTCTGACAGCTTTGGCAGTAGCAGATCAAGGAAAAGCTTACTTTTCACCACCAACACTTTGGCCACTTGATAATCAGCAAGATTTTTCTCCGCTCCCTCTAAGCGACGGATGATCTCCTCGACCAATGCTTGATCAATCACGGCGATAATTTGCTGCTCATTTTTAACATCAATGGCGCTTTTCATCGGTGTGTAGAGATCAACATTATGATCAGTTAATAAGTAATCAAACTCCTCTTTTAAATTAACCACTGCGCTATTTATCGAGTCATAATCACCACGACTTAACGCCGTTAAAATTGCTTCTCTTCCTTCAATTAATGGCTCTTTACCCGCAGCGGCATATGAATAAGCTGACGCCGTAGCGTGAAACATTAGTCCGATCATAATAGCGATAACCGCGACAACATATCGGCTGTAACTGGCTGTTTTCATTTGTCATTCCTACTTATTTAAATCGGTGTTTGGCTTACGCCACACTTTGCACTTCAATGACGATATTCTCGTTTCGATAATCAAAGATTTCTCTACGCCTATCTTTCCCGTCAATAATGGACTCCGCCGCCATTAATCCCATTTCCATGGCGGTATCAGTAAATATGTAACGGAATGTACCTTGGCGGCCGGTCATGATCAGGTTATCGAACTGGCATAAGTGGCTAATGGCTTTCTCCCGCTTATCTTGATAGTCCATATCCATCAGCGGATAGGCATGTTCGCTGTATTCGGTAAAGTACTCTCCGGTCGCCAATGTCGAGTTGACTCCTAAGTTATCTAGGTCACTCAGCACTCTTTTTTGTAACTCCTCACCCGGCATCGTCCACACGTCGTCCCCCTTGTTACAAGGGATTTCGATCATGACTGAGGTTTTGCCTTGAGGTGACATATAACTGGAGCGCCGTTTTGGTTCTTGCAGTCGGGTGCCAATAATTTCGGGATCAGATAAGTATTGCCATGTGTTGTCGGAAATATTGTCGGTGTCCATCGGCATATTCAAAAAACGCAGTGAACGGAAAGAGAGGCCACTTTCAAAATCGGTAAAGCCACACATCAACGGCAATGGCAGTGTTGAAATTACCTTATCGCTGTTAACAACGAATAACTTGCCGTCTTTTTGGTAGGTAACCGCACTGATCTGCTTAGATTCATTAATCGTTAACTGGGTAACCTCACTGGATAAATGAATCGTTACCCCCTTCTTTTGCAGCTCTTCAGCAAGTCGGGAATAGAGTTGGCCAAAGCCCCATTTGGGATAACGATATTGTCTCGCATAGGTTCTAACATTGGACTTTTTACCGGGAAGCAACCGTCGGGCGATATCTTTTAAATCGATGAGGCTGATCCGTTGTGATGCCCAATCCCCTGACAAGAATTTAGGGTCGATACCCCATAATTTTTCGGTGTAGCCTTCAAAGAAATGCTTGTACAACGTTTTGCCAAAGCGACTTTCAATCCACTCAGCAAAACTGACTTTTGAACGCTGTTTTGGTTTTGTAACGAAAAGCTGTTTAACCAGATCCAACCCTCCTCCAACAAGCAGAGATAGCGGAGCATTCTTAATAAGGTCGGTAAGAACTAATGGGTATTGATACACTCTTCCCCGGTAGCGAATGACACTTTTTCGTTGGGCAAATAACAGCTCTTCTCCCATCAGTTCATCGACAAACTTCAGTAGTTTGGAGTTCTTCGTTATAAAGCGGTGTCCACCAAAATCAAAACGATACTCGCCCTGTTTTCCGGTAAATGTCTGTGTGGCACACATTCCTCCGGCATAGGACTCTTTCTCTACAATAGTAACCGAATAACCCGCTTCAACCAGTTCCCATGCTGCCATCAACCCAGCTGGGCCGGCGCCGAGAATAACGACCTGTTCTTTTTTTATCTGATTCATGCTGTTTTATATCCTTTTTCCCAGAATAGAGTGAATATCAGCATGTATCCCAACCACACCATAAGTTGAACCAAACCCGGTGACGAGTTATAACCAAATAGCGCACGCAGGAAGGTTCCAAAAACGCCTCTGTCATCAAGAATATGCGAAATATCAAAAACTTGAGCATACACAATCGGCACTAGATTCGCCGCTTGTAACATATTGATGGCTGACGACAGTAGACCCGCGGCAATAATGATAATCAGCAAACTGGTCCATTTAAAAAACTGAGCAAGCGGGACTTTTTTGGCACTCTTCATCATTGCCCACACCATCACATACGCCAGCACTAACCCCAAAACCGCGCCAATTAACGCATCTTGAGTTGATAATTCTCCATAGCTTGAATACATCAAAGCAGAGAAGAACAGAATGGTTTCAAACCCTTCTCTCAATATCGCCAACATGGACAAAAAAACCAATCCCATCAAATTACCCGTGCTTACCATTTCGGTAATGTCTTGTTGAACCTGCGCCACTTGACTCTTGGCCTGTTTTTGCATCCAAATCGCCATATAGGTCAAGACCACGGTTGCAAACAGCAAAATGCCCGCCATGAGATAATTTTGGTATAGCGCATTGCTAAACTGATCAATAACCACTTGAAAAACAAAGGCCACAGCTAACGACAGCACCAGCCCCACGGCCACACCTAGATAGATATACTTGTTATAATGACGTGCATTTAACTTAGCTAGATAAGAGAGTGCGATTCCCACCAATAGAAAGGCTTCCAATCCTTCACGTAGGGTAATTAAAAAACTTGCAAACATAATTCCTCACAGGCTCGTTATGAGCTCACTATTACGACTTTGTTTTTGATTTTATTATTTTAAGAATGCTCCAGCGCATTGCGTGTCGAAACACTAATGGAGCCAATAACCAAGATGAGTAAAAATGAATATCTGAAATAATGACGCCAAGCGTGTTACCCGGCGTACCATAGAAAAACAGGTAAAAACCCGTTAATGAACAGACAATCAACAGCCACTCAATAGCCGTACCTGTTTGACGCAAAAAGGGTTTCTTGCTTGATACGATTAATCGACGATGAGATGCCCAAAACGCCCCCACAATCACGCTGAATAAAGAGACACCCACCAGCATATGAACCAACAAAATCCAGCGTTCCGCCATCCAGCTGACTTCAATACGAGACCAGAGCAAAATGCCGCTGATAAACATCAGATATAAGGTGGCTTCTGCCCACTGGTGATGATAAGCAAGGCGCTTCCACCAGTGACTCAATCGACTTTCGTCCGCCTGAGATTGTGACGACATTAAATGACTAGACATTTTTATTACCTACAACAGTCAATAAACCCGTTTTTTGAAACGACAAAAGCAGCGATGATATATCGCTGCTTGTTTTGTCAAATTAGGTGTCATACTTCCATAAAAGAAGTATTACTTAACGCTGACTTTGTTCGCCATTGTCATTGCAGTCCCAAACTGACCACCAGCAGCGATGACTTGATGAACGCCATCTTCGTCTGTATCCGTAGAATCACTGCCTTTGATCTGGTTTTCACCTGAATCGCCCATCCACTCAGACAACTGCATACCACCATTGATCACGCCTCGGAACCAGCTCACATAACGATCCGTTAATGCGGTTAGTTCTAGCGCTGGCTCATTTTCACCCTCTTCATTTTTAAGGTGTAAAATCGCTTCGCGCAAGCCAGCAGAAATAGCGGCTGAGGTGTAAGGCGTATGTATTGTCGCTTGGCCCGGTTTCGCTGCCCATGTATTAATGCTGCTATCAAACATGTTCTTCTCTACCGCTAGGTAAATAGAACGCGCTGCTTGCTTATATTTCACATCATCAGTGGCCAAGAAAGCCGCAACCAGTCCGCGAATAGCCGCAAACTGAGCGTCTAGTGATTGGCTACTATCCGCTTTGCTTCCCAATGTCATGCCGTCTGCAACCAATCCATTTTTCGCGACTAAGTTGGCGAGGATAAAGTCCGCTTGCGCTTTTATCATTGCCAGTGCTTTCTTACCTGATGCCGACTTAAGGTTCACATCTGTGGTTTCAGCAGAGGCATAACCAACAGGCAGTGCATCTTTTGCACGCTGGTAAATTGAAAGAGCGACCATAGAGTAAGCGGCGTCATACAGATCAACGCGGTTACCTTGTTTGCCGTTTTTATATTCCGTCACAAAGCTGCCACTCTCTTCGTTAAAGTGAAGCGCCGCCATGTTTTGGAAAAGTAAGTTTGAAATATTGTTTGCTAATGAGAATGCATCTGTTGCAGTAACATCATTACTCTCATTTGAATCGATGTTCGCAGCAGGAGCCGCGGCAAAAGGTTTGCCATCAAATACCGCTTTAAACGCTGGGTTTTGCACACTGTTCGCGGTACGTTGATCAGTAAAGGCAAAGAACTCCGCAGTCGGCCACAGCATCAACCATGTGTCACGTAGTTGAGATGAACCATCACTCACGGTTAGGCCTTTAATAGACTTAACCCCATTTTTAGTTCCCTCTTCTACGGCAACTTTATGAGCAAACCAAATCGGGCCATTTTTAGGGTTATAGTCAGGAGTAAATTTCACTCCTAATGTCTTACCATCAAAACCTAACTGCTGTTGCATAATTTGCAGCTTATCGATAGACATTTCCGTTAGCATCATGCCATTAAAGCCGTCAGCTGCTGACACCCCTAAGCTATGCTTACCGTCTTGATCCATTGTCGCTGAATCAGCTTCAACTTCTTCATCACTTTCTGTTACGTGCATTCCACCAAGGAAGTCTTGTGACCACATCACTTCTTTCAGGAAAATACCGCCAGTTGCCGCCGGGTTAAATGACGTATCAAACGAAGCCGGATTCCATGCCAGAGTTTTGTAGTCACGGAAATAGGCAGGCACAACCACCTGAACGGTTTTGCTGTTACCCTTTGCCGTTGTGATCTCAACTTCGTCACCGTTTACGGTCGTGGTATCAGGTGCTTGAGCGAACTCAGGGCTACCAGATACATAAGGAACAGAAATTGGGTACATGTTCTGAGGCACTTCACTTGGCGAGAAGCCAACTGCATTTGCCATTTCAATCACGCGTTTACCCAGATCAGCCATGGTGCCACCACGCGCCATGTTAACGGGACCATTAACCAGATGAGGTCCCATTTGTGATTGGTAGTTTAGAGCGTACATCGCTTCTTCAGAATACTCATAACTTTCAATACCAGCAGCGAAGTCAAAAGGGGTTGGATCATTGGCTACATTCGGATCTAGTACATCAAGGTCGAGTCCTAAAGACTCCGCTAAAGGTTCTCCAGATAATTCAAATTCGGTATAAGCAAGGAAGCTACCTGCTGGCTGGTGAGTCTTATCCAACACGGTAACTTGAGGTGCGGCTTGAACTGCGGCGGCAAATACGGCGGCAGAAACAGCTAGGCTAATTGAAGACTTTTTCACGACTAATCCTTTGTTTTCTTGGGCATTTATTAACGTTATGATATCAATTCGCACATGCTATTGATATTCATTATCATTTACAATACCACTTTAGGGGTAGAGTATGCAATGCATTGTCCCAGATCAATAAAATGCGAATTATTTGCATTCTCAATAGTTAACATGGAGCAATTACAGACTTTTCTGAATAGCCTGGCTCTGTCCGATTGTTACCACTGAGTAAAAATAATTTACCATTTAGGCCGATTATCATTCTTTCGCAAAGAAATATACTGTATTCACCGTTGAGTGAGTCGAGAAAAATCGACTACGCTTAAGTTTTCATTCCAAAGATTTTAAAAAGGACAAAAAATGGCTGACCAATTTATTAAATCTCGTGCGGCAATTGCTTGGGGTCCAAACCAACCTTTAAGCGTTGAAGAAGTCGATGTCATGCTGCCAAGAGCGGGAGAAGTTCTGGTAAGAATCGTGGCAACTGGTGTTTGTCACACAGACGCTTTTACTCTCTCTGGCGAAGATCCGGAAGGCATATTTCCGTCCATTTTAGGTCATGAAGGTGGCGGTATTGTTGAACAAGTTGGTGAAGGTGTAACCAGCGTAAGCGTTGGTGACCATGTTATTCCGCTTTACACTGCCGAGTGTGGCAAATGCAAATTCTGTCTCTCTGGTAAAACCAACCTTTGTCAGGCTGTTCGCGAAACACAAGGCAAAGGCTTAATGCCAGATGGAACCACCCGTTTTTATAAAGATGGTCAACCTATTTACCACTACATGGGCTGTTCAACCTTCTCTGAATATACTGTCCTGCCGGAAATTTCTCTTGCTAAAGTCAACAAAGATGCACCGCTTGAAGAAGTGTGCTTGTTAGGCTGTGGCGTTACCACCGGAATGGGTGCGGTACTGAATACCGCTAAAGTAGAGAAAGGCGATACCGTCGCTATCTTTGGTTTGGGTGGCATAGGTTTGTCTGCCATTATCGGCGCAAGAATGGCGGGTGCGAGCCGTATCATTGGCATTGATATTAATGAAAGCAAGTTTGATTTAGCAGGCCAATTAGGCGCGACCGATTGTATTAATCCACAAAAAATTGATAAACCCATACAAGATTACATTGTTGAGTTAACTGATGGTGGCGTTGACTACTCATTTGAATGTATTGGTAACGTTAATGTGATGCGCCAAGCATTAGAGTGCTGCCATAAAGGTTGGGGCGAGTCCGTCATCATCGGTGTTGCGGGTGCAGGGCAAGAGATCTCTACTCGACCTTTCCAACTGGTAACCGGAAGAGTATGGCGTGGTAGTGCGTTTGGTGGCGTGAAAGGCCGTTCAGAACTGCCTGAAATTGTTAACCGCTATATGGATGGTGAGTTTGGTTTGCAAGAATTCATCACGCACACAATGAGCCTAGAAGAGATCAACGACTCTTTTGATCTGATGCATAAAGGCGAAAGCATTCGTACTGTCATTCATTTTGATAAGTAGTCGCTTTGAAAGGCAGTACTACTAAAAGTAAGCTTGCAAGCATCTTGCACCTCTAACCTAGACGCCTTGGTTTAATCTAAGGCGTCTCTATTTATTTAGGTGAACTAAATGAGCATTGAAAACATCAGCCAAGCTAAAGTTGCTGGCGGTTGGCACAAACAATATACCTTTCACTCCAAGTCATTAAATGGCACCACTCGTTTCGCTATTTTTTTACCGGAGAATGCAAGCCAAGAGACTCCCGTTCCCGTTATGTACTGGCTATCAGGACTCACTTGTAGCGATGAGAACTTTATGCAAAAGGCTGGCGCATTTAAATCGGCCGCAGAGCACGGCATTGCTATCGTCGCCGCAGATACTAGCCCAAGAGGTGATGATGTTCCCGATGATGCGGAAGGCGCATACGATTTTGGCCTAGGAGCAGGGTTTTATGTTAATGCCACGGAATCGCCGTGGAACAAACATTACCATATGTACGACTTTATCGTTAATGAACTCCCAGACGTGATCGAAGCGAACTTTCCGGTTTCTGATCAGCGTGCTATTAGTGGTCATTCTATGGGGGGTCATGGTGCGCTGATGATTGCGCTACGAAACCCTCAGCGATACTCATCGGTTTCTGCGTTTAGTCCAATCGTCAACCCTATCGCTGTTCCGTGGGGACAAAAAGCCTTTAGCCACTATTTAGGCAACAATCGCCAAGAGTGGGAAAACTACGACAGTTGTAAGTTAATGGCGTCGTTTCAAGACACTGCCGTTCCTGCACTGGTTGATCAAGGTGATAAAGATGACTTCTTACAGAACCAACTAAAAACCGAGCTATTGGCCGCAGTTGTTAAAAAAACCGCCTACCCAATGACGATAAGAATGCAGCCCGGTTACGATCATAGCTATTTCTTTATCTCTACCTTTATCGCGGATCATATTCAGTTTCATGCTCAACATTGGAAAAAATAACCTTCCAATAGGCTGTTCAATATCTGCTATAAACAACAAACGCTCTTAACACTAAAGAAGGGCGTTTATTGTTAACATTCACGGCTATCCCCTGCTGTTGTTATCCGGTTCTGCTTGTTCTGTTCGCATTCTCTTTTCTGCACCACTAATATGTGAATCTCATCACTAAATAGTGTTATTTTATTGTTATATGCGGTAAGTTATTATCCCCTCCTAATCACTCTTTTTCATATTCAACCTTAATTAGCAAATGCGCTAATCGTGGAGGGAAAACAAAGGATAATAATGATGTACAAATTCTTTGAAGGCTTAACAAAAGCTTTCCCACAACAAGAACCCGAACAACCGCCAACAGGGATCTACGCCTTTTGTCGACATTACACAAAAGGGTTTGAGAAGCCATTACTGTTGATGGCACTGCTTAGCACCATTGTCGCCATTATTGAGGTTTCTCTCTTTGGGTTTATGGGGCAATTGGTAGATTGGCTCTCCAGCAGTAACCCCGACACTTTCTTAGAAGAGAACAGCAGCACACTTTGGGGCGTAGGAATTGTGCTTTTGGTTGTGATGCCGATATTGATTACTGTCTATTCCCTGTTGATCCACCAAAGTTTATTAGGCAACTACCCAATGTCGATTCGTTGGTTAGCGCATCGTTACCTGTTGAAACAGAGCTTGTCATTCTACCAAGATGATTTTGCAGGTAGGGTTGCGACCAAAGTAATGCAAACATCATTAGCCGTACGTGAAACGGTTATGAAAACTGCCGATGTGTTTGTTTATGTCATTGTCTATTTCACCGCAATTGTCGTGATGCTGGCGCAGGCCGACTGGCGCTTAATGATGCCTATGCTGGTTTGGCTGGCCGCTTATGTCGCCATTCAGATATATTTTGTTCCAAGATTGAAAGCGGTCTCTTCTGAACAGGCAGATGCCCGCTCATTGATGACTGGGCGTATTGTTGACAGCTACACCAACATCACCACTGTAAAACTCTTCTCCCACAGCAAAAGAGAGACCGAGTACGCCGAAGAAGGGATGGATGGTTTTCTCGATACCGTACATAGACAAATGCGTCTGGTGACGGGTTTTAATATCAGCGTAGAAATTACCAACTATGTCTTGGTGTTCTCTATTGCTTCTATTTCCATCTACTTATGGATGCAAAGCGCAATCACCATAGGCGCGATCGCGATTGCTATCAGCTTGGCGTTGCGTCTTAACGGCATGTCGATGTGGATCATGTGGGAAGTCGGAGCCCTGTTTGAGAACATGGGCACCGTGGTTGATGGTATGTCTACCCTATCAAAACCTATTGATATTAAAGATAAAACCAACGCGCAACCTCTGAATGTAGAAAAAGGGGCGATTGAGTTTGACAATGTAAGCTTCCACTACGGTGAAAAAGATAAAGGTGTCATTAGCAACCTTAACCTAAACATCAAACCGGGCGAAAAAGTCGGTTTGGTTGGTCGCTCAGGTGCCGGCAAATCCACTCTGGTGAATCTGCTGTTGCGTTTTCATGATGTGGAGAGCGGTAATATTAAGATAGACGGGCAAGTTATCTCGGATGTCACTCAAGATTCGCTACGCAGTAACATAGGTATGGTCACGCAAGATACGTCATTGCTGCACCGCTCCATACGCGAGAACATTTTGTATGGTAACCCTGACGCAACTGAGCAGCAGTTGATAAAAGCGACCACACAGGCACAAGCCCATGAGTTTATCGAAACCTTGACTGATCCGCATGGTAACCGTGGCTATGATGCTCAAGTGGGAGAACGAGGGGTTAAGCTATCCGGCGGACAGCGTCAGCGTGTCGCTATTTCTCGTGTTCTGTTAAAAGATGCACCACTGTTGATTCTGGATGAGGCAACCTCTGCCCTAGATTCCGAAGTTGAGTCTGCTATCCAAGAGAGTCTTAACGAGCTTATGGAAGGCAAAACCGTTATCGCCATTGCCCACCGTTTGTCTACCATTGCCGCGATGGACAGATTAATTGTGCTGGATAAAGGTCAAGTGGTTGAGCAAGGCACACACCAAGAGCTGATCCATGGCGACGGTATTTATGCTCAGTTATGGGCGCACCAAACCGGTGGTTTCATCTCGGATTAGTGGCGTTGAACGGCTAACCGCCGATAAAAGCCCAAAAAGGTGACAACACCGATAACTATCGAGTTTTGTCACCTCTTTTTTATACTCAAGAATACGTTGAAATCACTACCGTTTCATAAGCTTATTTAAAAACGTCTATCACCACTTGGATTCCGTCTGCACTGAAATGCTTACCGGAGTTCCTTTCAAATTCTTTTTAACCATGAGTTTCCTGCTTTTTGTGCAAAAAAACAAATGCCAGATGATATAGGTTGCAGTCTATATAGACTGTAATCTATACTCAGTTCACGCAAAGAGTTAATAACTTACTATGTTTAACATATCAACGAGAACACCCTTCACTGAGTGGTTCAGAGAGTTAGATGAAACGGATAAAATAGAAGTCCGCGCTTACCTCGAAGTATTGAAATTAGAAGGCCCTAACTTAGGAAGACCACGGGTGGATAGCCTGTATGGTTCCAAGTATCGCAATATGAAGGAACTTCGAGTGCAAAGCAAAGGCAGACCATTACGCATTTTTTTTGCATTTGATCCTCAACGAACTGGCATCATTCTCTGTGCAGGTGACAAAACAGGAATTAATGATAAACAGTTTTATAAACAACAAATTAAGATTGCCGATCAAGAATTCGGCAATCACTTGAAAGGAGAATAACATGACTAGCAAAAGCCGACCTCTAGACGAGTTGGATTCGTTGATGTCTCCTGAGGCTTTAGTTCAAGCCAAACACAAAGCGAGAGCGATAGTGGCGAGTATTCGCTTGTCAGAGCTTCGCGACAACCAAAAACTAACTCAAGCGGATATGGCAAAATTGATGCACGTTAAGCAGCCCACTATCTCGAATCTAGAGAACTCAAGCGCAAAGGCAAAACTTGAGACCATTCAGCGATATGTTGCTGCGATGGGAGGTGAAATGAGCATCGATGTTAGAATGCCGGATGGTACTCATTTTGAGTTGGAGATATAAGTAATAAAATTGATTGATCGTTCAAATTCGTTCTTTTTCTACTATAGTTAATTTGCTCAACAACTCACAACAAGGAAAAGTTATGAATAAAAACACCGAGTCTCAATCAACATCAACTAGGCTTATCCCTCAAGAAGCATTTGATTGGTATGACGAATATGCGCACGGCCTAATTGATCGAAGAGAGTTTATGGCTCGACTATCAGGCCTGACTGTACTTGGCTTAACCATGACAACATTAACTTCTGCTCTGATTCCTAATTATGCAAAAGCAGAACAGATCTCTTTCAATGACCCTTCCATCAAAGCAACTTACCAGAACTTTCCGTCTCCTAAAGGGCACGGAGAGGGGCGTGGTTACTTAGTCGTACCAAAAGAGCTAGAAGGGAATGCACCGGTTGTATTAGTTATTCATGAAAATAGAGGCCTAAATCCGTATATAAAGGATGTGGCACGACGACTCGCGTCGGCTGGGTTTATTGCGTTTGCACCGGATGCACTTCATTCACTTGGAGGATATCCTGGCAATGATGATGAAGGTCGAGCGATGCAGAAGTCTCTATCAAAAGAGCGCATTGAAGAGGACTTTATAGCCGCCGCGAACTTTTTGAAATCTCATGAGAAAAGTAACGGAAAACTAGGCGCGGTTGGGTTTTGCTTTGGTGGCTATATCGTGAATATGTTGGCTGCGGTAATGCCAGAGCAGCTAGATGCAGGTGTTCCATTTTATGGCACTCCGGCAGCACCTGACTTAAGAAAGAATGTGAAAGGACCACTGCTTATCCAATTTGCTGGGCTGGATAAACGTGTTAATGCAACTTGGCCCGACTATGAGACAGAACTCAAAGAGATTGGTGCTGAATATACCGCTTACACCTATGATGGTGTGAATCATGGCTTTCACAACGATTCAACTGGCCGATACGCTGAAGAAGAAGCAGAGTTAGCATGGACACGTACGATTGAGTTCTTTACTAAGCAACTTTCTTAAAGGGTAATGCTACCGAACTTAGCTCTATCCAGAACCTTCACCATGGGCACTTCGTAACTCCGAAGTGCCCAAAAACATTTTAAAATAAATAAGTTACCTCACTTATGCTGCTAAAAGACCTTTTTAAAGGTTTCATCTTGAGTGTCGTCATTCTACGGCTCTATTGTGCAGTCATACTTTTTATAGCAATGTCGCTGAGTAGCGAGTTGGTCATTGCTCTTTTCATACTAAGTGATCAAAATTAAGCAGTATCACCACACTAAGGAACGACTATGAGCGTCATATTTATTACAGGAGCTAACCGAGGAATAGGTTTGAGCTTAACTCAACTCTATTTACAGGCTGGACACACCGTCTACGCTACATACCGGAATGCCGACTCTTCAAAATCACTTTTGGAACTACAAACAAAGCACTGCAATTTATCCTGTGTGGAACTTGATGTGACAGATTACCCTTCTGTTCAAAAGATAGCAGCCTCCATCGACAGCATTGATTTGTTGATTAATAACGCGGGCTACTACGGCCCAAAAGGCTACGACTTGGGAAACACCGATGTAGATGAGTGGCGTCGAGTTTTTGAAATCAACACTATCGCGCCTTTAAAGTTGGTGGAAGCATTTTTAAGTGCGCTCAGACAGGGTCAAACAAAGAAAATTGCCTGTCTGTCATCGAAAGTTGGTAGCATAGCTGAGAACACATCAGGTGGCGGGTACATCTATCGTTCCTCAAAAGCCGCGTTAAACTCGGTGGTAAAAAGCTTGAGCAACGACTTAACTTCTCAAGGCTTTACCGTTCTCGCACTTCACCCCGGCTGGGTACAAACAGAGATGGGTGGGCCAAACGCACTGATTGATACCCTTACATCTGCTGAGGGCCTCATGAAAGTAATCGAGGCTAGCGAGTCGTCAATGAGCGGTCATTTCATTAACTATGACGGTTCTGCTATTCCATGGTAACGTTCTGTTAAATGATGAAACAAACCTTCTGCGCTTCATTTCATCTTCAACACCTGAAATGAAGCGCTGTGTAGCTCACTTTTGTCCCATTATAAGCTGCGATGCAATGGAAAAAGGAAAATATAAACTTAGCTAATATAATTACTAGATACATTATTACCTTTTTAATCTATTGGCTTTCTTCAATATTTGTAAAACAAGCTGTTCTTGTTTATTTGAAATAGGTTGCCTTGCTATTGATTTGTGCTGTAAATCCGAAATGAAAGTTTGCTCCCAAGGAGTCAGTTTTTCAAAACTGAATAAAACAATGTCATTTAGGACTTTAAATAATTCATATTGGTTTTCATTCATCTTATTATCAATCATTTAGCTAGAACACTTATCTAGAGATATTACCCCGATGAACTCTATTTTATTCTCAGGATCTAACATGACGATTTGATAGATGAGACCGTTATTAAGTAAATGTCGGGTTTCTAGCCTGCTGCAATAATCCGTGGTGACCCCTTCTAACAATTTACTCATATCTACGTATGTCTCTTTTGTGAAAACCAATATTACGTTATTTAATTCTGCTTTTGCTTTTACCAATGTTATGGGTCCCAGCTTTTTTGGGAGCATGCTGGAAATAATAGTCGCTCTATAGTCAGCTAACTTATTTGACTGAACCGCGTTTGACTGGCAGCCGTTAAGCATTAAGGTGACTAGAATTATGAGAAGGTTTGACTTTGTCATTTGTCTTTTTGTGAAACTCCTGAAACGTTATCCCCATTAAAAAATTTATGGACACAGCTTGAGGCCATACAAGACAAGAGAGCGCTATAATCTAAATTGAACTCGACCTTTTGCCCAACGACTAACGGTTTGCCTAACGTTTCAACGATTAGATGATCACTGGTTGCTGACATTATTTTCATGCCCTTTGGGGCATTGAGGCCAGAAATTGATACGTCTTGGCGACCTAATGCGAGAATGTTATGTGATACAAGCCCTTTATTTAAAATGCTTTTGCTTTCTCCAAATGCATTTAAACCTCGCGAACCCCAAGGCAAAGATGGCTTAATCTTAGATTCGATCACTTCGGCGGTTAAAATAATCGCATCGGTATATAAACCTTTGATTTTTTCTTGCTTTAAAGGGTCGCAACCTAAGTAAATAGCTTCCCCTACTCGAATGTTATTCACCCGAGTCCGGCCTGTGTGGTTCAGTGCCCAATGAATTGAAGCTGAGTTGCCTCCTGAAATGATGTCTAAACTTAGTCCAAATTTAGATTCAATTTCATCGGCTAAGTCTGATAGAAGCTCCATTTTTTGATCATCAGGGGCGATACCATATCGACAAGCTAGATTAGTACCAATCCCTTTTATTTTTATGTTGGGTAAGGCGATTATTTTATGGATAAAATCAAAGACGCAGCTAGGCATGACTCCTTCTCTAAGATCACCAAGCTCAACCATGATAATAATGCCATGGTTGATATTTAATTGTTTTGCTTCTGCAGATAGTCTTTGAACTGTATGAATCTCTGTATTCATACTGATCTCACAATATCTTACGACACTAGCAGCTTGACTAAGCATTGGTGTGCGTATCAACATCTTCGGAACAGAAATTCCAGCTTGCATCATTTTTTTAATATTTTCTAACCTAGAATCCGCAAGCATTTTTGCACCAGCGTCAATCATAACCTGAGCGATTACGGGGTGACCTTGAAAAGCCTTTGTAACTGGTGTGACTGATATTTTTTTCAAAGACAACTGGTTAAAGAGGAAATTAGTATTGTGATAAATTTTAGTGCAATCAATGTCTAACCTGGGGTAACTCACTCTTTATCAACCAGTTTACTGGCTATCGTAGGATACGCTGATAACACTATGTGCAGCAGTTGTTCTACTGGCTGCGACAACACATCTGTAACTGGAATACCCAAATCATTAGAGTATCCACTCATTGCAGTTAATACCTCATCTGACGACATATCTTCATGATTAAGTGTTAACCCAATGACAGATGTATTTGAAAACGTCTCAATAAGATTAATCTCAGATGCAACTGAAGGCATCGGCATATTAGGAAAATCGATTCGATTTATACGGTTAGGGGCGTGTTGCAAAATAACACTGGTTGGGCAACTACCTCGTAAAATAAAGGAACTAGTTGAGAATGCGGGGTGACTCAGTGCTCCTTGCCCCTCGATAATGATAATGTCTGGTTTTTCTGTTTCATATGCTTTCACTATGACAGATTCTAACTCGCCAGCACAAAACTGAGATGGTACAGCATCGAGTGCAACGCAATAACGAGCACCTTGTATAATACCCGTTTGCCCGGTCGCGATCATGACAACGTTGAGGCCCTTTTTACTCAATTCATTAGCCAATATTGTTGCTGTTGTGCGTTTTCCTAACGCGCAATCCGTACCCATAACCGCGATTCTTGGGCACTTCACGCTGTGTATTTTCCCGCTAAACGTTTGTAGATCTTCTTTATTTTTAGGTTTGCGAATATCTAATATTTTAACGCTATTTTTTTTACATGCTGCCATAAATATTGGATCGTCAGTTAGAAACTCGTGCAGTCCATTAACAATATTCATTTTCTGCTCCATGGCATTAAGAATGACTGTCTTATCTATGTCAGATAAAAGCCCATCGGATGGAGCAACACCAAAAATAAAGTAATCAGGAATGAGTTCTGCTTGAGTTATAGCTTGTTCGATATTTGCAACAATAGGGATGCCATTTTTATTATTATCAAGTACTTCTCCAGAATCTAAACCTGAAAGCTCACTATCAATAACAGACAAAATGCGATAATTCTGAGAATGTCTAACGAGCCCATTTGCCGTCTTACCATCAATTTTCCCAAAGTTACCTTCGCAATATACAAATGCAGAGGGAATAACGGACTCTTGTTTATCAGCAAGTGGTAACCAAGGAGTGATATTTGATGAAGAGTTATTAATTTCGGTATTTTCAACCAGCTTGAAGATATTTCTTAACTTTTGTTTTGAAATTGACATTATTAAAGCCTTGTTATAAGGCTTAGGAGGGCGACTAAGGAGTGCCGATACGATCTCGGAAAAGAAAAGAAGTCCCTACTAAGCGGTAGGGAGAGAAGACAAGGTAACACAATTACTCTATTTTTGTTGGTTATTCGCAATTATTTGCATTTATTGCTCAAATGGGTGCAGTTGCAATGCTAACTTGGTTTTGTCAAAAAAACTTTAATGTCTTTAATGGCTAGTCATACCGCCTAACCATCAAAACTGTCTGCCCTTTAACATCTCCAAACAAAAGTAACGTCAATGCTAATTGGACGGACATATACTTTGTCGGTAAAATACGCTTTCGCGGCTGCACATGAATTTCAGTCAACCTTAGAGAAAACCCAATGATTGTAGAAAATGTGCTTCCTGAAAATTATGCCGAAATGCTTAATGTTTGGGAAAATTCAGTCCGAGCAACTCATGACTTCATTACAGAAGAAGATATCGAGTTTTTTAAACCCATTATCATTGAGCAGGCTTTTCCTGCTGTCACGTTAAAATGTGTGAAAAATGAAAGTGGTTCAATTCTAGGTTTCGTGGGTATTCACGACTCAAAAATTGAAATGCTGTTCATCTTAAACGAGACAAGAAGACAAGGCGTTGGTAAATGTTTGCTGCAATACGCAATAGAGCAGTTAGGCGCAACCAAAGTCGATGTAAACGAACAAAACCCACAGGCAGTAGGCTTCTATCAGCATATGGGATTCAAAGTCGTTTCACGCTCGCCACTTGATGATATGGGAAAACCTTTTCCAATTCTGCATATGACACTTTAAAGCTCCGTTTGTCGTAACCAAGTTTGTTAGAAGAAACGCCCAAAGCTAATAACTTTGGGCGTTTCCGTATATGCGATTGTTCCGAGTTCTATCATTAATTAAGTTCTGGCTAGTTATCTGATTTAATTTACTCGCATTCTGTTTCGCAGAGTGGAGTCGGAGCAATGGCTCTTTCAAATTACCCAGCCTAAACGCCCATCAACATAACCCATTGACACTAAACGAATGACAACATAACCTACAAACGCACTGGCAAAATCCAGTGACAGGATTAGTACCCTGCCCCAAGACTCAAAGGCGCATTGACGCCAGCTTTTGCTGGTTTTTTATGTGCGGCTTCGGCACACCTAAACATAGCGAATTTGTCTAACTAATTGACAATAAACTAGATTATGGTGAGCTGAGCGGGGGCGCTTCGGCGCGCCGTATCCTTTGAGGCGGTAGTACTAACCCTGTTCAGTTCACCACCCATAGATTAGTACCTCTGAGTGGTGAGTTTAAAACTCAAAGGAGACTACTATGGCCGAAAATAAAGACATCCCATTACCGCTAATAGCACGCGAATACCTGATAACCCTTCTCAGCACCAGTACCGATTCAGACCAACATGAATTACAAGAAGTGTTACTTTATCTAAATAATCTCATCACACTCGATGAGATAAACGAGCAAAAACTTCAGTAGCAGAAGGCGACAGTCAAAACTGTCGCCTTCTTTTCAATAGCGTTAATTCGTCATTTCAGCACGAAATAGCTCTGGCGTTTTCATTTTTGCTAGGTATATTTGCCGCCTCAATACCAGTAGGAAAGAAAAATAATGACTAGCCGTGTTTATGTTTTAGCACAATTTAAGCCAAAAGAAGGAAAGGAACTGGAGCTGTTTGAGGTGTTAAAAGCACTTGAACCAGATTCGTACCGCGAAGAGGGTTGCATTCAATACATGCTAACTCGCCAAATAGACCATCCAAGTGCCACAAGAAATGATTACCCTATCGTCTTCAATGAGATCTGGGAAAATGCGCAAGCATGGGCAGCACATGGCCGAAGAAAACAGATTCAATCGTTTTTTGAAACTCAGGTAAAAGCCGAAACAGGTTTAGTGGCAGATGCCATTGTAACGGCTTATACCGATGAAGGGCACGATTACGACGCGCCAATATTTGAGTAACAGCAGCGATTAAAACGCACGTATTTAACTGAGCTCCATCGTTTAAATACGTGCGGAAAAAAGATGAAAAGTACTTCTAAGACATTGCCCTGATTTCACTAACCGCATCGACCTGTTGTTAAGTAGTCAACCCAATCAGTTCGTCCTCTCACTCTGGCTTTATCTACCGCCCCTGTTACATCGTAACTCACCCGATTAAAGGAAATATCCCAACTGCTATCCGAATGCTTTTGTAAAATTACATAAGACGCCCGAGGGGTAAAGTTCTGGGCAGGAAGGCCAACACTACGGGGGTATTGTCACTTACACGTTAGACAACTCGACTAAAACAGACCTCAGCTTTAGCGAGCCCAAACAATACAGGTAACCACTAAGCTCTTTTAAATGTAAAATACCAGCAATTAGGATTTCATTAGGCAACAGATAATGAACATAACAACATTCTCAAACATAGTCGGTGTATCAGCGTACACGCTTCGATATTACGAAAAAATCGGTCTGTTAAAAAACATACATCGTTCCACTAGCGGCCATCGATTCTATACACAAAATGATGTTGAATGGGTTGGGTTTATTGTCCGTTTAAAAAATACCGGAATGGATCTTGAAAGAATTCAGCGATATGCAGATTTAAGAGAATTGGGAGACCGTACTTTGCAGCAAAGGAAAGATCTTTTGGAGCAGCATCGTATAAAACTAAAATCAAACATCGAATCACAGCTCACTCACCTAACAGCACTTGAAGAAAAGATTGTCTTCTATGAAGAAAAAATATCCTCTTGACTTAGAGTTAACTCTAACTAGTAACCTTCTGTAACCAAAAATACAAAGGGTTAGAAAATGAGCAATACAAGATACGAAAGAGGCCTCAAGAAACTAGGTCAAATTGATGGCGAAGCCGGACACAAAGTAATAGAAAGTCTTAAAGATGTTTGCCCTGATTTGGCAAAGTTTACCGTTGAATACCCATTTGGGGATATCTACAGCCGTGCTGGACTAGATTTAAAATCTCGTGAAATCGCGACAGTAGCGGCATTGACCGCTTTAGCAAACTGCCAACCACAACTTAAAGTACACTTACATGCAGCACTAAATGTTGGTTGTACCGAAGAGGAGATAAAAGAGATAGTTCTTCAAATGTCTGTTTACGCTGGTTTTCCCGCTGCGTTAAACGGTATGTTCGCAGTAAAAGAAGTATTAGCAGAGCGCGCAAACAACCAAGAGTCTTAATTTCAATACCTCTAGTCATTAGAACAATGAGTTAGGCAACCTGCTCCTAGCTCATTACTCTAAATTTGGAAACTATCTACAGAGACTATCTATAAACGCCTTAACCCTACTTCCATCAAAGCCATCCATAAACATCTGTTTTCTCTATTATGAGTGAATCACCTAAAACTATCGGCTATGTCGATAGGAAGAATTGAAGTCAAAGAGCTCCAGAATTCCGACTTAAGCGTCGTTTAGAACAGATTGCCATTAAAGCAATGTAAACATTTAACATTGCGACTACACTATAAAGGTCCATTAATTCATGGAGTTTCGGGCTTAATAAGCTCATAAATGTAACGTTATTGTGATAAAACTCAGTTGCCTTTCATCGTTTAAAAGGTTAGTTTTATTAGCATTCACTAAGGCTATATGGTGAGCTATATGGTACGAACACTTAATATATTGTTTACACTCTTTTTTAGCAGTTTGGTGTTTTCTGAAGAGTCTTTGACCTTATACGTTGTAAATTATCCTCCTTATATGATTGTTAATGCTGACAATGAAATATCAGGAATGGATGTTGACGTTGTCTCTGCGGCCTTTCAAGAAAGCGGACAGTCTGTGGTATTTGAGGTTCTGCCTTGGAAACGTCAAATGAAACTGATGCAAGTCGGCGAGATAGTTGGCGGCCTGTCATGCAGTAAACGAGAGGGACGTGAAAAATACATGCTCTTTAGTGATTCTATCAGTACGACTCAGCAAACGGTGATCAGCCGAAAAGGCACCAATACCGATCAAATTACCAAACTCTCCGACTTAAAAAACTATAGCGTCACCACCATTTCTGGTTGGGGAACAGAAAATCAATTAAATGACAACGGTATTGCCTATGTCCCTTCTAAAGATATGCGTTCTGCATTGGTGAGTGTGCTTCATCGTGGCGTAGACGTTTTTTACAGCTCAGAGATCCCAACGATGCACATTGCAAAAAAAATGAATGCACAAGATGAGCTGAAGGTTACCTACTTAGACGATGTACCCGCCAATAAACTTCATTTATGTCTTAGTCAGTTTTACCCCAATAATGATGAGGTTGTCGCCTCGTTCAATCGTGGACTAAACATAATCATACAGAATGGAAAATACCAAGAAATACAAAGAAAATATTTTTAGAATGCAGTAAATAAGTAGGCGTATATGAAACTGAGTATTTCCATAAAACAGACTGTGTATATTTTTATCGCATCGATGCTTTGTGGTGGTATATCTTCTCTGGTTAACGTTTATCTTCTGTTACAAAAAGATAGAGTTGAACAAGCGAAAAGTATTGCTCGTTCCGTTGACTTACATAGAGATACACTCAGTAGTGCGGTTTATACCTTAGACGAAAAACAAACAGATGGAATATTAACCTCACTGATACGGCAACCATTGATAAAACGAGCAGCGTTTTATGATGATTTCGATGATGTTCTAGGGGATAAAACTCGCCCAGAAACCTTTACCATGTCCACCCACCTTCAAGTCGCCTCCTATTTTGCTGATATACCTTCACAACAGTCTTTTGAGATCGGTGTCAACTCAAGAGATCGGCACGCCACTTTAGACATTTATATTGATGAATCGGTATTAGCCAAAGAACTGGTTGGGGCATTGCAGACCAACATTACTATCTCGCTGGCTTTCACATTGTTGCTGGCAACGATTCTCGTGATGTTGAGTTACGTTTACGTCTCTAAACCGGTGATGAGAATTGCTCAATGGGTGACAAATTTAGGCACCAGTAAAAACATCTTCCCACTGCCCTACACCAAAGAAGATGAACTAGGGGTTTTGGTTGAACAGTTCAGCAAAGAGTGGCAAGCAAATCAAACAGCGTCAAAAGAACTGACCAAAATGTTGGAGAGCCTTAAACAGAGTGAACGCTTTTCTCGTCTATTGATGGAGAACTCCAGTGACGCAATGTTCCTTTGCCACCCGGGGACGCATGTTCATCTCGTCAATAATTTAGCAGAACAACTGGTTGGAGAGAGCTTCGACCAGCTCAAAGGGAGAAGCTTAGCTGAATTTAGTTTGAACTATACCGTTAGCGATATGGAAGAACTGTTTCAAAAAATCGCCGTTCATACAGTCTATAGCTTTGATGATGCCTTTGAAAAAATCGTGGAAGGAGAACGCATCAATGTGCACTTAGATTGCCGAGCGACCCACATTGACGTCGACGGGAACGAGTTTGCGATGGTCAATGCTAGGGATGTAACTGAAAGAGTGAATGCACAAAGGAAGATTCATGAGCTAGCCTACTATGATGCGCTAACACACTTAGCCAATCGCAGTCTTTTCTCTCAACAGATCGAAGAGTTAATCATAGAACATAATACCAATCACCAATATGGCGCATTGATTTACTTTGATTTAGACCAGTTTAAAAAGATCAATGACTCTCTTGGGCACTTTGTCGGTGACCGCGTATTAATAGAGGTAGCATCGCGCACCAGAGAAGTATTTTCCACCAAGGCGGTGTGTGGCCGATTGGGCGGCGATGAGTTTGTTATTGCCCTACCAAATCTCGCCGATAATCTTGATTATGCAGCAGAGAAAGCGATGTTGCTGTCAAACTCCCTGTTGTCTTGTCTCTCTGAACCTTTAGAGGTTGATGATATTACTCTGCATGCCACCGCCAGTATTGGCATTGCCTTTTTCCCTGATGAGAATGTCGATGCTAACGAGCTAATTCGACGAGCAGATACCGCGATGTACAAAGCCAAGTCACTGGGCAGAAACGGCGTACAGTTCTTTGAGCGAGAAATGCAATACGCCGCCCAGCATTTGCTTGAACTCGAAGAAGGCATTTATGAAGCACTGGCTCAAAACCAGTTTGAAGTTTGGGTTCAACCTCAAATAGGCAATAACAACAACCTGTTGAGAGGGGAAATACTTGTTCGATGGAATAACCCTAAGCATGGCTTGGTCATGCCCGGTTTTTTCATTCCTCATGCTGAAGAGAGTGGGCTCATTATCGATATCGATAAATGGGTGCTTGAAGAGAGTATGACTCTCTTAACCAAATGGCGCGAAGAGGGTTGTTTAAGTCAGTTTGGAAATCTGGCTGTGAATGTTAGCCCCGCGTTTTTTCTGCAAGTAGATTTTGTCGCCTACATTACCAACTTACTCAATAAGTATGATATTCCCGGCCACTTTATTGTTCTGGAGATAACAGAAAACCTGTTGTTAAATAATTTTGAACTCGCTAAAAACAAGATGCTTCAGTTAAAAGCAAAAGGGATAGCATTCTCTATCGACGATTTTGGTACCGGTTATTCCTCGCTAAAATACCTAAAAGAGCTTCCTCTTGATGAGCTAAAAATTGACCGTTCTTTTGTGGAAGGCCTCACCGACGGCTCGGATACGACGCCACTGATAAAAGTCATACTGACGATGGCCAAAAGCTTAGACTTGGATGTCATTGCCGAAGGGGTTGAGACTCGCGCTCAACTGGATTCACTTATTAACCTAGGTTGCGAGAACTTTCAAGGCTACTATCTTGGCTACCCCGTTCCTAGCGATGATTTTATAAAAGAGAGGGTTTTACCTCTGGATCAAAAACGTTAAATAAAACGTTCAAGCGCCAACCTACGCTCTGATGCTCTTTTTTTGTCAAGAAGCCTTGTTGGCTTAACCACCTTTTACTATTTCACTTCGTCATTATCAATCCGTCGGCGATGACATAACTTCAACCAATTGGGAGAGACACTTTTTATCTAATACTGGATGAGGCTCAATACCGGTAACCAGCACTATTTCGACTGCAGGCAGCGGTGGCATATTATCGAGAATTTTAAGGTCATCGCTTACACTAATGCTGCCCATTGCACCTACGGACAATTTCGAACGCACAATAGCGCGTTGCGCTGAAGCAGTATTACAGCAGGCCAACAACTGAAACGATATTCCTCGTTTTGTTAATCCATCAACAGCTGCGGCATGGTACTTACAGTCGGTTTGAAACAGGGTGATAGGCAGAGGTTGAGAATTGTCTATTTCAAATTCAGGATGACTAATCCATACACCTTGGTCATTGGCTAACCAGTGACCTTCTTCGCTACCCGGTGCGCGTGTAATAATAGCGGCATCCAATTTACCGTGGTCCAGCATATCTCTTAGATTAATGCTTGGCTCACTGATCACTTGAATAGAACAGGTAGGGTTAGCTTGCTGAAGGACGGAAATAACTTTGGCTAAGATGTTGTCGTTGTAATCTTCAGGGCAACCTAAACGTAAAGGGCGTTTGTTCTCATATCGTTTCACTTGATTAACAGCATGATTGTGCAAGCCGATTAACTGCTCGGCATGAGAACGTAGCGCTAATCCTGCTTCACTTAGGACAAGATTTCGCCCCTCTTTTTCAAACAAACTGACACAAAGTTCATCTTCAAGTTTTCGCATCTGGGCGCTAAACGCAGACTGAGTTCGATTAATTTGCTTGGAGGCACGAGTAAAACTGCCTGTTTCAACAAAAGCCAGAAAGCTACGTAGCGCTTCGATATCCATATCCAATTCCATCCATCGTTTTTGTTGAAGTAATCCATCAAAACTATCCATTAGTCGAACAGAAAACTATCAGATATTGTGAATTCACAATTTAATGACTTTTAAGCTAATGACTTACTCTTAAATAACTTACTACTATTTAAACCGCATGGAGGCTTCAATGCAATTGTTTATCGGCAACCAAAACTACTCAAGCTGGTCACTTCGCGCTTGGTTAATTTTTTCTCAATTTGATTTAGATATCGAAGTGATCAAGCTAAAGCTATTCACTAAAAATTTCTACCAAACATTAGAGAAGATAACACCCACCGCAAAAGTACCCACCCTAGTGGATGATGATGTCACCGTGTGGGATTCACTAGCAATTTTGGAATACGTAAATGAGCAACACTTGCAAGGAAAAGCATGGCCCGTGAGTGCCGCGGAAAGAGCGAAAGCTCGTGCCATTGCCGCCGAAATGCACTCAGGCTTTTTCGATTTAAGAAATGAGTTGCCAATGAACATTCGTGCTCGCAGAAAAATTGAACTTAGCGACGGAGCGCTAAAGGATATAGCCCGTATCGATACCATTTGGTCAGAGCAAATGAAACAGTACCAAGATGGCTGGTTGTTCGGTCAATGGTCCATCGCCGATGCCATGTTTGCACCTGTTGCGCTACGATTTCAAACCTACGGAATTAAACTGTCTGATGGCGCAAAAGCGTATCAACAAAAGGTCTTGGCCAGCACGTCATTGCAACAATGGCTAATAGAGGCTAGCCAAGAAACGGATATTGTTGAAGAGGATGAAGCTGGGGAAACGGTGTAAATGCTCGGCTGAAATCTTGTATAGGGTCATCCAGTAAAAGAGAAACCTCGTAGGCTCAATTTCATCAGACACAGCGCCCAAGTTGATAAAGCTTGGGCATTTCTATGCTAAAGCTAAACTAGAATTTCCACGAGAGGTTGTACCTGTCCCACATCCGCACATTCACATCTTGTAACAATCTTAACGATTTGCGCAAACTCCTTTGAATGCCCTCTGACATTGCGCAGATACAATGCCGCTATTGATGTTATGAGGAAAACCAAAAATGAAAAAATTTAAACGTATTGCTATTGCTGCTGCTGTCTCTTTGCCAGTATTAGTCGGCTGTGTAAACCCAAATACCAGCGACGATCCAAATGCTGCGACGAAACAGGGAGCCGCGGGTGGAGCCTTACTTGGACTGACTATGGGAGCATTAACTGGTGATGCTGAACTGGCAATGAAAGGAGCGATTGCCGGTGGTGTTGCTGGGGGCGTTGCAGGCGCGGGAGCGGATATCAATAATAACAGAGAAAATATTCGCCATGACAGCCGAAACGTTGCTATTTCTGGTGTAGGAAGCTCTTCTGCCGAAGCTTCTCCCCAAGTATGGGCAGAGATTGACCGATTCATTGGCAACTGGAATGTGAATATTCAAAACGTCGACATTGAGTCCGAGTTTACTGAGCTACAGGCAACAGGCTCTCTTACCTCTATTTCTGATGCCGAAGTGACCATTACCACCGCAGAAAACAAACTATTGGATGCTAAGTTCTCTTATGATGCAAAAGATGGATACGGCTTAAAGGTCACTAACGAAGCGACCGCCACATCTATCTCTTTCTCTGGTGAAAAACAGGGTGACTCTCAACGTTACCACTTCTACCCAAACAGCACAGATAATGAAGTTTATGCTGGTATCCCTGCTTCAGATACACGAATTGAACTTGGACTGATTAGCGCCAACATCTGGGTTATTGATTCTTATGCCTTTATTAATGGCGAAGAAAAGAAGGTGCAAACGTTCCGATTCACCAAACAGTCTTAGCCACACGGCAAGCTAGGATGAACTCATAAATGGTTAATGAATGTCATAAACTTGTATTTATGTCCTTTCATTAACCATCTTTCTAGCCAGAATCTGACTACAATCCGCCCGACACAACGTTTGTCAGCGCTTTGTCATGGTCGATAAATGCTCGATCTAACTATTTACGAATGATCATTTGGTCACGTTCTGGGCCTACCGATACCATGATAACTGGCACACCCATTAGCTCTTCGATACGAGTCACATAGTCTTGAGCTGCTTTAGGCAAGCTTTCAAAAGTCCGGCAGTTGGTGATGTCTTCATCCCACCCTTTCATATTTTCATAAACAGGTTTTAGCCCTTCAGTCTGCGGCCATATTGGATTTTCACTGTGTTCACCAGCATATGAGACACAAATCTTCAGCTCGGACAAACCCGACAGGCAATCAATTTTAGTCAGAGCAATCTCCGTTGCCGCCTGAAGTTCAACACCATTTCGGGTTGCGACCGCATCAAAATATCCCATATCCCGTGGGCGCCCCGTCACGGCACCATACTCATTAGCGCTTTCGCGGAAGTTGTCTTGTTCTTCCATCGCCGTAACTAAGGTGCCTGTCCCAACAGAAGAGCTAAATGATTTTGCAACTGCAATAATGCGCTCTGGACGAAGAGCCGGTAAACCAGAACCGATTCCCGCATAAGCCGCCGTCACATTAGAGGATGTTGTCCAAGGATACTCACCATATACAAGGTCACGTCCTGCGCCTAATTGAGCTTCAAAGAGCAAACTTGCATCTTGTGATTGCAGCGCCTTAAGTGGCTGTGTCACGTTACAGATAAATGGACGCCACGCTTTTGTCACCTCTAACAGCCATTCCGTCATTTCTGCGGCACTCTGGTTAAAGTCGCACTCTGGATATAAGGCTTTTAGCTGCGGCATTTTCCAATCTAACAAGAACTGTATACGCTGCTCTAAAATCTCAGGTTGGTTCAACCAACCAACTAGAATGCCTTTTTTCATAACGCGGTCGCCGTAAGCAGGCGCAATACCTTGTCGTGTTGAGCCATAAGCGGCATCACCCAAACGTGTTTCTTCTAAGGTATCTTCAAGAGCATGCAGAGGTAGACATAATGTTGCACGATCAGAAATAGACAGCTTAATATCTACATTGGCCGCTTGTAGTTCCGCTATCTCTTCGGTAAGAGCGGCTGGGCTGATCACCATGCCAGGGCCAAGAACTGCAAGACAATCTGGATTAAAAATGCCACTTGGTAACTGGTGCAGTTTAAAAGTGCCAAAATCATTGACTACTGTGTGACCGGCGTTATTTCCGCCTTGAAAACGAATACTTGCAGATGCATCAGAGGCCAAAAAATCCACGATTCGACCCTTACCTTCATCACCCCAATTAGCTCCCACAACAACAATAGACGACATAATTTTTCTCCTGATTAGTGAAGAACACATGCTATTCTCATCGACCAAATAAGAGAAATTAATTATAATTATTGTTCCGATAAGAAACTCATATCAAACTATCGAACGCTAAGTGAGCCCCCATGCTTGATATTCATTGGTTAAAAACCTTCGTAACATTGGCTGAATGTAAACATTTTGGAAAAGCCGCCAACGCGCTGCATATGACTCAACCTAATGTCAGCTTGCACTTAAAACAGTTAGAGCAAGCCACAAAAGCAAAGTTAGTTGAGAGAAGTCCTTTTCGGTTAACTCAAGCGGGTGAACGGTTGTTAGAAAGCAGTAAAACAACTTTGCTAGAGTTACAGATCTGTCAGGCTGACATTAATGCCATCAGTGATCTTAGCCGCGGCACATTAACCATTGCGGTTAGCGACATCATCTCCCGTGTCTTGTTGATTCGGCCATTTCAGCTATTCAAGGCGCAATATCCGGGAATAGATTTCACTTTATTAAATACCACCTCTTCTCAGGCTTCAGGTTTAGTGAAAAGCGCTCAGGCGGATCTTGGTTTTGTTATCTCTCAAAAACAGAGTGAACCTCTGCACTTTACAGAGCTACAAAAAATTACTTGGTGTGCGCTGGGAGATGACTTTGGCGCATGGCAGAACGATAGCCAAATAGAAGGAGATACCCCCTTAGATAGAGAAACTGAACAAGAGCTCACCCTTATCTTACTCGGACACGATACACGAACTCGCGACTTTATTGATGATGCCTTGCCAAGCCTTAACTTACCCAATTATAGAGTGATGGAAGTTGGCAGTGTGGATGCTCAAATCGACTGGGCTGAAGCTGGGTTTGGCGTTGCCATCATTCCTGAATTTGCTATCTCAACCAAGCGACATTTACATTCTAAGGTCACTCCATTAACCGATTTCTCTACCACTAGCCTTGGTTATGTCGTGCGACAAAACCAGATTTTGTCTAAAGCGACAAAGCAGTTGCTACATTGGGTTAACGACGAAATCACTCGGGTTCAGCAAAGGAGTAATGAGTCAAAGTTGAGCTGACGGCGGCTTGATTTCTGAGACCTTCAAAAAACTAGCCGCATACATCTGTATCAAATCAGCGTGGGATTAGTCAGGGTCTGCGCCGTGTAGTCATCGATACCAACAGGCGATAACGTAGTAGAAAATGCCAACAAACGCAGCCCGAAGGGCTCATCTAAAAGCGTCCTGAGCAGTGTTATGAGTCGCTGACATTGAATAACTATGTTACTCGCCTCATGCTTTGTTCAAACGTTATTTGATTGAACAGAATTTATATTTGAAAGATCAACCGGCCCAGTTAGTTAAAGTGGCAAAATATTGAATTCTATAGTTTACTGAAAGGGTGATTGTGTAAATCTAGACAAGGAACGTCAATGGCTACTAAAGATAAAAAAGACCATAAATCAATTACTACTGTAAAAGGTAACTCAGAACCTAAAATACACTCTAAATCAATAAAAAAGGTTCGCTTGTTTTCTCAGGTCAACCTTAAGGTTCCAATGCCTAGTGAACTTGTCATGATTCTGCCATCATTATCCTTCGATAAACCCAGCGAAGAACTCATCATCAATGAAGATAATAGTGATGCAGTAGTACATAACAATATAGCTGCATCCAGTACAAACAACAATCAACTAAAGAGAAGAAGCCCTGTCGTGGGGAATATAATAACTCCGTCAAATGCCAACCTTCAGTCTCACACCGCTTCACAAATTGATGACAACAATGAGAAGCAGAGTACAGACCTTCATTCCTCTCACCATTTATCGACAAAGCTTCATCCTATTATCCACTACTTTTGGGGACAGAGCTCAGAAACATCTGCTCTTCTACCAGCAAAGACTGTATCAAAAACAGTCTCCCCCCAAAGCCAAGTCACAGCTCAACCTACTGTTACTTATATTGACGAAACATTCAAAGGGAAATATGGCTCGCTTCATGTTGATGTTACGGGTAAATATACCTTCACCCTAGATCCTAAAGCTCCAGCGTATATTTTATTGAAAAAACAAGAACCTGGGACCGATACATTCATACTGCATCTCTCTAATGGCTCGAGTGTCATCATTCAAATCCCAGTGCAAGGTAAACAAGAATCACCAACCATTAGCGGCGATCTACATGGTCAAGTCACCGAAGACCATAACATTGACTCTCATGGTTTGATTAGTACATCCGGAAAAATCGATGTTGTCGATCCAGATCATGGTGAAAGTGGGCTACAAGCCGAAACCATAACTGGTCAATACGGTACTTTAACAATAAACGCTGACGGCCATTGGCAATACCAAGTCAACAACTCGCAAAGCAATATCCAAGCATTAACCAACCATAACGCACTGCACGAATCCTTTACCGTCCATACCAAAGATGGCACTGCGCAAGTGCTGAATATGTCGATTGGCGGCAGTGATGATAATGCGATCATTACTGGTGGTACTGGCAACGTGGTAGAAGATCATCAAGTTAGCGTCAGCGGCCAGCTTTCCATCAATGATCCTGATGCCAACCAAGACCACTTTATCGCTGATCAAATCACTGGTCAGTTTGGTCACCTCGACTTTGATAAAGACGGTTCATGGCATTATATTTTGGACAATAACAGCCCTCATGTTCAGCAACTTAACGTCTCCGAACACCCTCAAGACGTGTTCACCATTCAATCAGCCGATGGCACTACGCATTCCATCAAGATTACTGTGTCAGGTACCAATGATGGACCAACGCTTCAAGTACAGAGCCAAACAGTCAATGAAGATGGAGCAAAACTAACAGGGCAAATGGTTGGGCATGACATTGATCATGGCGCAGTACTGACGTACTCAATCCCTAATGCCGTCGATGGGTTAACCTTTAATACTGATGGTAGCTACAGTTTTGACCCCTCCCACGCAAGCTATCAGGCACTTGCACAAGGTCAAACTCAAACCCTGACTATTCCTGTGACGGTGACCGATGAACATGGTGTCAGTGCAACACAGAACCTAGAGATTGTGATTACCGGCACTAATGATGCCGCTAAGGTTGCAGGCGTTGATACTGGCGATGTAGCAGAGAACCAAGCAGGGCAAAATATGTCACCTGACTATGCTCAACCGGGCATGGCGAAAATTAGCCATGATGCACTAACGACTTCAGGTCAGTTATCTATTGTGGACCCAGATACGAATGAAGCAACGTTCGATACCAAGGGTGGTGTCTACTCTTATCATGGTCAATATGGGCATTTATTACTGCGAAGTGATGGGCACTGGGAATACGCTGTCGCTGCTGGTCAAACGGATTGGCAACAGAAAGGGGCTAGCACAACCGTGGGCTCTACGATTGACAAGCTAGGTGCGGGTGAAACCCTAACCGACACCATCACAATACATACTAAAGATGGGACATCTCATGATATTGTGATCACGATTCATGGCGACAATGACGTGCCTTACGTCTCTGGTGACGTTCAACTCAACACAGGCAAAGAAGACTTACCACAAACCCTTACTCAAGAGGAATTGCTCGTCAATAGTGTTGATGTTGACCACAATGATTTAGGCAAGCTGAGCATTGCTAATCTGCATGCCGACCATGGTTCAATCCTTGATAATAAAGATGGCACTTATACCTTCACACCAGACAAAGACTACAACGGCCAAGTGCACTTCACTTATGATGTTAAAGATGCTCATGGAGGGACGACTCATAGCAGCGCTTCACTTACTCTCACTCCAACTCCAGATAATGCACAGATTAGCTATGCCAGCACAGATAATCATCAAGGTGGTGTCACCGAAGACCGTTATTATATTGACACCCATGACAATCTTCACTTTGACGGCAAATTAGCTATCGTTGATCCAGACAAAGGGGAAGCTCAGTTTGATATCAATTTAGGCCCTCAAACTTATCAAGGCATCGGTTATGACACCAAACTCGGTGGTCATATCCTACTAATGCAAGACGGTCGCTATACCTATACCATTAGAGACCATCAGCCATTAGTACAAGAGCTGAAACAGGGTGAAACCATCACTGATGAGTGTGTGGTGAAATCGCAAGATGGCACTACTTTCACCATACAAGTGAACATACACGGCACCAATGATGCGCCAACTCTAAGTGCGCAGCATCAATCGGTCACAGAGGATGGTTCTCTACTATCAGGACAAATGGTTGGACAGGACATCGACCATGGCGCATCGCTGACTTACTCAATCACAAACCCTGTGGATGGGTTAACCTTTCACACTGATGGTAGCTACCGTTTTGACCCATCACACGCCAACTATCAATCACTTGCACAAGGTCAAACTCAAACGGTCACCATTCCTGTTACCGTCACCGATGAGCATGGTGCGAGTGCTACTCAGAATCTCGAGATAACGGTTGTCGGAACTAACGATGCTGCTCAAATCTCTGGTATGGATTCAGGAGACGTTTATGAGTCAACTTATGCTGACCGTTCGCCTGATTATCAACGTGGAAATATCTCACACCTCTGGAATGATTCGATACATACCTCCGGAAAATTGGACATTATTGACCATGACTCAGGGGAGGCGCATTTTGACAACAATGCTCCCGCCTATCAATACTTCGGGCAATATGGGCGTTTGATACTTCAAACCGATGGCAACTGGAGTTACTACGCTGATGTAGGCAACAGTGCAGTAGGACGAAAAATCGATGCACTAAATACCGGACAAGAGCTGACTGATACCATAACGGTCCAAAGTGCCGATGGTACTACCCATGACGTTGTCATTACGATACACGGCGACAATGATTCCCCGTTTGTTTCTAGTGAGGTCCAACTAAATTCAGGTAAAGAAGACTTGCCGCAGACAATTACACAAGTGGAATTGCTTGCCAACAGCATGGACGTCGATAGTAATGATGCTGGTAAATTGACCATCGAGAACCTCCGTACTGACCACGGCTCCATATTGGATAACCAAGACGGAACCTACACTTTCACCCCAGATAAAGACTATAGCGGTCAGGTTCACTTTACGTACGATGTAAAAGATGCCCACACTGGCGTCACGCACACCGATGCAAATATGACGCTCATACCTACAGGGGATGCTGCTCAGTTCTCTGGAATAGATTCAGGAAGCCTCACCGAAGATAGGCACGTTCAAGGCGATGCGCAGCACACCATCTTTACGACCGGTGTTTTGAATGTGGCTGATCCCGATGCTGGAGAAGACCATTTTCATGCTACTCGCCATGCCCATGCTCTTCATGATCCTTATGGTGGAACACTCACGATAGGCAAAGCAGGCGATTGGACTTATAGCGTGCCAAATGGCAATGTTCAACATTTGGGTCAAGGTGAAAGCGCGCAAGTTCAATATGAAGTTCAAAGTGCTGGTGGTGATAAACACACCATCACTCTCACAATTCACGGTACCAACGATGATCCAACAGTCTCAGCAGACGTGCAGCTTAATATTGGCAGAGAAGATGCCACTCAAATAATCACCTCCGCAGATCTTCTTGCCAACGCGACAGATGTTGATAGCAATGACGTAGGCCAACTCTCTATTAGCAACCTCACCGTCAACCATGGTTCAATACTTGATAATGGCGATGGCACATTTACTTTAGTCCCTGAGAAAGACTTCAACGGACAACTGCATTTTCAATACCAAGTGCATGATCATCATGGTGGCGTTGCACTGGCTTCTGCTTCAATGTCGGTTGTTGCCGTCAATGACCAACCAGATGTTCAGCCGCTGACCGATAGTGTGAAAGAAGATTCAACCAGTCATCATTTGGTTGACCTACTCACTGGAGCAACAGACAAAGAAGGTGATGCACTGTCGGTTTCACAAATCCGTTATTCAGTCGATGGTTCGACCGCAACCACCGCTCTACCTGATGGTTTTGCTCTTGGTCCTGACGGGCATTCACTGACTATTGATGCGACCCACTCTGCATTTCAACATTTGTCTGCGGGTCAAACACAAAAAGTCGTTGTGAATTATCTCGTTGATGACGGGCATGGAGGGCAAACACCACAATCAGCCACGCTCACCATTGAAGGGGCTGATGACAAAGCGGTACTCACATCCAATGTGATTCAGATGACCGAATCGCAAGCTTTAACGAGCAAAACATCAACTTATCATGGTCAATTACAGCTAACAGATATGGATACAGGAGATAATACTGAGTTTGTCTTTAGCGGCAGATATATGGGTCAAGGGTATGCCCCAGGGTATTTGTATATATGGCCAGATGGTTCTTATGAATTTAGCCTGCAAATGGCCACAAATCGACATGCTAGCGATTTGGTTAATAGTTTACACCAAGGTGAAACTATGGAGGTGCCATACCAAGTTAGAACCAGTGATGGCCAAAAATTAACAGTCATCATTAAAATTATTGGCGAGGACGATCAAGCACGAATTGCAGTGGGTCAATATTCTTCACTGAATAACCACGCTTATGAAGATAACTTGTCACCGGGGAGTACGCGAAATCAAGTATGGAGTGGCGGCAATTTACATATAATCGACCCAGATCATGGCCAAGCAGGTTTCGTCGCACAAAGTTTTGATACACCTGAAGGCGGGCACTTCTCTATAAATGTTCGAGGTGGATGGCAGTACACAATAGACAACGCCAAACTCCAGCATTTGGGAGAGGGACAAAGCTATCAAAAAACCTTTACGGTTGAGTCGATTGATGGAACCGCACATCGAGATATTACCGTTACCGTACACGGAACGAATGATACGCCAGTTGTCACATCCTCTGTCACCCTGTCTCAAGGTACGGAAGATACGTCAGTTATATTGAAAGCTTCAGATCTGTTAGCACATGCCTCTGATGTTGATGACAACACCCAGCTCACCGTTCAACACTTAACGGCTGATCATGGACAGATTGTCGATAATCATGATGGAACGTTCACTTTTACACCAGAGCAAGACTACCACGGCCAAGTTCACTTTACTTATGATGTGAAGGATGAACATGGGGCTTCAGTTTCGACATCAGCGACAATGAACCTAGCTGCCGTCAATGATGCAGCTACCTTTACAGGATATACAGGTAGTATCACCGAAGACACAAGCCTTCACCACAACTTGCATATTTCTGGGGCATCAACCATTCAAGACGCTCTTACTTGCAACGGGCATCTGGTTGTTTCTGACGCGGATGGTCAAGGTGAAGCTGCATTGGATTTGAATGGCCAACATCACTTAACCCAAAGTGGCACCTATGGTCAGTTTGTGATTAACAGCAGTGGCACATGGGTCTATGCCGCAGATAACAACAATGTTGCTGTTCAAGATTTGGACAATGGGCAAACGCTGACTGATCACATGGAAATGACATCCAAAGATGGCACTAAGCATTCCATCACAGTGACCATCAACGGCACGACTGACAAGCCGGTTCTGCATAGCCTCAGTGATTCTGGGGTGCAACATAGTGGATCAATCGAAGGTAATCTTCTGTCTGGCGTAGGCACTCATGAGGGTGCGAGTGGAGCGGCGACAGACACTGATTCCAATGCCCATTTAATGCTGCAAGACATTCAAATAAAAGATCCAGCGTCGGGTTACGTTACCGTCACTCCCGGACATCCACATACCATGGCAGGGGTAGGTACGTTAACTATTGAAGCCAATGGTCACTACACCTTTACACCAGAGGCTGGCTTTACCGGCAAAGTGCCAAGCATGATTTATCGTGTAGGTGATGATGGAGGAAACCCGATAGGCGATTCTTCTCAAAATATCCTAACTCTTGAAGTGACACCAGCAGCACCCATAACACCTACTCTAGTAGCTGCCCCTCAAATCACTGGTGGTGCAGGACACCAAGATCTTCATGCATCTTTAGGAACACCTCCACAGCATCAAACAGGAGGCTCACAACATAATGGATGGGGTATTTTCGGTAGCGGGGGACATATCGTCACAAGCTTACATGGCCAATTTGGTACGCTGCATGTTGACCCTCATACAGGGCATCTAGATTACGATTACAGCACCTCTTCAGGCGTGATAAAAACGCATAGTGGAGGCAGTTATGGTTCAGGTACTGATGAAACCGATTCTTTTGTTTTGACTCTGGACGGCGCACAAAATTCTCAAATTGCGGTGCACCTGCATTTGCACTCTCAGTCAATCCATGGGAACAGTGGTCACCATATTGATGTTACAACACTCACAGGGATGGATGTCTCTCCATTGGCTCCACCGCCGCCCCCACCTCCGATATCAACGCAGGCTGATGAACCGATGGATTCAGATTCATTAGACGTTGATCTAACGTCCCTATCTGGTGGTGACATTGACAATGAAGCTCACCTTGTGCAGCAAGAGCATCACTCTAGTCATGAAGCGCCTCAGCACGGTGCAGCGGCTTATCTATCAGCGTTAGGCATTGAGCCCACTCAGACATTTGGAGAGGCAAGTCAACAATCTGTGTTACCCGATGATATTGATATTGTCTTAGCTGACGACTCTCAACCCGTGGACAGCTTACACCTTGATGCTGACAATGCCGCAGAGTTGTCTCATCAAGTAGGTAGCCAAGATGATAAGCACGATGACCTCATCAACCCAGATGAGCATCATGATCAGGGCAATCCTAGTAGCTTTATCGACCCTTACTAGTGTCGCTTTTATTAAATAACAAGGCACAAACAAAACGGGCAGCCAATTCGCCCGTTTTGTTTGGTGGTGCTCTCTATGATTAACGCTCGCCGAACGCAACACTCACATTGGTATAGATTGGCTTCCAAAGATACTGGAACACCGACTTTTCACCCGTGGTGATGTCTACCTCACCGGTCATACCTGGCAGTATAGAGAAGCTCTCAGGATTATTACGGAAGTAGGGAGTTTCAATGGACACCACCACTTCATAGTAGATTTCACCTCGTTCGCTTTGACTTGTGGTGGGTGAAATACTCTCTACTTCCCCTTTTAACGCCCCAAAACGGCTGTAATCAAACGCATCAATCTTGATTCGAGTTGGTTGTCCTACACTCACAAAACCAATATCTCTTGGCGATAAACGGGCTTTAAAGTCCGCTTTCCCTCCAATAGGAACAATTTCAACCACTGTCCCTCCCGGCTGAATAACACCACCATTTTGTGTGCTTGGCAGGCTTTGCACCAAGCCTTGTAGTGGCGACACTAACATAGTGTTCGTCAATTTTGCTTGGCTTGAACGTACTCTTGCATTCAGTGCTGATAGGTCTGATACCGCTTTAGAGCGATCTTCACTCACTTTCGCTTTTGCCTCAGCAAGAAGTTGCTCGATCTTTTGCTCATTGCTGGCCGCCTGCTTAATGAGAACCGACTTCTTACCACGGGCTTCTTCTATTTTCTGCTCAATACTGGCCAGCTTTTGGCGCATTTCAAGCACACGTAGACGTGAGATGTTCCCTGCTTTATAGCCTTTTTCTAATATGTTCAGTTCTTGCTTAGTGGCATTCAGCTCTTTCTGGTAGCTAGGTAGAGATTTTTCTACACTGCGAAGCTGCTCTGCGATCTGCTCACTGTCCTTTTCAATCACAATACGTTTTTGAAAGTACAGCCCTTTTTGGGCATTTAGTTGCGCCTTTTGTTGGCTCACAATCTCTGGAAAATCAATTTCAAATTCCCCAAAATTTGGTTCTCGGTTATCAAGTAAAGCATTCATACGCTCAACACTGGCGAGCAATGTGACTTGTTGAGATTTCAACTCCTCAAGGGCGGTTCGCTGGAACGTAGCATCAAATTCAACCAACTGTTGACCTTTCTCCACTAATTGACCTTCTTTAACTAGAATTTGCTTTAACTTACCACCGATTGCGCTTTGTAATACTTGCTTCTCCCCTTCAGGGATAACCGAGCCTTTTGCTTTTGCGATCTCGTCGACCTGAGTCATCAAAGCCCAAACAAAAAAAGCAACCACACAAACGGCTACCGCCCAAGTTGCAACGGCAAGAGATCTCGCGGTTGCCTTTGATTCTACGAGTTCGCCATATTCATTATTAGCCATTGGATACCTCTTTACTGACGTCTTGTTGCTCTGCTGGTTCTAATGGCCCTGCGTAAGCCACTGCGCCTTCGTTTAGTACGATTACCTTATCGGCCAATTTAATTAAGTCAGGATCATGCGACGTAAATATGATGGTTGAATTGCCTCGTTTCTGGTTAATAAACTCACTGAACACCCGCTTAGCTCTAGGGTGATAGTCAAGCACGGGGTTGTCCATGAGCATCAGTTTGTAATCGTAAACAACGGCTTTTGCATCAATAAGCACTTGGGCCACTGTGCCCGATAAAATATCGAAAAGGCTATCAGGCATTAATGCGCTGATGTCCGTATCTAAACCATCAGGCAAAGACTCAAACCAAGTCTGTCCACCAACCAGATTTAGCGCATCAATCATCTTCTGATCATCAACCTGATTCCCATCGTCTAACCATTCACGCACAGAAAGTGAAAGAAGGTCAGGGTAAGCTGCGCGAATAAAGCACCAGTGGCGATACAGTTGAGGATCGTACTGTGACAAGTTCACCCCTTCTAATTCTACTGAACCATTCTGTGCCGCTTGTAAGCCCGCAAGCACTTCGATCAAGGTAGATTTACCGCTGCTCGAAGGTCCGACAATGGCAACGACTTCGCCACTTTCTACAGTAAAGCTCACCGCAGACAAGGCAGGTCGAGACTGCTTAGGATAGCGGAACGTCACTTGCTCAATATTCAGTGACGGTGCTTGCTTTGGTAAAGGGTGATGCTGATAACTAAAGTCTCGCTCAGAAGGCTGAGTGATTAAGCGATTCACTTGTAATTTGGATTGGTTAAAGCTTGAAATCCTTGATGCGCTATTGGCAATCATCTGAGCTGGACCCGTCACGCGAGAAATCAGCATCATCGATGCAATCAAGCCACCGGGTGTAAGCACTTCTTCAAAGATTAAGCCAATGCCAAGCCCCATCACCGCAATGGTCGAAGACAAGGTGATCGCATAATAGAGAGAGGTGTGTTTATGCTGTTGAACGGCCTGTTCAAAACCCACTTTCGCCGCAAGATAGTTGGCTTTTTCAAATCGTTTAAGCCAATAATTAGCGAACCCTGAGCTGCGTAAAAAGATCAGTTTTGACGACAGTTCATTGATTAAATTCTGTCTGTTCGTGCCTGCGATTGTCGAGTGTACCGATCGTTTTTGTGTTCTCGAAATGGCCCGTTTTGCGAGTAATGCGTAAAGTGTCAAAGCAGCAAGAGGCACGAGTACTAACCAGCCTCCGAGCGCGCCAATCGCCACAATAAAAATCAATACGAAGGGTAGATCAAAGAGAGCACCACCAAGTGGACCTGATAGGATGCTCGACACCCGTTCAGATAAGAGTATTTGGTTTTGTTGATTGGACACCGTCGATTGCTGGTTTTGCGCATAAGAGCTTTTAAGTAGCTTTTTCACTAATGCTTGAGAAATTTCTCGACCCACGCGATTGGATAAGCTGACTAACACTCTACCCCTAAGGGTTTTCAGTAAACCCATCATCAGAAATAGCAACCCAGCACCTATCGCAATGCCCATTAACTCATGCGCCGCATCCCCGGCGATGACATGGTCATAAATCGCCATAGTGACAAATGGAATGCTTAAAGCAAACACGTTAGAGAGCAGGCTCACAAGGAACAGTTTAGGGATCATCGGCTTGAATGCGTTGAGCCTTTCCCCGACCCAATCGGTTGGATGCTTCTCTTGAGGCTGACCTAAAATAACGACATAAAACTGCGCAGTACTATTGCTCAGCCTGGCTTTATTCGAAGCGGAATACGGTTCCTGGATAAGGTCAATGGATTCGTCTCGATTGAAAGCGACACAAAACTTAGACTCCTGTTCAGACTGAAGGCTTGGCGTTATTTCATACGGTAGGTGGATTCGGTCAAACAGTGAAAGCAACTCATCGACATTTTGAATGCCATTTTCGGCGATCCATTGCTTAGAGAACAATTGAACATTGGTGCTCACTTCCATGCCTTTCAGCAAATCGAGACCTACTTTTTCATAGTCATTCATCATGCCGCGACTCCTTGCTCGCACTGAGTAATGGCCACTTGTTTATCCGCAAGGTCGACAAGCGCAGGGTAGTGAGTCACGAGCACGACCATTCTGCCCTGTGCCTTTTCTTCTTTTAATACCTGAGCCAGAGCCGCAAGCCCATCAAGGTCAAGAGACGAATCCGGTTTATTCAGAACGACAACCGTAGAAGGAGCCGCTAGCTGAGTGGCAATATTAAGTAGCTTTATATTCCCCATACTTAGCGGACTTGAAAGCGTATGACCCACTTTTGTTTCTAACCCCTCACTGAGCTGAGAGAGCTTGCTACCAAGTCCAAGCTTTTGTGCATAATCGCGGGCTCTGTCGGTTCGTTCTGGATCAAAACCACACAGGTTATCAAGCAAAGTTCCACTGACAAGCTGACCTTTCACTCCAACATACGAAGTCACGTTAGACAGTTCATGGAATGGACAGGTACTGTGATTCATTTCTAGCGTACCTGAGATTGGCTCATCAACCCCTCCGATAATGCCTGCAAAATAGCTGTCTATATGTCGCTCCTCACTGGATAGGTGAATGATTTCGCCTTTTTCCATACTTAATGAAGTGGTGTAATGATAGCCATAACGATGAGCGGTTAAGTTGGATATGAGCAGTGACTCAGTAGTGACTAAGGTTTGCATATTTCTTGGATGGGAAGGTAGAGATTGAATATGTTGAATAGACTGGTTGGCAGTGTGGATAGTATTGAGTTTAACACGAATCCCAATCAAGGCGCTCAATGGCGCAACGGCACGACCCGATAAAATCGAACACGCCGCTAAGCCACCTGTTGTTAGATCTCCATTCAACACCCACAAGCTGCCCGCAATCACAATCACCACCGATGTCATTAATGAAGCCAACTGGATGAATTCTAGTGCAAAAGCATTTTGCTGCTCTTCACACGACTTCGATAGGAATTTGGCATCGTTGGAGCGTTTAAACTGATTATAAAGTCTCGATTCTATTGCCTGACGTTTAATACCTTGTAAGGTTTGACCTAGCAGTAGCATGAAGCCTTTTCGTGCTTGCTCTTTCTGGGATGCAACTTCACCTAACTGCTTAGATTTCATCGACGCTAACCAAACAATCACACTCGCGGTACCCCAAACGACAATAGGCACCATCACCAAACTACCACCGATATAGTAAACAAGCGCGAGAAACAGCAAGGCAAAGGGTAAATCGATAAACCCAGCGACGATACCGCCCGAGTACCATTCTCTTACTTTTGAAATCGAAGATAGACCGTTATCTACCCCCGCAGCGCCCAAGCGCCTAAGTTCATTTGGTTTAGACTCTGCGACTCTCTTAACTAAGTCGTCAAAGGTGGCCTTTTCTGTATTACTTGCCGCCGCTGAAAGTAGCCAACTGCGAACAAAACGGATCAGTGATTCCAACAAAACAGCAGTGCAAGCCCCGGCAAGAAGGAGTGTTGCCGTCCCATAACTTTGATTGGGTAAAATTCGATCGTAAATCTGTAAAACCGTCAGTGGAACGGCAAGTGATAGAAGATTAATCAGTACCGAGGGCACCATCACCTTCCGAATCACATCCTTATTAACTGTACGTGTCAACTGCATACCTAGCCCCTAAATATTCTTATGAATTAAGGTTGGTACAAAGTAGTTATAACTTCAAGTTAAAAGCTTGAATTTATAGTTAAATTTACTTCAGCTTATCATTAGAAAAATAATTTGAAATTACCAGATTCTGACCATGTAGTTGAGGTTTCACTTGTATCTAACTTTAAACAAACTACCACTCTTAAACAGCAGTGTTGTTCAGTCGGCAGGAATTTCTTTTTCCACACAGTCCATCTTTTAATTAAAATTTTAATAAGCATACCTAAGGTCTGCTGACCTTTCGAGTACAGGTTTTGTTCAATCTGAAAGTGGTTTGAGCAAAGCATGAAGAGAGCAACAACAAGCTGCTGCAAAAATACCCACAAAAGATCAACAAACCCTATTTTAACAATTGTGATCGCTCAAATCGCAAGTTAATCTATAGCTAAAATAGAACTGAGCAGTCATTAAAAAGGCCTGACATAGTCAGGCCATTGGAATGTAACGCTTTAGAGGCTATATTTACTCAGTCATTGCACGTGCGACCGCTTCAGCTGCACGGATGCCATCGATACCAGCAGAAAGAATGCCTCCTGCATAACCGGCTCCCTCGCCAGCAGGGTACAAACCCGGGGTATTGATGCTCTGATAATCTTTACCTCGCTTGATACAGATAGGTGAAGACGTACGGGTTTCAACGCCGGTCAACATACCATCGGGTTTTGCGAACCCTTTGATTTTCTTCTCAAACGCAGGAATCGCTTCACGGATTGCTTCAGTAACATACTCTGGCACCACTTTGCTAAGATCAGCAAGCGTCACGCCCGGAGTATAAGATGGCTGAACATCACCAAGTTCTTTACTTGATTTCCCTGCTAAGAAATCACCGATTAGCTGAGCGGGCGCATGGTAGTTTTCTCCACCTTCTTTAAACGCCAACGCTTCTAGCTTACGTTGCAAATCAATCCCTGCTAATGGATGCCCCGGGTAATCCTCTTCTGGAGAGATCCCGACCACAATGGCGCTGTTAGCATTACGTTCATGTCGAGAGTATTGGCTCATCCCGTTCGTCACTACGCGTCCCTCTTCTGAAGTCGCTGCAACCACGGTTCCACCAGGACACATACAGAAGCTATAAACACTACGTCCATTTTTACAGTGATGAACTAATTTGTAGTCAGCTGCGCCCAGTAAAGGGTGTCCGGCATTATCACCAAAACGGCAGCGATCGATAGCACTCTGCTCATGCTCAATACGAAAGCCCACGGAAAATGGTTTTGCTTCCATATAGACCCCTTGTTCATACAGAGAGCTAAACGTATCACGGGCACTATGACCCACCGCAAGGATTACGTGCTGACTTTTCAGGTACTCACCATTTGACAGGTGCAGCCCTTTAACTTGCTTATCAACCAAATCCAGTTTTTCCACACGCGTGCTAAAGCGGATTTCACCACCCAGCTCGATGATTTTTGCACGCATCTTCTCAATCATGCCCACCAGCTTGAAGGTACCGATATGTGGTTTACTCACATATTGAATCTCTTCTGGCGCTCCTGCTTCAACAAACTCATTAATCACTTTACGACCATAATGGTTTGGATCTTTAATTTGAGTATAAAGTTTACCGTCTGAGAACGTACCTGCCCCACCTTCACCAAATTGCACATTTGATTCAGGATTCAATGGCTGCTTACGCCAAAAACCAAAGGTATCTTTGGTACGTTCACGCACGGCTTTACCACGTTCTAGTACGATGGGCTTAAAGCCCATCTGCGCTAAAATAAGTGCCGAGAACAGGCCGCACGGGCCAAAACCAATCACAACCGGTCGCTCTTCTAACTGTTCTGGTGCCTGCGCAACAAACTTATAGCTCATGTCTGGAGTTTGTTTAACTCGATGATCGTCAGCAAATTTTTCAAGCAGTTCTTCAGGCTTGTCTACTTCAACATCAAGGGTATAGATCAGCTGAATATTCTTATTATTACGGGCATCATAGCCACGTTTAAACATAGTAAAGGACAACAGTCGCTCTTTTTTAATTTTCAGTTTTTCTAAGATGGCTTGTTCGAGCGCAAGCTCTTCGTGATCGAGGGGCAGTTTGATGTCTGTTAAACGTAGCATAGATAAATGTCTCTTTTATATGCCGGACGGCCTTTCCGTCAGGGCAGGATAAGATCGAAATACGAAATTATGGCAGGGATTTTACACGATATCACTGACAAAGAAACTTGTGTTTTGAGGGTTATTCTTTAAAATCATGCCCCACTCGATAAATGAAGATATAGCGTTTAAATGACTTTTGTAGTGACCGAGAACTGCATCAAATGCAAGTACTCCGACTGTGTGGCAGTTTGCCCAGTCGACGCCTTTTTTGAAGGCCCTAACTTTTTAGTGATCGATCCAGAAATTTGCATCGATTGCTCATTATGTGTACCAGAATGTGCAGCCGATGCCATTTATCAGGATACGGAAGTGCCTTCTGATCAAGTTGAGTTTATTGAGCTCAACGCCGAACTTTGTAAGATATGGCCCAATATTGTTGAAGTTATACCGCCACCCGAAGATGCGGATGAGTGGAATGGCGTAGAGAACAAACGTCCCTTACTTGAAAGATAGAAATAGCTGAAAAGTAAAAAAGCTGGAAAACAAATAGAATTTCTCCCCTCAGCACATTAATCAAGATGCGAAAAGGGGAGTGAATTGACTTAAACTACCCTTTAAATCCTTTGCCGACTACATATACCTCACGCGAACGTGGGCGTGAAGCTGCTGGCTTACGAATAATGACTTTATTAAAAGAAGTACGAACATCTTTAACATACTCTTCATAGCCAACGCCTTGGAAAACCTTAGCACAAAAGTTGCCGCCCGGTTTTAGAACATTACGTGCCATATCCAGAGCCAATTCAACCAGATACATTGAACTGTATTGGTCAGTGGTTTTTACGCCACTCAAGTTGGGGGCCATATCTGAGATCACCACATCAACCCCTTTGCCATCTAAATTTTTCAAAATGCGGTCGTAGACAGCTTCATCGGTAAAATCGCCCTGAATAAAAGTGACTCCCATCAGGCCATCCATATGCAAGATATCAGAAGCGATCACTTTGCCATTGTCCCCAACAATTGGAGCGACAATTTGTGACCAACCACCCGGCGCCGAACCAAGATCCATAGCGATATCTCCCGGCTTAATGAGCTGATCTTTCTCATTAATTTCAATCAGCTTATAGCTCGCTCGCGATCGATAACCATCGGCTTGAGCTTTTTTTACATAAGGGTCGTTAACGTGTTCATCGAGCCATTTCTTACTGGTTTTTGAACGTGCCATAGGTTGTTCGCCATGTTGGTAAAATATTGGGAGCGCTATTGTAATCATGTCCTGTTGTTTTGCCAATATATCCTGACTTCCAATGGTGACATTTTACTACACAAAAGAGTACAATCCCCCGCTACGACTCGGTAACGCACAATATATAAAACTGGACAAAGTATGAAACTGGACAATGCAAAAAAGCTGCATCAAAAAAAATATCGTGAGCAGTTTGGTCACTATTTGGTCGAAGGGGAGCATCTAATCCTCGAACTGGATAAAGCCGCACAGTCTCAGCCCTACCTAAAAGAGACCATTTTATATGTAACTGAAGAGTATCAAGCGTGGGCAGAACAGCTCAACCACTGTTACACCATCACTGCGATTAATAAAAAACAGATGGCAGGGCTGAGTGATACCAAAACACCGCAAGGCATTATCGCCTGTGTTCCTTTACCCGCTCAAGCAGAGAAAACACCTCTGCAAGACGGTGAGCGTTGTATCTACTTACATGAAGTACAAGACCCCGGCAACCTTGGTACTATTTTGCGCAGCCTCGCGTGGTTTGGGCAATTTCGCCTGTTATTAAGTAATAACAGCGTCGATCCCTACAATCCAAAAGTCGTACGTTCAAGCATGGGCGCTATTTTCCACCTGCCTGTTGAACAAGCAGTTGAGCTTAGTGAGTTAAATCAGCGTTTTGAACGTTTTGCCTATCTTGATATGCAGGGTGAAAAGGTTAACTCGCCTCAATTTTCTGACTACGACTGTTACCTGTTTGGCAACGAAGCCCGTGGCGTACCTAAACAAGCTTTAGCTGACTGTAATGCTCAGCCTTTTACCATCGCAGGTAACGGTAAGATCGACTCATTGAACCTTGCCAGCGCCGTTAATATTTGCGCTTATCAGTTATCGATATAAAGGTAACATTACAACGGCTGGTAGGTTAATTTTTCCGGCTTCAGATTATAAGCCTCCCAAAAGGAGGCTAAAATAACCGTTCTACCACCCTTCACTATTTGGGATACGAAAAGTGGCGACTAAGCTGCTGGCTATTATTCTCATCTGTTTTTTCTTACCAAAACAAAGATTACACCCCCCATTCTATTGACGAAAGATGAGTCATTAACTTACCATAAAACCATGTAATTAATTGAATTAATTACATAAATATTAATAAGATACGTATACTCAAGTTGGAGATAACCGAAGGTGATATTTCGTAATGCCATTTCTGCTAGTGATTTCGACATCACGGATGGAGAGCTAAAGTTCAAGAAAAAGACTTACTCATTGCAGAGAGTAAAGAAAGTCGATCTGAGGTGCCTGAGCATGAAAGACAATATGGTCAATGTTGTTAGCTTGGCTTTAATCCTATCCGCGGCAACTTGGGCTTTTGTTCCTGCGTTTGGTTTACCTACTCTGGTACTGACCATGTTGATTGGGATAATTTCGTGGAAGAAATACGAGTTGAGAGCCGAGTATTCAGCAACAGATGAAACCGGAGACTATTGGGTAACAATTGCGAATTGTCGCTCTGAACATGAGCTCGGAATCTTAAAGAAAGTAGAACAAGATCTTACTCAATATTTGTGCTTGAAATAGTGAGTTTTAGCTGTAAGTGATTTCTATTAAAGCATCAGTTTAAAGCTCTTTAATTTAGAGACAAAACTCGGCAGCCTCTGTTTTTGTAAGCAGGCTAAAAACTCATCTTGGTTCATTGGTGGTCGTTTTAATGAACTTCGTTGTTGTTGAGCAGCCTTAACGCAAGCGCTGCTATCTAGCTCAAACATGTCACATAAGAACTCGTCTGGATGTATTGCAGTCAGACCTAGCGGTTCAAGCTCCTTTAACGGGAAGTCTCTAAGATTAAATGTGATTATAGACTCTGCTTGTCCTTTAATAGCAGCGGCAACAACATGTCTATCATCTACGTCTGGTAATTTTAACCCATCAATCAATGGTTCATAACCTTCCACCAAACAATCCGGAACATGAGCGTTCATCAACTGCTTGATTCTTTCCAGCCGAGTAGGATCTGTATCTGGATTGTTCTGGAGAAAATTTCGAATCCATTCATCATGTATTTGTTCAGTCCATCGCGCTCTGTATATTCCTGTGTTAGATAAATACATTAGGTAACTGCGCAGTGGGGCTGGATACATAATACATGCGTCTAAAATTACCGTGTATGATGACATTAATATCCCATCCCCATTTCTTGATCTAAGGCAGATAGCTCATCAAGGGTCGCGAGCCTGATCTCTTCTAGACGATTTTTGTATTCAATAAGATCGGCATAGGCCACTTTTCTACGGTTGCCAGTTCGACTAAACGGGATCTCTTTAGAATCAAGAAGCTTAATAAATGTAGGACGAGACATATTTAGCATGTCAGCGCCTTCTTGCGTTGTGAGTTCTGCATGGATAGGTGTAATACTAACAGAGTTTCCCTGACCTAATTGCGTAAGCACCTCAATCATCATGTTTAATGCACTTGCTGGAATAGTGACTTCATGAGTCTTACCAGATTTATCGATAACATTGATCCTTTGAGCTCCACCATTAGTTTCCATAACCGCTGACAACTCTTGGCTACCAAGCTTCGCCAGTGCTATTTCTTCGCCACTTGGGAGTTTTGTAGCAGTATTCATCATATTTCTCTCTATTTCGTAAGCAAATCTGTATACCATCAAAGTATCCGAAATATTGGAAAGAAAGTCAATATTCGAAATATTCGAAAACAAAAGAGACAGAACAAACGATGAACACTGTATGGAAATTTCACATACACCTTCCCAATACTACTCACTCCCATTAATTATCAGCCACAATTAAACTAATCGCATACGCAGTAATCAGCTTCGCTTATCAATATAGACTTGCTGTCATCAGTACAATCAAAATTTAAAAGACTTTATTATCAGTGCAGTAGCCGCAGATATTAGTAGTGACCATGCCTTAAATAATGAAATCGGAATGTTTCTACTTAGTTTGCTTTACCATCATAAAAAGCAAGAGTTGCACCAAATAATTAGCACCCTAACTAACGTTATGTGGATTTATTCTGACCAACAAAAAAGCCTGACAAGTTTCCTTATCAGGCTTTCTAACTTATTTAACTACGCTTGGTTTAAACGCAAATATTAAACAAGCGCTCGTTTTATTTGCTTAGCTCTGTCGCCACTTCTGGATTATCAACTTCTGTTAACAATCCTTTGATCAAACTGACTGCGCCCAGCAGTAATATAATGGTAAACGGCATGGCGGCAATAATAGTAATGGACTGTAAAGCCTGTATAGACTGAGTACCACCAATCCACAACATGACCATTGCAATAGCACCTGAAATAACAGCCCACACCACTTTCTGCTTTAACGGCACTTCTAACTTGCCACCCGCTGTCATGCTATCAATCACGATCGAGCCTGAGTCTAATGTGGTAACAAAGAACACGATGATCAGTGCAACCGCAATAACAGAAAGAATATTACCAATTGGGTAAGCATCTAGCATATAAAACAGGCTTAGCGATACATCGGATATGCCTTGTTCTGCACCTAATAGGCCGACTTTATCGATAATTTGTTCAATGGCAATACCGCCGAACACCGACATCCAAGCCGTCGTGACCATAGTAGGAATAATCATTACACAAACAAGAAACTCACGAACGGTACGGCCTTTAGAGATACGCGCCACAAACATTCCAAAGAATGGAGCATACGCTACCCACCATGCCCAATAGAATACCGTCCAACCGTGTAGCCATGTTGTATCTTCACGCCCGGTGGTTTGACTTAGCGGTAGAATATTTTTGACATAGCCAACAACCGAAGTTGCTACCGAATCAAGAACGGTCGTGAAGTTCAGCACCGTCATAAAACCAAGGAACACAAAAGCAATAATCATGTTGAGATTACTCAACGCCTTTACACCACCATCCATACCACGGATGACGGAAATAATAGCCAGCCCCATGATGATTAAGATAATAAACTGCTGAAGATACAAGCTGTTCTCAAAGCCAAACACATGGCTAATGCCACTCGCCGCCTGAGAGCCACCTAACCCTAATGAGGTTGCTAGGCCAAATAACGTTACCAGCACGGTGAGTACATCAATAACGTCGCCGATTCTTCCCCAAACTCGGTCACCCAATAGTGGATAGAATACCGAACGCATCGATAGCGGTAGCCCTTTGTTATACACAAAATAAGCCAAACAGAGCGCCGTCATGCCATAAATGGCCCAAGCGTGCAGTCCCCAGTGGAAAACCGTTGCACCCAATGCGACTTCGCGGCCTTCGGCGGTGTAAGCCTCCGCGTTTAATGGCGTGCCATACCAATCGGTAAAGAATGCCGTCGGTTCTGCAACGCCCCAAAAAATAAGCCCTATTCCCATACCTGCGGCAAATAACATGGCAATCCAGGACATGGTTGAATAGTCGGCTGTCGCTTCATCGCCCCCCAATCGGATTTTGCCCAATGGTGAGAATGCGATAGCAATAGCAAGCAATAATAAAATGTTGGCTCCCCACATAAAGAGGAAGTCGAAGTTTGATAAAACTGCGCCTTTAACGGTGTCAATGGCGGCTTTGGCTTCTGATGGTGAGAGGACGAGCAGTGTTGCGATAAATAGAATAGATAGGCCAACTGAAGCGGTAAAAACTATGTTGTGAACATCCATGCCCCATTTGCTAATATTATCTTGTCCAACTTGATAATCTGTAGATTCAATACTGTATTTTTTTGATCTATAACTCATAAATTATGATGTTAATGTACCCGAATTAACGAATAGAATTAAAACTCCATATTGGAAAAAAGAATGACTAGCCAGCTATTTTCATACACGATGAATTAGTTAAGTTGTTGAATAAACTATTTGCTTTTGGTCTAGCCCCCAGCGCGCTATTGTAGCATCATTTGCTCACCTCTTAGTCGGAAACTCATAACTCACTGATAGTAAAAGGGATATCATCATCTAATCACCTCTTAACCCATTGTATTGTTAGATAGATAACCCAAGCCAAACTTGGTTCAATCTATGGCTATAAGTGAAGTTTTATAAGCTAAAATGACAAATGGCTTTCTATTCAGTATATTCCTTAGCCATCCGGCCAAGATAATTGTATTTGTTGAGAACCATGAAAAAAGCGCTCTTAATTCCATTCATCGTTAGTCTACTGTCTATTGCTCTCATCAGTTGTCATTCAGCACCTGACAGCGTTCCGTTATCGGATAAAGATTATTGTGCCGATCTGCCGGTAAAAACACCTTCCCCATTGTCGCACTATCTTGCCCCATATCAGGCAGTGATGAAAAACAAAACCGGTGTCTATGTACTGGAGCAAGGTGCCGAGGCTATGATGTCTCGCGCTTGGCTAACAGAGCGCGCAGAGAAGTCGATTGATGTTCAGTACTTCATTTTTTCGGTCGACAATATTGGATTGATTGCTACCGACTACCTCGTTAGAGCAGCGGAACGAGGGGTAAAAGTGCGAGTGATAATAGATGACATCATGCTGGAAGCTCGTGGCAATGAGCTGATCATGCTTGCCGCGCATCAGAACATCGACATTAAGATCTATAATCCCAATGCCAATATCGGCAAAAATATTGTTGAGAAAATGACCTCTCTTGCCACGGATTTCCATGGTTTTAATCAGAGAATGCACAACAAAGTGTTTATTGCTGACGATCAAATCGCCATTACTGGAGGACGAAATATTGCAGATGAATACTTCGGCTTTGACCACACCTATAACTTTAGAGACCGAGACGTTTTTCTTGCCGGAAAAGTGGTTAACAATGTAAAAGCCTCTTTTGAGCAATACTGGCAAAACGAGCTTAGTGTTTCAATTGAGAAACTGGTGGATGACACCTCGCTTCTGGGCCCCCAACACTCAGGCAATCCAGACTTTTCAAGGCTACACTCATACTCCTGTAACCCTGAGAATTTTCATCCCGACATCAAAAAAGAGATCGAACAAGTCCCCCATACCTTTAGCCGTTTAATGGATGAAGGTAAGTTTTTATTTTTGGATCACGTTGAGTATATATACGATATTCCGGGTAAAAATGATCAGGAGACTTTTTTAGGTGGCGGAAGCATTACCAGAAGCAAGCTTATCGAACTGGCAGAAAGCGCTACGAAAAGCATACTCATTCAAACCCCTTACCTGATTACAACCAAAGCTGATCGTCAGTTTCTTAGCCAGTTAGTGAACAAAGGAATAACCATAAAAATACTCACCAACAGCCTCGCCTCAAACGATAACTTAGAAGCATTTAGCGGCTATCAAAGAAACAGAAAAGCCCTGCTTAACACCGGTGTAGCAATTTATGAGTTCAAACCCAATGCACAAGTGCGTCAAAGAGTGATGACTGAGCATATGTATAAGCGATTGCCGACTACTCCTATTTTTGGTCTTCATGCAAAAACAATGACCATTGACGATAATGTCACGGTGATTGGTACCTATAATTTCGACCCTCGCAGCGCCAACCTTAACACTGAGAGCTTTACCATTATTCATTCTGCAAGTATTACAAAAGACGTAAAAACGTCGATACTAACTGAAATGGAGCCCGAAAATGCATGGTTAATTAGCGACGACTTCAACGCTGATAGCGAAGCAAAACTAAGCAAAACTAAGCAAACGAATAGGGGTAAAAATAAGACGAATCGTACCTAAAAATATTCTCTAGTTATGCAGAGCTGAGAGAGGCAGATCAATTGCAACAAGACGTATTGTTCTATCTGATCTGCCTCATGTTCGATGTACAAAAACTTGAGCTGTAATAACACCGTCTACACCAACTGGATCTACTCAAGCTAAACCATCACTCGCTTACCGCTAATACATCGCAGCGTGAGGCGCAGATAAAGTCATTTTTGTGCAGGCCTTTGATTGAGTGGCTCCACCATGTCACAGTGACTTTGCCCCACTCCAATAAGATAGAAGGATGATGAAACTCATCTTCTGCCAACTCTGCCACTTTATTGCTGAACGCCCACGCCAGCTTAAAGTTCTTAAACGTATACACCTTTTCAAGTTGCGGGATACCGTTTCGTTCTATGATCTGCCAGTCAGACAACTCCAGTAATAATGATTGTTGGTCATCTTTATTGAGGGCAATGGCGTCGATACTGCAGGCTTGGCATTTTTGTTCATTCAACATGTACGGGTTCCTTGGGTTCAAAAAGTGGTGGTAGTAATCCCGCTTCCATCGCGAGATCAACTTGCTGTAATAGATTTATCTGACTGATTTTAAAGAGTTCGGACAACCCCTCGATCACATAATATTTAGGCTGCATGATATCGATGCGATAAGGCGTTCTTAACACAGTTTGTATATCAAACTCGTCACGAATCGCCTCGCTCCCTTCCAGCGCATAAATGGTTTCTGCCGGAGACGAAAGAATGCCACCGCCATAGATTTTCAGCTTCTGCCCCTCTTGGACTAAGCCAAACTCAACCGTAAACCAATACAAACGGGCAAGATAAGCGCGTTGCTTGGCTGTGGCCAGTTGCCCTAGTTTTCCATAATGCTCAGTAAAAGCCGCAAAATCGGTATTGGTCAACATGGCACAATGGCCAAAAATTTCATGAAAAAAATCTGGTTCTTGTAAATAATCAAACTCGTCTCGCGTTCTCAGAAAAGTCGCAACCGGAAATCGCTTGTTGGCGAGCAGATCAAAGAAACGATCGAAATCGATCAATGCCGGAACAGGCTGCACCTGCCAACCTGTTGTCTCCTTTAGCACTTTATTTATCTCAGGGAGCTGCGGAACCCTGTCTAATGGCAGATCAAGTAGGGTCAAGCCATGCAAATACGCATCGCAAGCGCGATGCTTGATGACGTTCTGTTGCCTTTTCACTAAGTCGTGCCAAATGGCATCTTCTTCGAGGCTCCACTCAACCCACCCCTCTTGACTCACGGGCTTAGAATGATATTGAGTCATTATTCACCTCCTAAAGAATGTTTCCCTTTAAGCCTATCTCCACTCTTTATAAGCGCCAATTTGCGCCATTTTTCGAAGTTGGCTTTTCTGTAACATTTTGTTTACATAATTGTGTTAGACGCGTATTTTTCTAATCTTACTATTCACTAAATTTACGTCAGTTGTTCGCAACTTTGCATTTACATCGGCACGTTTGCATCCGCTTGGTTCTCTGGCATCGCATCAATAAAGGCTGGCAACTGATTACACGCTTCTGCAATCGAGTGAATCAACGGATAAGGCGACATATCAACAGCAAAACGCTGTGCGTTATAGACCTGCGGCACCAAGCAGACATCTACAAGGCATGGCGAATCCATCAGACTATAAAGTGAATCCCCGTAGGTTTTTCGGTGTTTGAGGAGTTTTTCCTCTAACGCCCGAAACCCTTGGTGAACCCAATAGTGAATCCAATCTATTTTCGCCTCTTGTCCACACGATAATTCTTTTTCCAAATACTGCAGCACACGTAGGTTGTTGAGAGGATGAATTTCTATCGCAATATCCTGAGCCATTGCCAAAGCTTGGTAACGCAATGACGTCTGCTCTGGTGTCAGTGAAGCTTTAGGGTAGCTTTCATCTAAATACTGAAGAATCACTAACGACTGATTAAGCCGAACCTCGTCATCCACCAGCACGGGGACTAACTCACTGGCGTTCAGCTCACGAAATGGTGCGTCATGTTGCTCGCCGCCATTTCGCAGTAAATGAACCGATTTAGACTGATAACTAAGCTGCTTGAGATTCAACCCAATACGCACTCGATAGGCCGCAGACGAACGCCAATAACCATAGAGTATTCTATTCTCATTCATACACTGATCTCATTCATGCCATCACTTCGCTTACGCTCTTTATTTAGTGGCGTCACATCACCACTCTGTTGTGTAAGTTATAGCTCTCTGTACTTATCACTCTCTGTGCTTATCACTCTCGGTACGGGCTCACTTCTTGCTCAATCGCGCCAAAGATAGAGTCACCCGCCGCATCGAACATCTCTAAGCGAATTGAGTCACCGAACGACATAAACTGAGTTGAAGGTTTGCCATCTCGAATGGTCTCAATCATGCGAACCTCAGCAATGCACGAATACCCAACACCACCTTCAGAAATTGAGGTGCCGTAGTCAGTGCCTTGTTTATTCGAAACCGTACCAGAGCCAATGATGCTACCCGCCGACAGTGGACGAGTTTTCGCTGCATGCATAACCAGATCCGTAAAACTGAAGGTCATATCAACTCCTGCATTTGGGCAACCAAAAGGCTTGTTGTTGTAGGTGGATATCAACGGTAGATGCACCTTACTGTCTCGCCACTGTTCACCAAGCTCATCAGGTGTCACCGCTACCGGAGAAAACGCCGAAGAGGGCTTGGACTGGAAAAAACCAAAACCCTTTGCCAGCTCAGCCGGAATCAAGCCTCGCAAGGAGACATCATTGACTAACATTAGCAAACGAATGGAATCTTGCGCCTGTTTGGCACTCGCCCCCATCGGCACGTCACCAGTCACAATTGCAACTTCTCCCTCGAAGTCGATGCCCCATTCGTCGTTGGCAAACTCGATATTGTCACGAGGGCCTATAAACGCATCTGAGCCACCTTGATACATTAATGGATCAACCCAGAAGCTCTCTGGTATTTCAGCCCCACGCGCTTTACGCACCAACTCAACATGGTTTACATACGCACTGCCGTCTGCCCATTGATAAGCGCGTGGCAAAGGCGATTCACAAGACTGAGAATCAAAGACTTCACTGTCTGTTACCTGACCACTATTTAATGAGAGGTATAACGCTTCTAACTGAGAAGCCACGTTATCCCAGTTATCCAAAGCCACTTGCAAGGTTGGGGCAAGGTGCATCGCATGAAAAATGTCGGTTGTCGCCACGCACTGTTTTAAATCTTTGCTCACGACCATTAATAAACCATCACGAGTACCGTTTTTCTTGGTTGCTAATTTCATTCTGCTCCCTTATTTCTTATCGCTTTCCGTATCTTGGCTACTGGTGGTTTGCCAGCTATAGACATATTCTTTGTTCTCAACGCTATCCAGTTCATCAGAGAACTGCAGCGCATGGCGTGTATCAATCATTACCGCCACTTCATCGGTAAACTTCTTCTTGTGCGCCAGACCTGCCTTGAAGGCTTTTGGATGAGGACCATGGGTAAACCCAGCTGGATGAAAAGTCACCATGCCCGCTTCAATGTTGTCCCGGCTGAAGAAATCCCCTGCGTGGTAAAACAGCACTTCATCGTAGTCATCATTGTTATGATAAAACGGCACTTTTAATGCACCGGGATCGCTCTCGATTGGACGGGGCACAAAGGTGCACACCACAAATCCTGCGCCCACAAACGTTGTGTGTGCTGAAGGTGGCAAATGATAGCGATGAGACATTAGCGGTCGAATGTCCCGCCAGTTCACTTTCACCACTGCTAAGTCACCATGCCAACCAACGGCATCCAGCGGATTGAACGGGTAAGTGATCAGGCTGACTTTGTCATGGCGTTTCACGTGAACCTGAGTCTGACTTTCTGAATACTGAGCGCGAAACTGATCATTGATTGACGGGATATCAAGAACAGCCGGATCAAACACCGCATGATTACCGACCATACCTTTTTCTGGCAAGGAATAGGCCGCATCGGTATTTTCGATCATCAAGATGAACATTGGCTCGCTAGGCTCCAAGCGCCAATTAGTCGAGCGCGGAATCATCACATAATCCCCTTCATTCACCTCTAAATGGCCATAATCACAATAGAGATCGGCACTGCCTTGGTGAATAAACAACAGCTCATCCCCGTCGGAATTACGCAGCAAGAATTCCATCTTCTCATCCATGCGCCACACACGAATTTTGCAGTCCGCATTGTGCAAAAGGTGAGGCACGGCCCAAGGCGTTATCTGACTCGCTTTCTCAACCAAAGTAAAATCAAAAGCGCGAGGGCGTAAATCCCCCTCCCACTCAGACCAACCAGTTGGGGCATGTTGGTGATGAAAGTGAGCCGCAGGGCCAAAGAAACCGCTCCGCCCCGCTTCCCTTTCATAAATTGCCTCTTCGGGGAAATCGGCATGCGCCTGTTTAGAGCACACCCCTTCCCGATGAGGAAATGAGATCCATTTATGCATCGTCTAATACTCCTCGACGAATCTGGTCCTCTTCAATCGATTCAAACAACGCCTTGAAATTACCTTCACCAAAACCTTCATTGCCTTTTCGCTGAATAATTTCAAAGAACACCGGCCCGATAACGGTTTGTGTGAAAATCTGTAACAAGATGCCATCTTTGGTCGGGGCACCATCAATAAGAACACGTAAGTCGCGAAGCAGATCAGTGTCTTCATCGTGGCCTTTGACTCGCTGATCGACTTTTTCGTAGTAAGTATCTGGGGTTGGCATAAAGTCCATACCGCGATCACGCAGGGTTTTCACCGTTTTGTAGATGTCATCTGTTGTTAATGCAATGTGCTGAATGCCTTCTCCGTTGTACTCACGAATAAACTCTTCGATTTGTGATTTGTCGTCTGAAGACTCATTGATTGGAATACGGATCTTGCCACAAGGTGACGTCATGGCGCGGCTCACAAGCCCCGTCAATTTGCCTTCAATGTCGAAATAGCGAATCTCACGGAAGTTGCCAAGACGTTCATAAAAGCCAGACCACACATCCATGTTGCCTTGCTTAACGTTGTGCGTAAGGTGGTCTATTTCATAAAGGCCAACATTCGCTTTCGCCATACGTGCTTCAGCATCGTCATAGAATCGAAAATCCACGTCATAGATGCTCTGCTTACCATAACGATCAACAAAATAGAGCAGGCTTTCACCGATACCGTAAATGGCAGGAATGCTCAGTTCCATCGGCCCTATCTCTGTTTTGTACTCTTCACTACCGCTGTTAGATGCTTGCTCCATTGCAGCCGTTGCGTCGTTAACACGAAAAGCCATTCCACAAACCGATGGTCCATGAACCTTAGCGAACGCTTCAGCTTGGCTGTGTGGTTGTTCATTGACGATAAAATTGATGTCACCTTGTCGATACAACCAAGCCTCTTTTGAACGATGCTTAGCAATCTCAGCAAAACCAAGTGACACAAACAGCGCTTTAAGTTGCTCAATTCCTTTGTGGTCGACGGCCGTGTATTCAACAAATTCGAATCCATCCGTGCCAAGCGGGTTGTATGTATCCACCATGAACTTTCTCCTTGTATCTATTGGTTTTGTGTTGTCTGTTTTTTATCCTTAATCAAATTTGGCTCACAAGTCGTGAGAATGGAATGCATGGATGCAAAATGGATAATCACAGTGAGAATCATTCAACTTGTAAAATAATTGTTACAGAGAAATAATTTAAGAAGAAAAGTGAATGCCATCAATAGATTGAAAAAAGAGGAATTAGTTTACAGTCGAGCTAAATATGTTAATGATTTGTTACACGGGAGATTTTTAGAGAAAGGATCACTCAGCGTGTTGATAGCGCCCTTTAAATTAACGGATATGGTCTAAATCTGGATTTATTGCCACCTACAAGCTACGTTTTCACAGATAGATAATCTTTTTTTAGTCGAGGCCACTATGTGCGGAAGACTCAATATTACTGATGATCCATTTTCTCAGGCTGTCTGCGACGCTATTGGCATCTCATTTGCCAGCGTGGCCAACAGTGATCTTCGGCCGACAGAAAATGTTTCAGTTATTGGTGCTTCAAATAATGCTATGGTTCAGCGGGAACTTAACTGGGGAATTAAGCCCGACTGGGCAAAACGCATAATCATTAATGCACAAGCAGAAACAGTCGCAGTAAAACCGACATTTAAAGCGGCATATCACACCAACCGAGTGGTTGTTCCTATAGCAGGTTGGTACGAGTGGAGTGGTGATAAAGCAAACAAACAGAAGTTCTTATTTGCCGATGCAGACCAAAAACCACTGTTTATGGCCGGAATCGCCCTTGGTGACAAGTTAGTGACCCTAACCACCAAACCCAATGAACAGTGCGCAAAATATCATCATCGTATGCCATTATTGTTAGCAAATGAGGTTATAGAGCCGTGGATATTTGGTCATGTTGCTCTCTCAAATACACTACTCTGTACAAAAATCGCCATGAATTTTGCCATAAAATAAGCTAAATACTTTTCTCCCGAGTATCTGGAGAAGTATTTAGCGTTACATTGCTTCCAATAAAACTCTTTGGTGTTCTTCCAAACTCTTGGCGGAACGCTTTTACAAAACTACTCACGCTTTTGTAACCCAGTGAATAAGCTACAAAGGTGCTGCTCTCCCCTTTATTGAGTAACTCTAACGAGTTCATTAACCTAAAGCGGCTTCGCCATTGACGAAACGTCATGCCTGTTTCCGCTTTAAACAACCTTTCTACTGTTCGGACACTGGCTCCCGCCATGTTTGACAGCGTTTTAAGGGAAGGCGTTTCATTTGGATGCTGAACCATATAACTGATCAGCTTAACTAATCGTGGATCATTTCCTGAAGGGAGCTTAGCCTCGACTGCTTGTAAATTATCGAGCTCATCAATCGCCACTAAACCTAAACGTTGCAAACTTGCTTGCTGCATAAGCGGCGGCGATTGAGTTAAACGCAATACGATTTCTCGCATTAGAGGAGTCATGCTAAGCATGGCCCCTTGTTTTTCATTTTGACGGATCGGAAACGAAGGGTCGATATATAGGTTGCAGGTTCGGGCCGCTATTTCACAGCTAACTTGATGGGAAACACCGCCCGGAATCCAGACAGAATGCGTCGAAGGTACTACCCAAACATTCTGTTCACTAGTAACACGCAATACCCCTTCCACCGCCCACAATAGCTGTCCACGAGGGTGGGAGTGAGGCACCATACCAGATTCAGCGATCATACTTCTGGCATTACTCAATACAGGCTTACTAGAGTCAAGAACAAACGCGATGTCACTAGGCAACAACATTGTCGCCTTAGGAATATACTTTGTCATATTGCCCTCTTAAAGCGACAGGAAAGTTTCGCTATCTTAGAAACAGCAACATATGAATTCAAGTTTTATTTATTACTCTTTATTGGATACCAACATGGAAAGTAGATTTGGCATTAAACAAGGGGCACTACTTGTGGCTCTCGTTACTGCGTTGGGAATAACGCTATTCCCGCTGGCTAGCCACCCCGACATATTTTCGTACAGCGCCGCAGTTGTCATTATCACCCTTACTCTATGGAGTACTAGTGCCGCGCCCCCTTTCTTAACTGGACTGCTGTTTTTTGCGCTCGTCGCCATTTTCAAACTGATCCCAACTGATGTTTTATTTTCAGGTTTTGGATCAACGGCAGTTTGGTTAATTATCTCAGGCTTTGTGATCGGTGCAGCCATCTCTGTCTCTGGCTTAGGCAAAAAGCTCGCTTTAGCTATCTCTCCCTATTTAACATCAAGCTATGCACGCTTGATCACTGGCTTAGTTTTTAGCGCGATGTTATTAGGTTTTGTCATGCCCTCTTCCGTTGGTCGAGCCGTGGTGCTTATCCCCATCGGAATGGCTCTTGCCGAACAAGTTGGCTTTGCTCCGGGCAGCAAAGGCCGAATCGGGATTGCTACCGCTCTAGCCTTATCTTGCAATATGCCAAGCTTTGCGGTGCTTCCCGCAAATATTCCAAACATGATTTTGGCTGGGTCAAGTGAAACGCTGTACGACATTAGCTTTAACTATACCGAGTATCTGTTACTACACTTCCCCATTCTGGGCATTGTTAAATCAATGCTGATCGTATTATTGGTGCTGCGGATATTCCCGGCCAGCATTTCTACAACAAACGCATTTGCGCCACTGGAGCAAGATGAACAATTTGATAGCAAGATACAAAAACGTGTCGCTGTTTTATTGTCCATTACCCTGCTCTTTTGGATAACAGATTCCATTCATGGTATTAGCCCAGCTTGGATTGGCCTAGCCACCGCGGTAATACTGCTAACGCCTAAATGGGGTGTCGTAACACCTAAGTCATTTAACAGCTCGGTAGATTTTGGCACGATTATTTTTGTCGCGGCAGCGCTAGGGCTTGGCGCATTAGTCAATGCTTCCGGCTTAGGTGAGTACCTTGGTGACAACTTTAGCCACTTAATGCCGGCTTCAGATAGTCATTCATTGCTGCATTTTATGGCATTGTCGTTAATCTCAACATTTACCGGTCTGGTCACCACTATTCCCGGCGTACCCACGGTATTAACGCCCATGGCAGCTAATTTTGCCGAAGTCAGCAATTTTAGTTTAGAGGCGGTCTTGATGACTCAGGTAATCGGTTTTTCTACGGTGATATTCCCTTACCAAGTAGCGCCATTAATCATCGCTATGCATCTGGCTAATGAACGTCTTACCGATCTCGTTAAAATCACCCTACCTCTGACTGGCATCACCATCGTCATGCTAATGCCATTAGACTACCTGTGGTGGTTGTTCTTAGGCTGGATAAACTGACGGTAACTACCTGTTGGCACGTTACTTTTGGTGGATACTTTGGGTATGTACCTTTTATAAAAGTCGCTACCTGTCCTGTTAAAGTATTACTTTTAAGATAGCTTCCAATTACATCAAAAGTCCTTTCAATAGCCAGCCCCGATGCTGGCTATTTTTTGTCTGAATCTCCCTTTCAAAATCTAATATCTCAATCATTTCAATGCAAAACAAAGCCCTACTATTAATTCACAGTTCGCTCCCTAAATAGGAGCTCACGCTCTTATAAATAACAAGATCTAACTAAGGTACGATTATCAAACAGTAAACAAGTTGAGCAACTGCATAGCCATCTTTCCATCAATAAGTAGGAAAGCTCGCCAACTCTCGTAAGGCAATTCTTATATACCTTCGAAGCACTATCAGCAGAATAAATGAAAAGTTTATAATTCATCACAGCCAATGGGATGGATTGATGATGAAAGAACATCTCTTTTTCGCCCAAACATAAAGTTATTCGATATGGGCCTATGACTGAATCAACCCCTTAACGGAAACTAATTCACAACTTCTGATACCTACGAATCCCCATATTCAACACCAAAAGCAGACCACATTATTATGAGAGAAGTTTATAAGCATTTGTTTGCCATCGTAGTATTACCTCTAGTAATGCTATTGACGGGGTGCAATTCTGAAGGAGCATTTTCTGGGCCAACAGTAGCATTGCAACGTATAGATATTACTGCTTCACCGAGAACAAAGCATGGATTGAGTCGATTAACACTCGCGGTAAGTAATAAACAACCATTTTCTGCAATAGGCTACTATTCTGATAACTCCTCGCGAATGTTGACCGATTTCAATGTCAATGACTGGCATTCAAGTGATGAAGATATCGGATGTTTTGATGCCCCCGGCATTTTGACGGGAGTTGAAACTGGTAACATCACAGTAACGGTCAGTAAAGATGGTGTCATCAGCAATTCGGTGAGCGTAGATGTAACCGCAGCCATGCTCACAGATATTGCCGTAACACCTTCGATTGTCAGTGTGGCCAAAAATCAAACACAGCAGTTAATCGCAACGGCAACGTATAGCGATAACTCTTCATCCGATGTTAGTGGTTCAGTCACTTGGACATCAGCGGATACCTCAACGGTGACAGTAACACCTTCGGGCTTACTGACCGGAATTGAAGTCGACACCACCACGGTCACAGCCAACAAAGATGGCATTACCAGCAATATGGTGAACATAAATGTCACTGCAGCAGTCCCAACTGCAATTACCCTGACACCTTCAGTAGTTAGTGTAGCCAAAGGGCAAACAAAGCAATTAATCGCAACCGAAATTTATAGTGATAGCTCATCATCCGATGTCAGCGATTTAGTAGCATGGACACCGGTAGATACTTCGACAGCAACAATAACGTCGACAGGCTTACTGAAGGGGGTTGAAATAGGTCATACAACTGTCACTGCGGTCAAGGATGGCATTACTAGTAACAGCATAAGCGTGGATGTGACCGAAGCAACAATCACGGATATTGTCGTGACACCGTCGATCGTCGGTGTAGCCAAGGGACAAACAGAGCAGTTAGCCGCAACTGCAACTTATAGCGATAATTCATCATCCGATGTCAGTGGTTCAGTAATATGGACACCGCTAGACACGTCAACGGCAATAGTTACACCTACAGGTTTACTCACTGGAATTGGAATCGATAATACCCTTGTCACTGCGACCAAAGATAGCATTACCAGTAATGAAGTGAATGTAGAGGTGACCACTGCGGTACTAACGGATATTACTGTAACACCTTCGATTGTCGGTATAGCTATAGGTAAGACACAACAGCTAGCCGCAACGGCAACGTATAGCGATGACTCATCATCCGATGTTACTCGTTCAGTCACGTGGAAGTCGGCCAATACCTCGACCGTGACCGTGACACCTTCAGGATTGTTAACCGGAATTAAAAGTGGCACCACCACAGTTACGGCCACCAAGGATAGCATCACCAGTAACACCGCAAATGCAGATGTATGTAGAGACTTAGCGGGCTCATGCATTGACACTTTTGATACAGGTAGTGGTAAATTGTTTACCAACTCGCCTTCAGTCGCTTACTTAAATAGTATCGGTGGAAGTGCAACTAGTGGTAGTTACACAGATGGAGGAAGTTGGGGGCCGGCAGGTGATTTCTATCAGTTCACGTGGCATAACGCGAATTCGCTGTGTGCTAAATATAATACTCAAAAGCTAGCAGGCCGCGATAACTGGCGCTTGGCTACAAGATACGAGTTAGAAATAGAATTAATCGACACATATGGCAATATGTTTATCGCACGCAATTGGCCTATTGGCGACGTCTATTGGTCAATGTCACCTATCGGTTATTCCTATTACTACGTAGCCCTCAACAGTGGTTACGTCAGCAATAATGTAACGATGGTTTCGAACTCTGCGTCCTGTGTTTCAGTTCCCTTAGCCTTGTAAGTTTTAAGCGCCAGTGTACTTGCTGGCGCTTTACTTCCACACTATTCACAAAAATTAAACGCTTCTAAATTAGAAAAGAATGCAGGCAAAAGCCGATGCTAGACTCTGTCTTACTCGCAGGGTGGCGCTCTTCGGGCTTTCAGCAATTAAAACTCGGATCATCGTGTGCAACCAGTACAATTAGCATTCTAAATACAGGGCTGAGCATGTTAATTTGAAACACTCAGATTATTACAATACGAATATTAATTCGTTGCCATATATAACCAACATATATGTAATTACAAGAGTCATTACAAAGAAGAGTGTCAATTTCAATTAGTTCATCCTCAAAACAAACTGATCAAACTCTTCACGAACACATTGACACTTCAAGCAAATAAATCATATGCTTACCCCGCACTGGCAAAATCCAGTGTCGGGATTGAGACCTCGAATTTATAACCATCGGCGTGTAATAGCTAGCTAAATGCTAGTTTTGTTATAAATACAACCATCGGAGTTCATTATGACCCAATCAACGAAATCCCAATCAGAACCTGATTTTTACCTTCAAGCCGAAGACTTTATCTTAAACGCCAGTACCAACAGCAACCTAGATAATGGCACAGAGAACGAGATCCGCTTGTTTTTGTTGACCTTATTAAATCACTACAAGCAGCAAGATTTAGAGTAGCTTTGAATGAGCAAAGCACCGAAGAGGCAATTCTCGGTGCTTTTTAGGATAGAGCTAAGCTAAAAATGACAAAATACTAGGGTTTTATGGTGATAAAAATGATTTTTTACTAGGGTATTGTGTATTAAGAGATAACTATTGTTTGAGCGATTTTCGTTCAATAGGAAAAGGGATGTTATGAAAAACTGTAGTTTTATTGTTGAGTTGGTGGACTATAAAATTTGGTCAGACCAAAATCTTCTTCAAGTGTTACAAGGAGCAACTGACACCCCTGAAATGGAGTGTCTAGATTTTTGTAAACAGCAGTTGCATCACATGATCATCGTTGAAGAGCTATTTCGAGCAAGACTGACTAACTCGCACTGTCCGCATGTAGACACTAATAGTAAATTTGTTCCTGACTTGAGCTTACTATCAGAAAGACTCAATGAATCAGATAGATGGCTTAAAAAATACTGCTCTAAGATAGAGGCTGAAAGTCTAATAAAGGAAGTTAAATTCAAGTTTGTAGATGGGAAACGAGGCAAATTGTCTGTATTGGAAATACTATTTCACATCGTCAATCATGGCACCTATCATCGCAGCGCTATTGGACACGCTTTACAGCATTCAGGAGGACAGAGACCTCCTGATACTTACACTATGTTTATACATCAAAAGTATGAAGAGCGTAGAATCTAATAATGTACCTTATTTTTCTACCAATATGCTTTCCAAGTTACATATGTGATTTGATACTCTTTGGACGTACTCAGCTGACAAGCTAGCAATTCGAGCGTAATTAATATTCCTACCTGTAGCTACTGAATAGTGTTTAAGTGCCTTTACTGCATATCTGAAATGGCTTGCTTCGACATCTGCCGTATGAGCTAAGAGAAATCTGGTATTGTATAAGGCATCTTCTTTGGAGTAACCCATGTGTTTTTCCATCCAATTCAATTCTCAGAATAAACTATCCCAGCCTGTGTTTAGTGTTATTGATTTTGAGTGGAAATAAGTGGGCGCCTTAGTCGCCCACTTTTATATTTACTCGTCGCTAACAACTCGTGAGTTGTCAGGAACAGTCAGCTCTTTTGTTAGTGCGGGTGTCGCAATGAGGTAACTCATCCACATTAACGCTAAACAACCTAGAACAACGTAACCAACAGCAGATTGAGCAACAGCCGCAAATGTGGCGACTAATGCACTCGCCAAGCTACTAATTCCAATCTGTAAGCTGTTTTGTAACCCAGCAGCGGTTGCTGAACAGTGCGATGCGCTTGATAGAGCCCGGTTTACTACAATAGGATATAAAGCGCCGTTAGCAGAGGCGAGTAAGCAGAACGGAGCTAAGATTGGCCATACGCTGGTTAGTTCCCACTGACATGCTGTAAAAACAAGCAGTATTGCGACCGTTTCCAATCCTAGTAGTTGCTTTAATACTGCTTCATCACCTAGTTTAGCGACCAATTTCTTACCTATATAGCCACCCAACATAAATGCGATAGTTTGTGGAATAAAGCTTAATCCGATGCTCTTAGCTGAGTACCCTAGTTGGTTCATAATCTCCGGCATACCAGTTAGGTAAGCGAAGAAAGCGGCAGAAGTCACTGAGAATAACAGCACATTACCGACATATTTTCTTGAGCTAATAAGGCTTTTTAGATCGGCACCAATTGACGGTGGCGTTACGTCTGTTTTCTTATGTTCTTTCATAGACAGAGTAACGATCGCTAATAGAACACTAGTAATGGCTAGTACCACAAAGATACTGTGCCATCCCCATAATTCAGTCAATAGCACACCAAGCTGAGGAGCTAGTGCTGGAGATAGAGCAACCAGTGGCATGATGGTAGCAAAAATCTGCTGACGGGCTTTTTTATCGAATTTGTCAATCACCATAGATTGCCAAATAACAGCGGCAGCACTGACACCTATAGCTTGCAACGTACGTAATGTCAGTAATTGCCATACCTCTTGGCTCCACGCGAGCCCTATTGAAGCAATAGTAAAAATAGTCAATCCAGCAAACAGCGTTTTACGGTGTCCGAAACGGTCACTAGCTAGCCCCCATAAGAATTGGCCTAGCCCCATACCAACTAAAAAGACCGTTAATGATAACGCAACTTGTTCCGGCCCAGTGGCAAAGTCTTGTTCAATCAATTTAAACGCAGGCAAATACATGTCGGTAGCTATAAAACCTAACATGGATAACGCAGCAAGATAGATAAGTTGTAGTTTAGATATTTTCATTAATATTCCTTGAATATTTTTCACAGGAATGAGTTGGCGCCAGCCCATATTTTTTGGTGGACTGCATTCTATTGTTGGATTTTAAAAAAATAAAACGTTATATTTTGTAGTTACCTATCAAAAAATTTGAAAGCTATAATATGTATTCTCGTTCATCGTTAGAAATGCTTGATGTGGTGGCTCGATTAGGAAGTTTTAGTGCCGCGGCAGAGACTTTGCATAAAGTCCCTTCTGCGATTAGTTATAGCGTGAGGCATATAGAACAAGAGCTTGGAGTTAAGCTGTTTAACAGATTACCGAGAAAGGTTGAATTAACCCCCGCGGGCGAAGTCTTTATGGTCGAAGCAAGACAAATGCTGCGTAAAATGGATGAGCTTACACACCAGACGCGCCGTACAGCTCTTGGGTGGCAAAGTAGTTTAAAGTTAACATTAGACGATGTGGTTCGAGTTGATAGACTACCGAAACTTATTGAAGACTTTTATCAAGAATTTGAATTTGCCGAGCTGCAAATCAATATGGAAGTCTATAACGGTTCTTGGGAAGCGATTTCCCAGCAACGTGCGGATATTGCTATAGGAGCGACAACCGCTATTCCGGTAAGCGGTGATTATGGCGTCAAGAAAATAGGCCGCTTGGATTGGGCTCTAGTTATGTCACCTTCCCATCCATGTGCTCATCCTGCGCATTTAGATGAAGCTTTCGTTAGCCAGTTTACCGCTATCTGTCTTGATGACACATCAAGGATGTTGCCTAAACGTCACAATGAGCATTACCCAAAACAGAGACGATTATTGCTGCCCAACTGGTTTACCGTAATAGAATGTTTAAAAAAGAATGTTGGGATTGGGTATATGCCGAGACATATAGCGCAACCACTTGTTGATTCTGGCATGTTAGTGGAGCGTACTTTGAATGGTGCTCAACTGCCAAGTGAGTGTTGCTTAGTGTGGAGAAAGCACGACAATCATAACTTATTGGATTGGATGGTAAATTATTTAGGTGATGAAACGAAATTGTATCGGGACTGGTTAAAATAATAAGATGAATTGAAGTCACCATACCATCCGACACTTCTATGATCGGAGATTCTTTTGCCTTTGCAATCTGTTTATCGCTGCTTAAGGTGCCTGTCTTTGCAAGAGCTTCGTTCTTTGTGTGATGGCAAAAAGAGAAATGTGATATATGCTGTATGTTTTAGTTGCTTATGATACGTTGATTAAATGATCTGGATAGTCATATTACTCATAATCGCGTCATGCGTATTCCTGCCGAACTTGTGGGTCAGGCATGTGATGGAAAAGTACAAACAGCCAGTTGATCGCTATCGCGAGCAGGGAAGTGGTGCTGAACTTGCGCGCCATCTGCTGGACAGCTACGGTCTGGGCGACGTCGGGGTAGAGGAGACCTCTGCCGGTGATCACTATGATCCAGCCGGAAAGGCTGTGCGTCTGACGCCAGACAATTATTCAGGGTACTCCCTGACTGCGGTGACTGTGGCCGCACATGAAGTAGGACATGCCATTCAGGATTCACGTAACGAGGCATTGTTCCTGACCCGACAGAAACTCGTGAAGGCTGCCGTTGTCGGCGAGCGTATTGCTGGCATGATGTTAGTGGCTGCTCCCATTGTCCTAATGCTAACTCGCCTGCCACAGGCGGGAGCGCTAATGATAGCGATCGGCGTTGTTTCAATAGCACTAGGTACCTTAGTGCACCTAGTGACTCTTCCAGTTGAGTTCGATGCCAGTTATGGCAAGGCGTTACCGCTCCTGAAGGAAGGTGACTATCTGCACGATGGTGACCTGAAGCATGCGGAGAAAATTCTCAAGGCGGCGGCGCTGACCTATGTCGCTGCATCGTTGACCAGCTTATTAAACTTAGGGCGATGGATCGCGGTGCTCCGTCGGTAGTGACGGCTTGATCCCATAGGCTAGCGAGTGCGGTGCCATAGAGCGGGTTTTCACCTGCATGTTTGTTATCTCATTTTTTCAGTGGCGAATCGTACCACTGAGAACGCAGAACTTTTGCTAATAATTGGCAGCGTTGAAATTGTGGAATAAATCTCCGAAACCTAGCAACACGTACCAAATCGGCGGCGGTTTGTTTTTACATCAATATGCCGGCCACCGCTCATAGCTCCTTATTATTTTATCGGAAGGTAGATCTCCGTTAACAACTCACATTCATCTACTTCATGAACAAAATTCAAGTAACGGAAGAAACAAGGGAAATCCCTTAAATCTTCACCGCTCTCTGGCAGCCATTTTTGATACAAGTAATTCAAGGTGTCACCAATAGTGTTATGGCTTCCCTTATGAATAACAATGGCACACCTACCACTTGGTATAACTCCATATTTCACACCATAAGCATTTGCTGGAACCTCGCCTTCGTGCGAACCGCAGATATCAAACTGGAACTCATCTTCTGGCGTGTTGCGTGGGTCAGAGTGTGGGATTCCAAATGTTTCACTAGTTTTAATTGGAGATAATCCTGTTGATTTTCTCCAATTTATAAATTTGGCGACCGTCTCATATACTTGGTCGGGGCTACCTTTATGCTCAATTAGTGCTACCTCTCTTTTATCGAAATCAACGAGTTGAACATTCATTACATTTTTTCCTATTATCGGTGGATGATATTCATACTTTGAGTGCCAAGAGCGCCACTCAGGTTGATTTCTAAATTGAGATGGTGACTGTCCAAATATCCTAGAAAAAGCACGAGAAAAAGCTTCTAGGCTCTCAAATCGGGCTTCAAAAGCGATATCTGTAACGCTGTACTCTGACTCGAACGCTAATCTGAAAGAAGCACGTTTCAATCTTACCAGCAACACGTACTGCATGGCACTAATCCCCATATACGACATAAAGATACGATGAAAATGGTACTTTGAACTAGCAGCAACATCACTTAGTTGATCGAGAGAGAACTCATCATCTAGGTTCCCATCTATAAAATCGCATACTTTTTTTATCTGTCGTTCATGGCGCTTTGTAACGTGCATAATTTTTGGGTGCCCAATTAAGAAATCGTAATAATGATACCTACGGAAAATTAGTTTAGCCTGATTGAAATTGCGGGATAGTGGTCAGTATATAGTTAACATGGAGCGAGTAGATATGCCTAATTTACGCATTGCACCTAAACAAGCGTTATCGCTCTTCATTTTGGGATACTAAAATTTATCTAACAATAGCTAAATTAAAGATGCCCTGACACGCCTTTGTCCAGAGACGTTTCAGCGAGTGTTGTAACTCGTCTTTGCCCCGAAATGATTTAGGGTCTCTTTTATTAGTCCTGCTTGAGTGGCTACTTACTCTAATTTTGGTAATGAATTTATACGCACTTGATCAACCATGTATGGGTTGTGTGATCTCTAGTCATTTGACGGCGATTCATTGCCGTAATCAACTTTAACTTCAAAAACATTTGGAATGGCTGTGAAGCTGGTCGTTGTATTGTCACTCTTATATGAATATAGTTGGCTAAACACTAGCGTGCAATAAGGGAAATAAATGTTAGATTTTAGTCAGTTAGGCGGCACGAACCCTGTTGATAGCTCTTTCAATCCACGAGAGATCTTTCAGGCTTTGCCCAAAGTTAGCGGAAAGTTTCAGTACCCACGTGATGTTCAAAGTCAAGTTTGGACGAAGTGGTATGACAGAAGGGATACGAACAACTTAGTGATCAAGATGAATACTGGCGGTGGTAAAACGTCAGTGGGTCTACTTGTGTTAAAAAGTTGTTTGAATGAAAAGAAAGGACCTGCGGTCTATGTCGTACCTGATAACTATCTTGTAGATCAAGTAGTATCGGAAGCCAAAGAACTTGGCATTGATACGACAAAAAATCCGCATGACCCGAGATATCTATCAGGTAATAGTATACTTGTGATTAATATTCATAAGCTTGTGAATGGTCGTTCTGTTTTTGGTGTTGATGATGAAGGCATTAAAGTGCCTATTGGAAGTATCATTATTGATGATGCTCATGCATGTTTAGATACTGTTGACCAGCAATTTACAATGGAGATCCCCAGTACTTCTCCTTTATACAATGAACTACGTTCTACATTTGACAGCGTTCTGGAAAGGCAGAATTATGCTAAATATCATGAGATCTTAAGCGGTGACCCAAGTGCTTTCTTGCAAGTACCTTTCTGGAGCTGGCAAAAGCAACAGGCAGTAGTTACACAATCACTTGTAAAATACAAAAATGAACGTGTCATCGAGTTTTCATACCCGCTGCTTAAGAACCACCTCCAGTTAGCAAACTGCGTGTTTAGTGCAGATAAGGTCGAGATTTCTCCTCATTTCATCCCTATTTCTGTAATACCAGCATTGGGACAAGCAACACGTAAGATCTTTATGACTGCAACGCTTGCAGACGATAGTATTCTTTCTACTCATTTCGGAGTGAGACCTAATGAACTATCCAATCCGATAACTCCTGATAGTGCCGGAGATGTCGGTGACCGCATGATCTTGCTACCTCAAGTTATTAACCCACAAATAACAGACGAAGATATACAACAACTATGCACAAGCGTGTCTAAAAAACACAATGTGGTAGTTATTGCCCCGTCTACATATCGCGCTAAACAATGGGAAGGTGTTGCTGATCTGACATTGAGTTCAAGCAATATTAGTGAAGGGGTTGCTAGATTGAAAACTCAACACGTTGGCTTAGTGGTTCTAAATAACCGTTATGATGGCATTGACCTACCTCAAACGGCCTGTAGGCTCTTAGTTATAGACGGTTTACCTGATGCTAGAAATTTGATCGATAGAGTGAAGCAGTCTTCACTGATGTCTAGTAACTATGACAATGTTGAGAAGATTCAACGTATCGAGCAAGGTATGGGGCGTGGGGTCCGTTCAAGCGATGACTATTGTGTGGTTTTACTAACTGGCAAGGGACTGACAAGCACCATCTATACAGATAATGCTATCGAAAACTTCTCACCAGCTACTCGTGCACAGATGAACATATCGGAGAGTGTTGCAGCGCAGGTCGCAGATAAACCTGCTTCAGAGTTGGAAAAGTTAATGGACTACTGTTTACTTCAAGATGCGCAGTGGGTAGGGTTTAGTAAAGGGCAACTCGCTCAGTTGACTTATGAAGAACGAGCCGAAAGTAAACCAATTAAGCTTTCGCTTTATGATGCCTACTTATCAGCGATCCGTGGTGATGTTAATGGCGCATGTCGCATAATTGAAGCAACAGCGAATGCTTGCGACGATAACGCTTTAAAAGGATACCTAAAGCAAGTATTAGCTGAATATACGAACATCAATGATGAAAGTCAGGCTCAGTTGATACTGCTTAATGCAAACACCTATAACCAAAGGCTTTTAAAGCCATTGTCTGGACTTAGCTACACTAAAGTCAATGGTTTAACTCAAGAACAAGCAGAGCAGTGCTCAAGCTATTTAAGTAGTAAGTTCTTGATAAAAAACAAAATGATTATTGCTGCAAATGCTGTTATCGACGACTTGTATTTCAAACCTAAGTCAGCGAATAAGTTTGAAGTTGCAATGGATAACCTAGCCAAAATGTTAGGCTTCAATAGTCAACGCCCAGAACTTGCTTATAACAAAGGACCAGATAACCTCTGGTCTATTGGGAATCAGCAGTATTTGGTTATTGAGTGTAAAAATGAAGCTACCTCTGACACAATAAACAAAAGCTACTGTAATCAACTAAATGGTTCTTCCACATGGTTTGAAAACCAGTATGATTTTACGAGTCAGCATACACCGATAATGGTTCACCCTTCGGTACAGTTTGAATACGCATCTTCACCTAAGCCGACTATCCGTATTGTCAATGACCAAAAGTTACAAGAACTTCGTAACAACGCTCTCAGCTTCTTTGAGTCTATCTCTACTCATAACGAGATTAATAATGTCGATGCAATACGTGAAAAGTTGGCAACCTACAAGCTTCGAGGTCAGGATATAGTTGAACACTATACTGTACCTTTTAAAGGATAGCATCAATGACACCTAAGGGAGCGAACGCTTCCTTAGGTGTACAGCAGTAGCAAAGTCACTAACTCAGAATTGCCCATTACCTTCACAATCTGAATTTTAACATACGATGAAAGTCTTTCAGCCCATTGAAATTACGAATAACAACCCTTATGTATATCAACACCTTGCATAATAAAGGTTTGTTTTTCTATTAATTTAAACTGAGGCACACATGTCAAAGAAAGAAAATGCTAAAAAAGTCGGAAAGTGGCTACGAGAAAATGCGGATCCAAAGCTTTCAGAAACTAGAACTGGTGGTGATGAGCCAGCAGTTAAGGAAGATCGAGAGTATCTTAATCGAAGTGAATTATATGAAGTAAGGGATGTAATTGTTCGCTATATTGACGAGGCGAAAAAATCATACTCAGATACTATTTGTAAGAATGCTTACAATAAAATCAAGGAGTTTCGCCCAGGTTCAAAAGTTAAAACTCAAGATTTCTTAGATCATCTACTTGGTAAAGTAGATAAATAATTTAATAGGGGCTTCTAGCCCCTATTGTTTACTTTACTGATGGCTGAATACCTTCGAGTTTGTAGAGTGTAAATGTTCATTTTTTCAACCTCAACTTATTCAAAGCCACCTGATGAGAGTTGCAACTCTAAATCATTCCTGTCCAGAGACGTGTCAGCGAGTGTTGTAACTCGTTGAGATAATGGAAAATGGGGAGAGTTGACGCAAGCTATTCGCTTTCCTGTTGAGGGAGGCGTAATTAGCCACTTATGGCTAATAATTGAAAGTTAGCTGTTTAAGGCTAAACGACTCATGGAGCTTGTCATCACTTTTCACCTCTGATTCACCTAGCGTGAGCTATAAATTTGCCCAAATGATTAGGGTGAATTATGTTTTACAACAAAAGCAGTATAAAGATCGTGTTTGCGGCTGGGCTCGTTGCCTTGCTCGCAGGGTGCAGTTCTTCGGGCTCTCAGCAAGAGTATGCCAACAAAAAAAATGAAGTCACTGTCCCTAAAAAATGGCAATCAACCAAGGCGTTTGCCAATGGTGACTTTACTGACCAACTATTACAATTGGTCAATCATGAGTCCGTGACTAAGTTGGTTCATGAAGCTTTAGCCGCAAACTACGACCTACGGTCTACCGCCACTCGGCTTAAACAGTCTCGTCTGTTGGAGCATCAAGCAGAGATAAAGAGTGAGCCCTCTTTAACCACCAGCTATCAAGCCTCTAGAGCAAAGCAAGGCAGCATAACCAACTCGCAAACCTTGTCGGTCAATATGAGTTGGGAATTAGATGTATGGGGCCGACTGGCTGACGCTTCAGACGCGGCATCAGCAACCTCCAAAGCAAGTGAGCTTGATTACCTTTACGCTCGAAACTCTTTAACCGCAAGGGTTATTCAAGCTTGGCTCGATATCAACTACCGCGCACAAATCATTGCCGTTGAGGAGCAGTGGGTGACCAGTTTAGTACACACCGAAGAAATCATCCTTGAACAGGTGCTTGATGGTGAAAAAGAGCAAGCTGATCTCGATGCGGCCAAAGCCTCTACCGAGAAAGTAAGAGCAACATTAATCTCAAGAAAACAGAGTCAAGCAATCGCGATTCGAAACCTGAATGTTCTGAGAGGCCAGTCTGAAGATGAGCACTCTGAAATCACCTTCGAACCCATCTCTGTCTCAACGCCACCGATCGCCGTATTAGGCGACGTTATTGGCTCAAGGCCAGATCTCATCGCCGCTTATCAAAGAATCATCGCAGCAGATAAAAACACCTCGGTCGCTTATAAGGAACTGCTTCCTAAGTTCACGCTTACCGCCTCAGCCAGCCGAACAGGAAAAACCATGAATCAACTGTTAGACAGTTCCTCGGCATGGAACTTAATTGGGGGAATCACTGCACCGATATTCAATCGAGACACACTTAAAAACAGTGCCAAGATTTCAGAATTGGATGCCAAATTAGCTTATCTCAATTATCAGAAACGACTGCTCAACGCGCTTACAGAAGTTGAAAACGCCTTTGATAAAGAGGTGTCACTGAAATCTCAAGAGTACCACCTAAGCAAAGCTTACCAACACTCCTTCGCCAGTATGCGTAATTATCAGCACCTCTATCAGGATGGGGCTAGCGGAGTACTGACACTGTTGGTTGCTAAACAGTCCACCTTTCAAACAAAAATACAGTTATTAGAAACCGAACAAGCCCGTTTCTCCAACCGAATTACCCTTGGACTTGCTCTAGGAATGGGAGTGTAGATTATGAAGAAGCCAATGATGAAAAAACTCAGCGCCAGCTTTCTGGCAATCCTATCTATACCCACCGCGGTCATATACACAAACTACGCCATCAGTAATCAGCCTGAAACCGTATCGGTTAAAAACGAAATCATGCTGCCGGGTGTCACGATTGAGCACCTGACATCGGGTGTTAACAACAGCATTATTGAAGGATATGGTGAAGTGGTCTCTTCTGAGACCTTATCCATTCAAGGACAAGTTTCAGGCCGGGTGGTTTGGAAATCTCAGCAGTTCAAAGTGGGTAAGCGGGTTAAAAAGGGAACCCTATTACTGCGTATTGAAGACTCGGACTATCAGGCGACCTTAGCTAATGCGAACAAAACCTTAGCCGATGCTCACTTAGCTCTGTTACTCGAACAGAGAAAACATAAGCGAGCTAAGGATAACTGGAAGAAATCGGAAATCTCAGGCAAGCCAACCAAGCTGGCATTAAGAGAGCCCCAGCTTGAAATCGCCAAATCTCAATACCTTGCCGCGAGTAAAGCGGTAAAAAATGCCGAGACAAATCTCGCCAATACCAAAGTGTATGCACCATTTGATGCGGTTGTCACGGCTCGTAATGTCACCAACGGAAGCTATGTTTCCCAAGCAAGTGCTATTGGTGAACTGAAAGCGTCGAAAACCGCGGAGATCAAGATTGCCTTATCAGAAAGAGAGTGGCAGCAACTTCCCAACTCACTTGATTCATTGCACGTCACTATCTCCTCCCCGAACAACAGTCAATACCAATGGAGTGGTCGCGTGTCTGATCTTGCATTGGTCATTGATCAGAGTACACGAACAAGAACCCTAACGGTCGTAATAGATTCACCACTATCGCAAGAGACACCTCTTCTATTTGGTAGTTTTGTTAACGTTCGTCTGAAAGGAAAAGCCATTCCCGACAGTTATGTTATCTCATCATCGTCACTTACTGCAGATGGGTATATCTGGTTTGAAAAGGAGAGTCAGCTGTTTAAATATAAAGCCAATACCCTGTTCAAAAATGCCAATCAAGTTGGTATTGCCCGAGGTCAACTCGACCCACAAATCAGTTTAGTTAAGAAGCCGTTATCTCATTACGTTGACGGTATGAAAGTGATTGCGACTGAGGAAAAAACCGATGGATAACATAAACCCTAATCAGGGTATTATCGCGTGGTTTACCCGTAACTCCGTGGCTGCCAATCTGTTGATGGTCTTAATTCTGGTCTCAGGATTGATTGCGATGTCCAAGCTTCGCACTGAAAGTTTTCCGGCCATTCCGCCCAATAGTGTTTCTATCGAGGTCAGTTTTGACAGTGGTTCAGCTCAATCGGCAGAAGAAGGTATCGCGCTAAAACTGGAAGAGGCGCTACAAGGTATCGACGGCATAAAGAGCATTCAAAGTAGCTCAACGGGTCAGGCTGTTTCGATGACCGTGACAAAAACCAGTAATTATAATTTGGATACTCTTTACCAAGATATCAAAAACAAAGTAGATGTTATCAGTACTCTGCCGCAACGGGCAGAAAAACCGGTTATAAATCGGGCAGTAGAAACCAATGGCGTGATATCCATAAGCTTATATGGTGACGTAAGCAACAAGGTCCTTCAGCAATATGCTGAACGCCTTCGTTCTCGACTCCTTGCCAATAGTGCTATCCCAAAAATCGATTATATTGGCAGGAAAAACGAGGAGATCACCATCCAAGTTGACGAGAGCAAACTTCAAGCCCTCGGCCTATCGCTGTCCGAAGTTGCACGCAAAGTGAGCGCGGCTTCCATTACCGATACGGGCGGTGAACTCAAGGGGAAAGGAGGCACACTAGTACTAAAAACAGAACAACAGAAACGCAGTGCAAAAGAGTTTGCGACCATTCCAATAAAACAACTTCCGAGTGGAAGGAGCCTCCGCTTATCGGATATTGCGGAGGTTAAAGATGACTTCTCCAGCAAAAATGCCTTAACACGTTATAAGGGCAATCCTTCTGTCGGGCTTAACGTTAATATGTATGGCTCTTCCAACATAACGGTTGTCGCCAAAGAGACCAAAAAAGTGGTCGATGAATTCAAGAGTACGCTGCCATCCAATATTCATATTGAGTTATGGAATGATCGCAGTGAACCCATTAAAAATCGCCTGTCGCTATTATTAAACAATAGCTTTATGGGGGTGATTCTGGTGATTGCGCTGTTGGCGACATTTCTAAATATTCGAGTTGCCTTATGGGTGGGACTTGGCCTACCGGTTATATTTTCCGGTGCCATGATCCTTATGAGCGATTCTCTCTTCGGAATGACGTTAAACGAAATGACCACATTTGGTTTTATCATGGCGTTGGGGATCGTGGTCGACGACGCGGTTGTAATCGGAGAAAGTGTCTATGAAGAGCGGGAAAAGAAAGGGCCGAGTATAGAGTCCACCATTTCAGGAGCCAAAAAGGTCGCCACGCCAACCACCTTTGGCGTCCTGACGACAATGGTGGCGTTTCTATCCATGAGTCTGGTAGAGGGAGAACTTGGCAAAATATTCGCACAATTCGCCTATGCGGCAACGTTTTGTTTATTCTTCTCTCTCGTCGAGTCGAAACTCATTCTACCGTCTCATCTCGCTCACCTGCGTATGCATTCAAACTCTAACAAGAGAAGTTTGGGCGGTTACTGGAACCGATTTCAACAAAAGGTGCTGGCTGGATTAAGCTATGTGACTCATCACTACTACAAACCGTTTCTTATCATCACCTTGCGCTATCGTTACGCGGCACTGGCGCTTTTTGTTTCGCTATTTGTGTTGGTTTTTGGCTCGGTACTATCTGGAAAAATCAAAATGGTTTTCTTCCCAGAGATATCAATGGACTTTATTGAGGTAACCGTTTTATTCAAAGACGATGCTGGCTACGGTTTAGTACAAAGAGAAGCGCTTAAAATTGAACGTTTAGCAGAGCAACTTAATGGCGACCTTATCAAAGAATTTGCTTTGGATATCGACCCCATTCAAAGCTTGTTAACCGAAACCTCAGATAACAGCATAACGTTAACCGCAGGACTGTCCGCTAACAACCAAAGACCCTTTGCTGCCACTGAAATTGCTAAGCGCTGGCAATCTATGGTGCCTGCACTAGAAGGGGTGGACAGCAGTAGTTTTAATGCTGATATGATTGCGGAAAAAGACATAAGCATTGAACTCAATAGTAATAACAGTCAAACATTAGAGCTTGCAGGAAACATTCTGACTAATGAGCTGGAAAAAATTAATGGTGTCTTTGGCGTTAAAAACGGATTGGCTGCCGCTCAAACTCAGGTTGACATAAATGTGAATCCCGAAGGTCAAGCGATGGGGCTGACAAATACGGAACTGCTTCAGCAACTTAAATTCGCCTACCAAGGACACGTTATTCAGCGGCTGCAAAAAGGACAAAATGAAGTAAAAGTGAAGATTCAATATCCAGATAATCGCCGAGAGACGCTCGATGATCTTCAATACGCGGATATCCACCTCGCCACGGGAAAAATTGTACCTCTAACATCAGTTGCCACCATTTCCACCCGATATGTCTCCAAAAGTATTGAACGAATTGATGGTAAGCGTGTAAACCAAATCACCGCAGATGTGGATAAAGCGACGACCTCACTGGATGATGTAATGAAAAGCCTCAACAGCGGCATTTTGCGCCAACTTCAGCAGAGCTATCCTGATCTGACTGTCTCAATTTCAGGCCAAGACAAAGAGAAAAGAGAGATAACGCAGTCGCTAGAAAGTGTCTTTATGATTGCTTTAATTGCCATTTATGCCCTGCTTGCGATACCACTTAAATCGTATCTTCAGCCCATTATCATCATGTTTGCCATTCCATTCGGCATTATTGGCGCTCTGCTCGGCCATATGTTGCACGGGATTCCTATTAGTTTACTGTCGCTATTTGGCATTCTTGCTCTCGCTGGGGTGGTGGTCAATGACAGTCTGCTCCTTATCTCTCGATACAATAGTGGCCGAGAAGCAGGGCTCACCGTTGTGGACGCTTTAGTCGATTCGGGAACTGGGCGTCTTAGGGCAATCCTACTCACGTCCACCACCACCTATTTTGGTCTAATGCCATTATTGGTTGAAACGTCACCGCAGGCACAATTTTTAATCCCTGCGGCAACCTCAATGGGCTATGGCATACTGTTTGCCACGATCATTACTTTGCTACTGATCCCGGCTCTCGTTATGGTGAATGAAGATTTAAATACATTGTTTAGTCGTAAAGAAAACCGAGATGACGTAGCGGAATTAGGCCATTAATATACTCAAGTGACTTCAAGGTGCTTGTTTAGCGAGAATTTATTGGCTGCTGATCAAGGCAGTGATTTGAAGGCATAGTCATTCTACGGCAAGAATCAGTAACAAAAACACCCCGTGAATTTCAATTTTTCACGGGGTGTTTTTAAATCACTTACATGGGTAATGTCAACGGTCAAAAATAGAGTTCGAAACTCTGTTGGTAAAAGCCTCTTCCCTAGATTTTATGTGAAATGAGTTACTCTTCTAACAGTTCGGTAAGTACTTGCTTAAATGTCTCTTGCGGTTGAGCACCTGTTAATGCACTAGTGCGGTTAAACACGACAGTAGGTACACCAGACACACCCATTTGTTGCAACTGCGCCTCCAACCCTTTTACTCGCTCTCTAATTTGCTCATCCGCCAGTGCGGCCAACGCATGTTCAGCAGCGATCCCTACCGACTCCGCTTCTTTAATCAGTACTTCGCGATCAGAAACATCTTTGTGTTCGGTAAAATAAGCTGAAAACAGACGTAATTTCAGCTCTGTCTGTTTACCTACCTGATGAGCAAAGTCCAATAACACATGAGCATCCAGCGTATTAACCATGTTCATCTCTTCAAAGAAATCAAACTGAAAACCGTACTGGGAGCCGTGCTGAGTAATGTTCGCTCTTGCTTGATCACTCTCTTCACGAGATGAGCCATATTTGCGGGCAATATGTTCCCGTAACCCTTCCCCTTCTGCAGGCATATCAGGGTTTAATTCAAACGGTTGCCACTCGATCTCAACCTTGTCTTGTATCGCCAACTCTTCAATCGCCGCTTCAAGATGCTTATAGCCGATTACGCACCAAGGACAGACAACGTCTGAAATGATATCGAGTTTAATTGTTTTGCTAATCCGAAGCCCTCTTCGCTTTAGACATTAGTAAAAAACCACCAGCCAATCACATTGGTTAAGCCTGGTGCTGCTTGAATCACTTTTTGTATATAAAAATAACCACTACTATTGAACCATCGTTCTCATCGATATTGCCAATAAGTGACAAGGAGTTGTAGACATGCAGAAAGTGATTCTTTTTGATATTAATGAAACCGTGTTGGATCTCAGTCCACTGCGCCCCAAGTTCAAGCTTTACTTAAATAATGAGAGCCATATGGACACTTGGTTCGCAATGCTACTTCACTCGTCAACGGTCTCCCTCATTACTGGGGTAAAAACAAATTTTAAACGGCTTGCCCACGCTGCTTTAGTCACTTTAGCGGCGCGTCTTAACACCACGCTATCTGACAACGAACTTGACGATATTGTCAGCACATTCGCCAATTTACCGCCTCACGACGATATATCACCGTCGTTAACCATGTTACGACGCGCCGGATTCAAGTTGGTCGCTTTTTCAAACTCATCCCTCACGCTGCTCGATGCGCAGCTAACTAACGCTAACATCATTCAGCAATTTGATGACGTCATATCGGTTGAAAGCGCTGGAACCTTTAAACCATCAAAGGATGCTTACCAATACGCACTTCAAGCAATCGGTGTATCGGCTAAAGATGCATGCTTGGTTGCCACTCATGACTGGGACACACACGGTGCGCTCTGTGCAGGGCTTAATGCCGCGTTTATCAATCGATTTAACACCCCTTACAATGCGATCTACAAAAAGCCAACCATTATTGGCGACACCATGACCAGCATCGCACAACAAATCATTGATGATAGAGTTAAGTAACTAAATAGAAATAATAGCAGTGCCGTTAAGAGCGCAAGTTTAGAACCTTATCTATATCTTGCGCAGAATGACGTTCAGGTACTTGCTCTGACGGTTCGCCAAATGAACGATTCACAATACGACCTCGCTGCACCGCTTCACGCGCTTCGAGCTGTTTTGCCCAACGCACAACATTGGTATAAGACTCTACCTGCAAAAACTCCGCTGCATTGTATAGTTTGCCTAATACTAGGTTGCCATACCAAGGCCAAATAGCCATGTCGGCAATGGTATATTCTTCACCAGATACATAGGTATTTTGCGCCAGTTGTTTGTCCAGAACATCCAATTGGCGTTTAGCTTCCATCGCAAAACGATTAATTGGGTATTCCAGTTTTTCATCAGCATAGGCATAAAAGTGACCAAACCCTCCTCCTAAAAATGGAGCAGAACCCTGTGCCCAAAATAGCCAGTTGAACGTTTGAGTTCTTGCCGGGCCGCTTTTTGGTAAAAACTGATCAAACTTCTCCGCCAAGTGAACAAGAATAGAAGCAGACTCAAACACGTTTACCGCATCATCACCGGTTTTATCAACTAAAGCAGGGATTTTAGAGTTAGGGTTCACACCGACAAAACCGGAAGAGAACTGATCTGACTCGCCAATATTAATTAAAAATGCATCATATTCTGCTTCTTTAATCCCGAGAGCTAATAGCTCTTCCAGCAAAATCGTTACTTTTTGACCGTTAGGCGTTCCAAGGGAATATAGCTGTAGTGAGTGCTCACCCACTGGCAATTCACGCTCAAACCTTGCACCTGATTCAGGTCGGTTTATGTTCGCCCATTGGTTACCACTACTCGGTTCGTTTTGCCAAACTTTTGGCGGTTGATACTGCTTATCACTCATAATTTATTCCTTTGTTCAAATTGATGTGATGAGTCTACAGACTGAGCTGATTACTTCACAACACATCACTGATGTAATCCGTATAATGGCGATTGCTCTTTAAATAAAAGTAGCAAACCAACAGATAGAATAACGGCTAATTGTTCTCTTTACGCTACATGCAAAAATGAAAACTGCTGGCTGACCACCCTAGCCTACTGTCCACGCTTCTGTTTCGGGAAGTTCGATGGAAATAGTGCACGCTTACTTTCATCATCAACCGAAGATTTAAAGTCAACGCCGTTGGCAATATTTCGTGCCACTGCCACTGCAGGACGGCTGTTAATTCGGTCAAACCAACGTTGCAAGTTTGGATATGATTGTAAATCATCATCACCTAACACTGGCTTCACTTTATCTATCCATCCCCACGCTGCAATGTCAGCAATAGTCAGTTGTTCACCAACAATATAATCACGCCCTTCTAGATGTATGTCTAATACTTCGTAGTGACGTTGTGCCTCACGCAAATAACGATTTTTTGCATAGGAAATCGACTCCGGAGCAGCATGATGAAAGTGCACTGACTGTCCCGAAAAAGGCCCAAGCCCTGACGCTATAAACATCATCCACGACAACAGCTCAGCACGCTCTTCCGCTTTTCCCGTCAGCTGACCTGTCTTCTCAGATAAATAAAGCAAGATCGCATTGGAATCAAACACTCGAACACCATTATCTAGGATAGCAGGTAGTTTTCCATTTGGATTGATAGCGCGGTATTCCGCTGAATGTTGCTCACCCTTTAGAGTATCCACAGCAACAAGCTCAAACGGTAAATCTGTTTCCGCTAGAAACAGCGCTACCTTCATTGGGTTTGGGGTTTGATGAAAAAAGAACTTAAGCATGAATAACTCCCTGTAATGATTTAAATGACACCGTGAACTCGTTGATTCGAGGCACTTTAATAGTGGTAAATACGGTGGCTCAGTGTTGACTTTAAATCACTATAGAACAATTTGAACGATCGCTCAATATCAATTTTGACCAATCGTTCAATTATTATATTATTAGTTATTCGATTGTGAATTAAGCGATGGGGTTGAAACGATAATCGACAGCCAGAGTTGATACCTCATGGCTGATTTTGGTCGATTAGAGATTGGTAGAAAAGCATGGTTTAAAAAGGAGACTGAACAAAAATGCCTTTTACTAAATCCGACAGTTCATCTTGATTTATGTTTCCTCGATTCACTCTGGCGTAATTTCTAAGTCCTAAAATCTGAATTTGTAGATGACGTGCTAGTCTGGCAGGATCTTTATCACTGGCGAGTTCCCCATTATCAATCGCCTGTTTTAGTAGAGCAGCAAACTTTCGCTCCATCTTTTGCATTAACTGCTGTGCAAACGCTAAAAGTTCAGCTTGATCATCGGTTAGTTCAGCAACGGTTTTTTGCAACATACACATGCCATTTGGGCTCTCTTTCTGAGAGTTAACAACCAGCCTTTGAGTAAACAACATCAAGCCTTCAACAATAGAGTCTGTGTCTTGTAGACAGAGCGATAACTGACGTTGGCCGAGCTCTGCATAGTGGGACAGCGACTGTTTAAACAACTCTTCTTTGCTACCAAAAGCAGAGTAGATGCTACCAGGGCGAAGATCTATCGTATCTTGTAGGTTTCGCATAGAAGTACCATTAAAGCCCTTTTCCCAATATAGGTTTGTGGCTTTCGCTATCACATCATCTCGGTTGAACTTTATCTTATTTACCATGAATAACTCTGTTTCCAATGATTCAATTACGCATCTCATCAAAGTGTAATTGAACTTTCGTTCAAAAACAATTTCACGTCCAACACTAAGCCTTAGCGAAAGACAAGACTCAAAGCCATCATTCAAAAAGTAAGTTTTACCAGATTGTAGTAGAATAAACATTCACCTAGCTTATTGATGTAAATCATCAAGCCTATTTTTACTTATAGTGTAGTTATTACCCATGGTTCTATTTCTTCTTAAAAAGGTCATTACTGTTTCAGTCATGCCTATAACCATAATATCTCTGCTTCTTTTGACCGCTATTTTACTTCATCGGTTTAAACCTAAACTGAGCCTCTTTAGCTTAGTCATGGCAACCACACTATTGCTTTTAGCAACATTACCACCTGTCTCAAATCGAGTTATGACCCAACTGGAAAATGAGTACCCCGCCTACTTAAATAAGGTCCCTAATATTGATTACATCGTGGTATTGGGTTGTGGGCACATAAGCTCGCCATCACTGCCGGTAACCAGCCAATTGGGCGTCTGTTCATTAGAGCGTTCAGTAGAAGCGCTACGAATTTACAATTTGCATCCAAACGCAAAAATCATCACCTCAGGCTATGCCGGATACGACTCGGTGACGAATGCGGAAAAAGTAAAACAAGCATTAATGTTACTTGGCGTCCCCCAACAAGCTATTCTTGCGGATGGCTCTTCTAGAGACACCGAAGAAGAAGCAAAACGTATTTATCCAATGGTTAAAGACGCCGATGTTATCCTAATCACCAATGCTTCACATATGCCTCGCGCCATGAACTACTTTAAGTCGCAAGGGTTAGATCCGATACCCGCGCCTACTGGCTATTGGGTAAAGAACTCAGATAAAGAGAAAACGTGGAACTATTACCTTCCTCATGGCGGGTTGCTCGCCCAAACAACGACTGCTTGGTATGAAGCTTTAGGGCAGTTTGTTCAATGGCTTAAGTCTATGTAGTGATTCTCATGTGATACCAATTATGGCTCGATAACTTAATCGTACATTAGATGATTCGCTTTGTTGCCATCAAACTCTGCGAGGGATTTTCGAGCCAAGCGACGAAACGGCCATGCTTTAACTATCTCCTCCAATGGTTGTATGGCAAATGCCCAGAAAATTGAACCATCAAAAACCAAGATCACTAGTGCGCATAACGGAATTGCAATGAGCCACTGGCCAGTAAAATTGATTTTAAATACATCCGTGGTTTTACCAAGAGCCCGCAAGATATGACCATGAACGGTGTTGTAGCCACGAACCACGGGTAAGAGAATATAGAGAGGAGCAATAACCGTTAATGCCTGATAAGTGGCATCATCTAACTCCGGATATATTGAAGATAAAAACAAACTTAACACAAGAAAGAAAACCGCAGAAAGACACGAAATAACCACCGCGATATCGATACTGACATCAACATTCTTATTTAAATCTTGCAGTTTCTTCGAGCCAATCGCTTGGCTAATAGTAATTGCTGACGAATGAGCCCAAGCAGTAATAAACTGCGTGCCTGCTCGTATCCATGGCATGATCAACGTAATCGCCACATAGGAGTGAATGGTAAGTTGCGAATATAAAAGCTGATAAATTGTTGCGCCAATTTGCAGCATGGTGACATTAGCCGCAACGGGAAAAATTTCCTTAAAATGATAAAGCATGTTTTCGATAACAGCAGGGCTAGGCGCTGGCAATGACACCTTAGCGCTATCATCAAATTTTATACACGAAAGCAGATACGCCATCCTAACGACTATCGCAACCACACTTCCTATCGCCGCGCCTTGCAGCCCTAATCCGGAGAAATCATTCACGCCATAAATCAGCAAATAGGAACATACGATGTTAATGGGTAGCTCAATTAAGTACCCCTTAAATGGCACTCGAGTTCGACCGCGTGCATTAAAAAAAGCAATTACAACCTGTGTAACTGCGTTAAACAAAACAAGGTACTTACTGATAGAAAGATAGGCATTAATTTCCTGATGAAGCTCAACATCATCTGTTAACGCAGATATTAATTCCTGATTAAACGCACTGATCATCAAGCAAAAAAATATCGCGATAATGACATTGATAAAAAGCCCTGAGCAAAAGCTTCGATTCAAAGCAAGCGAACTGCCTGAACCAACTGAACGGCTTAAAACCAACTGTGTACCATTGGCTAAAGCCATCTGAATGCCGAGGACAAAGGCGACAATGGTTGTTGCTATCCCCATCGCCGCAAGTGACACTTCCCCTAACGGAGAGATTAATAGGGTGTCTATCATTAACATCGACTGCATAAGCAGTGCATTCAATGCTAGCGGCCAAGCCAAAGATAGATTTTTGCGGATATACAGACTCTTGCAGTTATGAGATTGAGAAAACACGCCACGTCCTAATTTAATGCAGATACCAAGATGTCTTGAGCATTGGTAAATATTGATAAGCAGTGATTGATATTAAAGACCATTGCATTTAATAGTCGGTCGCTAACGCTATCTTCTGATTATGCTGCCCCAATAATAATTGTGATGCCTTCTTCGCATCGGCTTTGTTGCCAAGCATAATGGCGTTGTATATAGCTTGATGTTCGGCTAAACAGAAACGCCCACCTTCTGCCGCATGGTCAATAAATTGCTTAAAAATAGTAGAGAGAATATTGCTAAATGGAATATAGAACTGATTCCCTGTCGCAAGGAAAATAGCCTGATGAAACAAGTGGTCGTACTGTGTCCACTCTTGGTAATCCATTCGCTCTGCCGCCATACTCATCTCTTGAAAATAAATAGATAAAAGTTTGCGATGCTCTGCAGTAGCATTGACCGCAGCCAATGCACACGCTTCGGGTTCTATTGCTCTTCGCAAACCCAAAAACTGAGCCAGAAAAGGTTGGGTATTGTCGAGGTCTTGGATCCATTCTAAGAGTTGTGGGTCGAGAAATTGCCAGCATTTTCGAGGACGAACCGTTGTGCCAACTTTTGGTTTAGATTCAATTAACCCTTTGGCAGACAAAAGTTTGGTGGATTCTCTTAATGCGGTGCGGCTGACTCCAAATAACTCACACAGCTCTATTTCGCTGGGTAATTTCTCATTTGGCAGTATCTCGGCTGATAATATTTTTCGAGCAATTTGTCTTGCTACTTGAACATGAATCTTTCGGCTAGAACCTGCTACAGATAAAAATGTTGCCATGGTGTGCCTCTCGTATAGGTAAGTATGATGTCAAGTATGCTTGAGGCTCATAAATTAAAAGCCAGATACATAAATCTGGCTTTTAATTGGAGCGGTTGATCTAGCATAGTTGACTGTACACGCAATACTACGGTGCCATCTGTCCGCCGTTCACATCCAATATTTGCCCAGTGACATAACCTGCGCAGGCATGAGACGCAAAGAAAGCAAACGAAGGAGCGACTTCGTCAATGCGACCAAAACGGCCCATTGGAATGGTGCCAGAGATTGTTGCTCTTAGTTCGTCTGACTTACCATCATGGAAGGCAGTATCGATAGTGCCAGGCGATACAATATTGAAGCGGATATTATCTTTGGTGAACTCTTTTACCCAGTTACGGTGAATATCATGTAACCAAGCTTTAGATGCCGCATAAATACCAGCGCCTACACCGCCGCCTTCACGTGCCGCGATAGAGCCCGTACTGATCACACAAGATGTTTCACCCGATTCAGCCGCTGATGCACGTAAGAAAGGAATGGCGAACTTTGTCGTCATTAATGCAGAACGCGCATTGAGATTCATAACACGCTCGTAAAATTCATCATCGATGTTTTCTAAATTTTCACGTCCGCCAAGACCGCCTGCGTTATTAATGAGGATGTCTAAGCCACCAAAATGATCGGTAAATTCCGTTACCAGCTTATTACACTCTGATGTTTCCATAAGGTTAGCTTGGAAGAAAGCGACATCACCACCTAGCTCTTTTAACTCAGCAAGAGCGCTCTCTACTTCAGCACCTGCAATATGGCTGTTTATACCAATCTTGGCACCATATTTTGCAAATACTCGAGCTGTGGCCAGCCCCATACCAGCTGTAGAACCTGTAATAAGAACTCGTTTATTTTTTAAATCGTTAAACATTAGAATCTACCTATCGTTTTTTACACTTTAAATAATAATACAATACCACTTTTTATACACAAGCGAAAAAAGCCTATTCTCGACTTAATCTGTTAAATTAGGCGCAATAATGTGACGAAAATCACCTTATTAAGTGTCATTTTGAGCTTAATTGTATTACAAAAAAGACCATTAAAGAGCAAAAACCCGTGACGGACGGGAAAAGGCCCTCTTATATCAGCGAAATAAAGGTGTGAGAGAGTAGACTAATGAGGTAATGTTCATTTGGTGTTAGCACTGTTCAGTGATAGTATCGTTCTTAAATAATACATTTATAACGAAAGATAAGTATAACTATGGCCAATGAATTCAGTTCCATTTCAGGTTCAAGACGTAGCCTTCACGTGCAAGTTGCCCGTGAAATAGCGCGTGGTATTTTATCTGGAGAGCTTGCCCAAGGTTCTATACTTCCCGGAGAAATGGCGCTGTGTGAACAATTTGGCATTAGTCGGACAGCACTACGTGAGGCAGTAAAACTGCTCACCTCCAAAGGGCTATTGGAATCAAAACCTAAAGTAGGCACGCGAGTGATTAATCGCGCTTATTGGAACTTTCTAGATCCTCAATTAATTGAGTGGATGGATGGTCTGGCCGATCCTGATGAATTTTGTCATCAATTTTTAGGACTTCGTCGCGCAATAGAACCAGAGGCGTGTGCCCTCGCCGCGAAATTTGCTACAGCAGAACAACGCATTGAGTTGTCAGAGACATTTCAAGCAATGGTAGAAATTGCAGAGGCTTCAGAGTTTGATCAAGAAAAGTGGATGGAAGTAGATACCCGCTTCCATAGTCAAATTTTCAATGCCACTGGAAATGACTTTTATCTACCGTTCGGCAATATTTTAACCACCATGTTCGTTAACTTTATTGCCCACTCTTCAGAAGAAGGCAGCACCTGCATCAATGAGCATCGACATATTTACGATGCCATCATGGCAGGAAATGGTGACAAAGCACGTCAAGCATCAGCGGATCATTTGCTTGCTTCAAAGCACAGATTACCCGAAGAGTAATAGACTTAATTTATACCGTTTAGCGAAAAGCACACCACCTCGGTGTGCTTTTTTTATTCTGTTCATTGACTCACCAATACCCATCTAAAAATTATTTCCTTCCTAATCACAATTCAGTTACATTATATAATAATACAAATAATCAACAGATCATGGTTATCTATTATGACCCATTCACTATTACCTAATATTATCCAGTTTATCGGTCAAGTTGATCCGTTTGATAAAATTCCAAAATCTGCCATTCGGCAATTGGCTTCGCAGATTAAAATAACCTACCTTGCAAAAGGAGAAGTGATTGATTTTTGTACTCCAGGTCAGCAAAAATCACTTTATATTATCCGTACGGGCTCCATGGAACAGCGTAAAACTGATGGCGTGCTGCGAGCCAAACTCGGGCCAGAAGATTTATTTGGTTTTACCTTTCTAAACTCAGACACTGCTCCTGCGGATGGCTATCACGCCACGGCTATCGAAAACACCCTGCTCTATCTCATTCCTCACTCCGCATTGCAAGAACTGCTCATCCAGTTTCCCGATTGCGCGGAACATTTTGCCTCTCAAGCGCAGGTGCGTTTGCAGTCGGCACTTGATGTGGTTTGGTCCAATAAAGAAAAAGGGCTATTCATTAAACGAGTGGAAGAGGTGGCGAGTGGCAGAGTGGCCGTTGTTACCGCTAACCAAACAATCCAAGCCGTAGCGCATGAAATGCGAGTGATTCAACGCTCTTCCTGCGCTGTGGTCTATGAGGATGAAAAGATCGTTGGCTTAGTAACCGACCGTGATATGACCAAACGTGTCATCGCGCATAACGTCGCGACAGATAAACCTATTTCTGAGGTAATGACGCACTCACCGCTCACAATCGCACCAGATGACCTTGTGCTCCATGCGGCTTCAATGATGATGCAGTTCAATATTCGTAATCTACCAGTCATCAAAAATAATCAAGTGGTTGGATTACTCACCACTACTCACTTGGTACAAAATCATCGTGTTCAAGCTATTTTCCTGATCGAAAAAATAAAATACGCCAACTCCATAGCATCCCTAACCAGTTTCACCGCTGAGCGTCAGGCTATATTTGAAGCATTGGTAGAAGGCAGAGTCTCGCCTGAGACCATTGGAAAAGTGATGACAATGATAATGGATGCCTATACTCGACGTCTTATCCAATTTGCCATTGATCAGCTAGGGCCTCCGCCATGTGACTTCAGTTGGATAGTAGCGGGATCGCACGCTAGAAATGAGGTTCATATGCTCTCTGACCAAGACAATGCCATCGTTCTTGATGATAATGCGACCGAGCAAGATCGACTCTATTTCAATCAATTGGCAACGATTGTAACGAAAGGTCTGGCGAACTGTCACTATCCTCTCTGCCCCGGAAAGTTCATGGCGGTTACGCCTAAATGGTGTCAAACGTTAGCGGTGTGGAAACTCTACTATAAGAAATGGGTGGCCAATCCGGAATACCAGTGTCTGCTAAATATTAGTGTCTTCTTGGAGATCCGTTCGCTCTATGGCAACCGAGAGTATGAAACAGAGCTGAGAAATGCAATGCACAGCAATATTCGCTCCAATCGTGAGTTTCTCAGTATCTTGGTTAAGGACGCAGTCAATACGCATCCTCCTTTAGGCATTTTTAATAGTTTGGTGCTGGAGAAGTCAGGAGAAAATAATAAGACATTAAATATTAAAAAATACGCCATCAACTTAATCATCGATTTGGCTCGAATCTATGGTCTCGCTGTCGAATCAGATCTCAGTGCGACCGGTGAACGCTTCAACGCAGCTAAACAGCAGGGTGTATTGAGTGAGGATGCTTTCAAAAACATAACTGGAGCCTACCAATTTATTTTGTCTTTTCGCTTCAGCCACCAGCTCGAAGCGTTAAAGCAGGGAAATAAACCTGATAACCATATCAATCCCGATCGGTTCGGCAGCTTTGAGCGTAAACATTTAAAAGACGCATTTAGAATTATTGCCGACCTTCAAGAAGCGGCAAAAATACGATTTAGCCGATGATTCGACTCAGCAAATCGAGCACCAAGGTGTAACTAACCGCTAAATAACAGCAAGTGAATATCATTAAATGACTTTCAACAAATGAACAGCAACATCGGGCAAACAAACTATCAGTGATGAGAAAAACCAATGATCAACTTACTTAGCTACTTCCATCCTTTAGAACGAATAAAACGTCGACGAGAGGCTTACCATTCATCACTCCCTCTGCCCAATGTTATTTCTCAACTTATCCAGCAGCCGATTCCTAACATCGCTGATATTGCCATGGATCTCGATTATATTGTGCTGGACTTTGAGACGACAGGTCTGGATAGCAAGCAAGACCTCATCCTCTCTATGGGGTGGGTGACAATAAGCCAAGGAAAAATCGACTTGCTCACGGCGCAACATATCTATATTAACGACGCCTCTCAGATAAACCCGCAGACAGCCGTCATTAACCATATTACTCCGCAAATGTTGGCTGAAGGCGTCTCCATTCATGACGCGATGAACACTTTTTTTCAAGCCGCAAAAGGGAAGATTATTGTGGCCCATGCTTGCGCAGTTGAAGCAAACTTTATGAACCATTATCTGGAGCACTCTTTTCACCTACCTAATGCGCCACTGATTTGGATCGACACATTATGTATTGAAAAAAAGCGCGCCAAAGCGATTAACCAAGATGATGATCTTGACCTCACTTTATCAGGTGTTCGTCAACGTTATAATCTGCCTGAATACAATAGCCATAACGCACTGGCAGATGCAGTATCTACCGCGGAGTTACTGTTAGCGATCAACAAGCGTCTGCAACCCAATAACAGCACGACATTTGGTCAACTATATAAAATGAGCCAATAACTATTGCTGTATTGTTTCAATAAAAAAATGCCCAACTTTACGTTGAGCATTTACAGTTGATAAGCTTTGTTATAACAAAGACGGTCCCATAACGAACAATGTCATCGTTAGCCCTCTTTTCTGGCTTGCTTTTTCTTCATTTTCATCGTTGAGTAAACAGAGAAAACGGCCAGTAAAATAAAGCCTAGCGCGATTGGTCGTTCATAAAGAAATGACCAACTGCCGTCAAACATGAGCAATGATTTTCTTAAGTTTGTTTCCGCCATCGGGCCAAGAATGATAGCTAATAAAATAGGTGACGAAGGCACATCTAATTTATTAAATACAAAACCAAGAAGTCCAAATCCAATAGCAATTCCCACATCAAACATTGAATTATTAATGGCATAGGCACCAATAACTGACAAAAATATAATAATAGGAATCATCAACATTTTTGGTGCTTCAACTATACGACAGAAGAATCGAATACCGATCAAACCTATGACCAACATAATGATGTTAGCAACAAGCATAGAGCTGAACACCCCGTAGACAACGTCCGGGTTTTGGGCAAACAGCAACGGACCGGGTGTTAAACCTTGCACAATAAGCGCGCCAAGTAATACCGCCGCAACCGCATCACCGGGAACACCTAAAGTCAGCAATGGTACAAGTGCTCCACCCGTGACGCCATTATTGCCCGCTTCAGCCGATGCTAATCCACGCACTGACCCTTGGCCGAACTCTTCTGGGTTCTTCGATGAACGTTTCGCTTCGTTGTAACAAACAAAAGCCGAGATATCCGCGCCGGCACCTGGTACCGACCCAATGGTGGTTCCCATCAAGCCACTCTTGATGGCGGTTGGCATCATCTCTTTTAAATCACTTTTGCTCAGTAATTTGTGATCAAATTTTACTGCCTTAACCTTTTTCTCTGACACTATTTTTTCAAGTTGATTTAACGCTTCAGATAATGCAAATAGCCCGATTAATACCGGAATAACATTGACACCACTATAGAGATCCATAATGCCAAACGTAAACCTAGGCACACTACTAATAGGATCAAGTCCGATTGTCGAGACAAGTAAACCAACACAACCTGCCAGTAAGCCTTTGAATATGTTTTTTGAAGAGACACTCGCAATAATTGTTAAACCAAAAAGTGCCAACGCAAAATATTCAGGGGCATTAAAACGTAATGCAAACGTCGCCAATTTTGGCGCAATCGCGATCAGAATGATGGTACTGATCAGCCCGCCAACAAATGATGCGACCGCTGATATACTCAACGCTCTAGCGGCTTGTCCCTTAACTGTTAGGGTATGACCGTCTAATACAGATGCCGCGGATGCAGGTGTTCCGGGAGTTTTCAATAAAATAGCAGCAATTGACCCCCCATAAATACCACCGATGTATACACCAATGAGCATGACCAGTGCGGGAGTTGCATCCATACCAAACGTAAACGGCAGTAGAATCGCCACCCCCATCGTCGCCGTCAGTCCAGGTAAAGCTCCGAGAATGATGCCACCCAATACGCCAAAGAAAAGTACAGGCAAAACCGCAGGGCTAACGGCGGTCATTAAGCCATCGAGCAAATATTCAAACATATTAGTCTCCTATGCCCAGATGGCTTGAGGTAAGGAGATGTAAAATACTTCTCCAAATAAATAGTAAACAAGCAAAACAAATACGACAGCGACCAGATAGTAGAGAGGCTTTTTAATTCTGAAAAAGAGCAAATAAAAAATGAATGCAGAAAGGCTTGCTAAAAGGTAACCGACCACACTGATCAACAACGCATAGCCAATCAAAAAAGCCACACCAAACAGTGCCATTTTTGACATGATCGCTTGCTGCTCTGCGCTCGACTTCTCCAGTTTGCTTTGAACCAGCAAGATGAAGCTAATAACGATTAAGGCGATGGAGATAACCATAGGGAAGAACTTCGCATCCACACTGGCATCTTGATACATAGGTTCATCAAATTGAGTCGTGACAGCAAATGCTAACGCGCTGAAAAGGATAACAATCGATGGAAAAATGATGTTTCTATTTGGCATAGAATTCACCTAACTTACAAATTATTTATAGGTAACGCTATAGATGTAGCGTTACCTAATTTATATTTTAAAAGCTTAGCCAAGCTGGCTAAGCTTAATACCTGAACTTAGTTTATTAACGTTCCTAGTGCTTTGGTATCTTCATTAACAAAGCGAGTGAACTCTTCCGCATTTAAATTGTGGATAGTCATGGCGCCTTTTTCCATAAAGGATTTAAATTCATCTGTAGCCATTGCTTCATCAAATGCTTCACCTAACGTTTTAATGATCGCATCTGGTGTATCTTTCGGTGCACCAATTCCGCGCCATGTTCCCGTAACAACATCAATACCTTGCTCTTTTAGCGTAGGGACATCTGGGATGTACTGAATACGCTCTTCCGACATCACGCCCAGCGCCTTAAGTTGACCCGAACGAAGTTGGGCAATGGCTTCACCAGGTGTCACCATAGTCACGTCAGTATGATGACCAAGTACGGCAGGAATCGCTTCTGAAGCACCATTATATGGAATCGCATTTAGCTTGATGTTTTGATCTTTTTCTAACGTCATCAAATAAAAGTTTGGCGCTGCTGTTGATGCAAACTTCACTTTACCTGGGTTCTCTTTCGCTTCTTTGATCAGGTCATTAATGGTGTTGTAAGGGCTGTCTTTAGCAACCAAAACTACTGCTGGATCTAAGTTAACCAAACGAATCAGTTTAAAATCATCAGCAGTGTGCTGCATTAAGCCCATTTGTGGTAATGACGCGATTTCACGAGTCACCACAGTTAGCGTGTAACCATCCGGTCTCTGCTGAGCCCCAAAGCTCATTCCCACTGCGCCCGCACCACCAGTACGATTCATCACAGAGATATTTTTGCCTAATACATCTTTAGCACTATTTGCAAGAGTACGGCCAACCGCATCGGTACCGCCACCGGCTCCAAATGGGACAACTAAACGTATGTTTTTCGCCGGATACTCAGCCGCGATAGAACTAACAGAAACTAAAATTCCAGCTGAAACCAGTAATGTTTTAAGTAATTTACTCATAGTAAGACCTTTATTTATCGAGATTTCGATATGTTTGTGTAGGGGTATCAAGTTTGACCGTTTGGTACTCATGCATCGTTAGTTGCTCAATTGCGATAGCAATCCAGCCGCTAATTAGCATGTCATACCATTGCTGCACACCGCTGCATGCCACCACCACATTTCCGTATACGAAAGAACCGTAAAACAGAACGTCGTCATTTCTCAACGAGGCACAATGTTGGGTTTGTAATTGGATGTTGCTTGTTGATTCGCGCCAAGCTTGCTTGGCTTTGTTTCTGGCTAGTTGATCAAAGGCAACTGACCAAGATTCAGGTGTTCCTAAAGACGTTTCATATAAAATGGCATCCTCAAAAGAGGCTTCCCATGGTTTTAACTGAGGGTTCATAATGACAATATGAAGCTCTTGCCGGTTCGTTCGTTCAAATAACTTAGCTATTGCGGGCATCGTTAAATCAACCGCATCTTTAGCCACTTCATCAAGGGATTTCATATCATCTGCCTTATCTTTACAATCTTAAAACTCAACACAAAGAATATTGTATGACAAATATGACGCAATAATAGAGAAATAAAAACATGACAAAAGTCACATCGACCAAGCTAATAACCAGATCTTGATCTCTTTATTGCTCCTTTTACAGAGGAAATGTTAACAAATAACATCAATCAAATATTGAATGTTACATTTCAAGGTGGCTGACCGAAAAAATATCATGTCATATTTTATAATTATTTATGCAATTAGGTGGTATTCATAGACGAAAACAGCAAGACAAAAGACATGAAGTGATTTTTCAGATTCTGAATAAAGCCCCCTACAGCCAACCACAGCAAGGCCTGACGAACAAACACCCGTGAAAGCCCCACGCTCAAACCGCACCTTTTAGCAAGTAACGCACAACAGCATCAAATTTATAAAATATGACATAAATATCGACTCATTACAGAAAAACCAAGAATGAAATCTGCTACGTCAGAGAAGACAAGATTTTACACAAACATTACAAAACCCAAAATCAATGTAAAAACAAAATGTTAATTAATAAGGCGCAATTATTCGCTAGTATTTTTTCAGGCAAATACGGAATTTTTGCAATTTGGACTATCTTTTTATTTGTCATACATTATGATATATAAAAAGAACACAATTGGATTTTCTATTGATGGCTCAATTACAAGTTAGCCGTTAATACAATAAACCCATGTAATTACTCAGAAACTGAGGCAGTACACTGATATCACGGCTATAACGCAGATGAACAGCCGTATTAGCATGAGAAGATATATTGATCTTTATTACTCGTATGTACGCAGAAGTAATCATCAATATTCCGCCTCTACAGCATTGCGAGGAGCAATAAATGCAAGATTTCGCTTGGAATTTTCCGACAAAATTAGTATATGGCCCAGGTAAGTTGGCCGAAGTAGGTCAAGTTGCTAAAGGACTAGGAAAGAAAGCTTTTTTAGCGACATACGAAGCCAACGATACATTCGCACCAATTATTGATACGGTTGTTTCTTCACTTGCTAGCGCAGGTATCGAAGTCGTTGTATTCACTGAAATAGAGCCAAACCCTAGAGCTCACACCATTGACAAGGCGATTGAAATTTTCAATGCCGAAAAGTGCGATTTGGTGATCGCTCTTGGTGGTGGCAGCGTTATAGATGGTTCTAAATATATTGCAGCAACCTCTTTTAGTGGTGGTTCTAGCTGGGATTATGTTGTTCTTGGTGATCGCGTTCCTCGTGAATACACTGGCGCATTCCCTATTATTTCCATTCCAACCGTTGCGGCTTCTGGTTCCGAATGTAATGCCGGTGGAGTATTAACCAACTGGGAAACTAAAGAAAAAAGCTTTAGCCGTTCAGAATATCGCATCCCTAAAGTGGCCATTTTGGACCCAGAGTTACACGCATCATTGCCTGATTTTATTACTGCTGAAAGCTGTATTGATATCTTCTCTCATTTAATTGAACATTACTTATCAAGTGATGCTGAGTCTGCATTTGCTGACCGTATGACAGAAGGTATGATTTTAAACTTGATCGATAACTTCGATAAAATTATCGAGAATCCAAACGACTTAGAAGTTAGAGGCCAGTTAGCGCTCTGCTCTATTTTTGGCTGGTCTGGTTTTCAAGCATTAGGCCGACTAGGTTCTATCCCTATGCACTCCATCGAAATGCCACTAAGCGCCCACTACGATATGCGTCATGCTCGTGGTATGGCAGTAGTTATACCTCCTTATCTTGAGTATTTCTCTGATGTACGCCCAGACCGTTGGGCTCAACTTGCTCGTCGCTGTTTTGGCGTTACAGAACAAAATGATCAAGTTGCCGCTAAATTATTATCAGTGAAAGTAACTGAATGGTTAAAGCGTACAGGTATGTACATTAAACTGTCAGACGATGGCATTACTGATGAAAAATTTGACGAAATGGCCGACGACGTAGTGCGAATGTTTGCGATACCAGGAACCGACTCTATTGCCGGAGTTAAACCTATTTCAAAAGCAGACATAATCGAGGTATTTAAGCTCGCTCGTTAATGCTCCCCTCTCGTGTTGCCTTTGGCAGCACGAGAACTTTATATGTAATACAAATAAACCCACCAAAACTACCCTATCAAGCTATATCCCACTTGTTAATAATACCCTTCACTCCTCTAAATAGTGAACAAATACTACCACAAGCACCGAATAACAACGATTAAATAGAAAGACCATGAATATATTTGTTGGAGTTTCATTTTAAGATCAATATCACTTGTATGATTAATTAACAGGTCAATTCGGCAACATAGATCACGAACTTGAGTTATTGTAGTACAAATAAAACTATAGAGAGCTATTATATTTGGCAAGACATTAACAACTTTCAAAAGGTCTAAAGATGGAACTCAATACACTTATTGTTGGCATCTATTTCCTATTCTTAATTGCAATAGGTTGGATGTTCAGAACTTTTACTAGCACCACGAGTGACTACTTCCGAGGAGGCGGTAGTATGCTTTGGTGGATGGTAGGTGCGACCGCATTTATGACTCAGTTCAGCGCATGGACATTTACCGGAGCAGCCGGTAAAGCCTATAACGACGGATTTGCCGTAGCGGTAATTTTCGTTGCTAATGCGTTTGGTTATCTGATGAATTACCTTTATTTTGCACCTAAATTCCGCCAACTTCGCGTTGTTACCGTTATCGAAGCTATTCGTATGCGATTTGGTAAAGTTAACGAGCAAGTATTTACTTGGTCGGGTATGCCAAACAGCGTTATCTCCGCGGGTATCTGGCTTAACGGTCTGGCGATTATCGCATCAGGCATTTTTGGCTTTGATATGACAACAACCATTATAATTACTGGTCTAGTGGTATTAGTCATGTCAGTAACCGGCGGATCTTGGGCGGTTATTGCTTCTGATTTTATGCAGATGGTTATCATCATGTCGGTAACGGTAACATGTGCTGTTGTTGCTGTTATTCAAGGCGGCGGCGTCAGTGAAATCGTCAATAACTTCCCCGTTCAAGAAGGTGCGTCGTTTGTCTCTGGTAATAACCTCAATTACCTAAGCATTTTCGGTCTTTGGGCATTCTTCATTTTTGTTAAGCAATTTAGTATTACTAACAACATGCTGAACTCGTATCGTTACCTTGCAGCAAAAGATTCTAAGAACGCCAAAAAAGCCGCATTACTTGCCTGTATTCTGATGACAATGGGCCCACTTATTTGGTTTATGCCATCATGGTTTATCGCAGGACAAGGCATTGATTTAGCTGCAACTTATCCGGAAGCTGGTAAGAAAGCTGCGGATTTTGCTTACTTATACTTTGTGCAAGAGTACATGCCAGCAGGGATGGTTGGTCTGTTGATTGCGGCCATGTTCGCAGCAACAATGTCTTCCATGGATTCCGGTCTTAATAGAAACTCAGGAATATTCGTTAAAAACTTCTACGAACCCATTCTACGTCCTAATGCAACAGAAAAAGAGTTAGTAGCCGTCTCTAAAATCACCTCTACGGTATTTGGTATTGCCATTATTCTTATCGCGTTGTTCATCAACTCACTCAAAGGATTAAGCCTGTTTGATACCATGATGTACGTGGGTGCGCTTATTGGTTTCCCTATGACCATTCCTGCATTCTGTGGCTTCTTTATTAAGAAAACACCAGACTGGGCTGGCTGGGGCACACTGGTTGTTGGTGCGATAGTTTCTTACTTTGTCGGCTTTGTGATTAATGCTGAGATGATTGCTAGTTGGTTTGACCTTGAGCCGCTAACAGGTCGTGAATGGTCTGATATTAAAGTAGCGATTGGCCTGATTGGTCACCTAGTATTTACCGCTGGATTTTTTGTTCTATCAACCTTGTTCTACAAACCTCTCTCTGAAGAGCGCCAGAAAAATGTTGACCTATTTTTCAGTAACTTGGCAACACCACTAGTTGCTGAGTCTGCAGAACAGAAAATACTGGATAATAAGCAACGCCGTATGCTTGGCACGTTAATCGCAGTAGCGGGCGTAGGTGTAATGGCAATGTTCTTGTTGCCTAACCCATTGTGGGGACGCTTTATCTTTATTCTGTGTGGTGCCATCGTACTCTCTGTTGGTCTTCTACTTGTTAAAGCGGTGGACGATAAACAACCCGACCAACAATCGGCAGCAACAGAAAGTTAATCAAACACCAAAAACGATACGAATGCGGCTGTTTACAGCCGCATTTTTTTAGCCTTCTAATAATTACCCCCTTTTCCATACTCTCCTTTGATGGCTTAATCTCTCCACGAGCGCAAATCCATCAAACATTAAAGCGACTCTGATCTATTAACCTACTACAATGCTTTCACAGCTGTTTGTTGGTGCTTTATACAAGGCAGCACCTGTGGAGTGTCGTCATTTAATCAATCAAGAGATAGAGCGTTAGAACGCTGCAGCAAACCCATTCCAAAGAAGTCATATGAATAAAGTGTGTAATCGACAAATCAACAAACCTTAAGGGCTAATACATGTCGGGTTTCAATTATCATCAAGCAGCGGTGATACGCTTTTCTCCTCCCCATCCCCATTGATTAGAGATTAGAAAGCAAGTTCACTCTATAGGAGCCACGCTATAGGAGCCGAGACGCAATTGACGATCACTTAGGGCACTAGTCTGAATGTATCGATCAACCTGCGATACTGTCTTTCTAGTCAGCCATCTTTGACATACAACTTTGTTCTATCGACAAATGGTTTAAACAAGCTACGAAGGGTGCAATGATGCAGCAGAAGTGCAGGGATTAATCACTCGCATCAAAAAGCCCCTTAACCATAACAGTTAAGGGGCTTGAGAAAGCGAACAGTGATACCGCTAGCTAATGGAAGCTAGAGAAGTATCAGTCTTGCACAGCAAGCTTCGCTCCTGTGTTTCTAGAAGCATTAACCAGCAATACGCCAACCGTTAACACAATAGAACCACACAATAAGAACAGTAATCGTCCCGTTGCATCATTTGGAATAAGCGCCATGGCTAAAATACCAAATCCAGCAACACTAATTAGTTTTCCAAGCATAGAACGTTGTTTAGTATCAAGGTTCTTCTGTTCTTCACCTTCAGAGACTAATGGTGTGTTCCAGTTGATAAATAGCTGCTCAACTTCTTGCTCTCGCTCTGGGCTAAGTCCCTTATAGAATCGAGTCGTTAAGATAAAGAACCCACCAGTGAAGACCACATGTGCCGCTAAACTCAGACCGACTTTCAGATCCGCCCATTCACGGGCCGTAAGTGCCGTCTCTAGTCCAAACAGGTTTTCTACATCTTGCGCTTGCAACGAAATACCAAAGATATACGACACCACGCCACCGACAATTAAGGTTGCCCATCCCGCCCAATCTGGCGTTTTACGGATCCACATTCCTAACAACACAGGAATCAGCATAGGGAAGCCAATCAAGGCACCGACATTAAGTACAATATCGAACAAACTTAAGTGACGAAGCGAGTTGATAAACAATCCAATGCCAATAATGATTAATCCCATCACTATGGTGGTGATTTTGCTTATCACTACCAACTCTTTCTGAGTCGCTTGTGGCCTTACGATTGGTGAATAGAAATTACATACGAAAATACCAGCATTTCTATTTAGCCCAGAGTCCATAGAAGACATCGTCGCAGCAAACATCGCTGACATTAACAGTCCGACCATCCCTGCAGGCATAACATTTTGTACAAAAGCTAAGTACGCCGCGTCACCCGCTTTATCACCCATTGATGCGTACTGCTCGGCAAACTCTGGCATAAACGCACTAACGTACCATGGTGGTAAAAACCAGATTAGAGGGCCAACAATCATCAAAACACAAGCCAAGCCGGCGGCCTTGCGAGCATTTTCGCTGTCTTTTGCACATAAGTAGCGGTAGGCGTTAATACTGTTGTTCATTACGCCAAACTGCTTCACAAAGATAAATACAACCCACAGAACAAAGATACTGACGTAGTTGAGATTATTACCCAGCATAAAGTCACCATGGAAGTTACTGACAATGTTACCTAACCCTCCACCATGAAAATACGCCGCGATTGCACAAGTGATGGTCACGGCCATAATAACAAGCATCTGCATAAAGTCAGACGCCACTACCGCCCAAGAACCCCCAGTCACCGCCATTAACATCAGCACCAAGCCTGTCACGACAATGGTCGCTTCCATCGGAATATTGAAAACTGCCGCGACAAAAATAGCCAAGCCATTTAACCAAATACCAGCTGAAATCAAGCTATCAGGCATACCAGCCCAGGTGAAAAATTGCTCTGATGTTTTACCAAAGCGTTGGCGAATAGCCTCGATCGCAGTTACAACACGAAGTTGACGGAACTTAGGTGCAAAATAGAGATAATTCATGAAATAGCCAAAAGCATTGGCTAAAAATAATATTACAACGACGAAACCGTCGTTAAATGCCCGTCCTGCGGCGCCGGTAAACGTCCATGCTGAAAACTGCGTCATGAAGGCGGTAGCTCCTACCATCCACCATAACATCTTACCTCCCCCTCTAAAGTAGTCACTTGTTGATGTAGTGAACTTGCGAAACATCCACCCTATCGCGACTAAAAAGAAAAAATAGGCAAGAACAACAAAAGTATCAATAGTCATAATTTCAGCCTTTCTGAACTTAACATTGATCTGATATCAAACTTATCCTTGTACAATTACCTTAACTAAAACAAAACGAGTTAAATGCAATCAGATACCATACCGCTATCACTTAGTCATACCCTTAATTATGGGTAATATAACGATAAATAGTAGGTGACATCCCAGTCTTATCAATAAAAACAACACCACTGTTACACAAAAACAAACCAATACGCATAACAGAGAGGGTTGTTAGTGATATCTAGAACTTGGTTTATTTGATAAAGATAACGCTGTCATCTAAATCAAAGCAATAAATAACAGTTATGCGCTTACGCGCTCAACTGCATCGCGAACTAATTTACCCAGCTCATCCCATTTCCCTTGATTAATCAGGTCAGCAGGAACCATCCAAGTACCACCACAGGCAAGTACCGAAGGTAAAGAGAGATAATCATCCACGTTAGCTAAACTCACTCCCCCTGTAGGCATAAAACGGACAGGGTAAACCGCAGACAATGCTTTCAGCATCGATACACCACCAGACGGTTCCGCCGGGAAAAACTTCACGGTATCTAGCCCCATTTCCATCGCTTGCTCTACCAAGCTAGGGTTGTTAATTCCAGGAATAATCGTCACGCCTTTGTCTAGACAGTACTGAACTGTACGAGGATTAAATCCCGGGCTCACGATAAAATCGACGCCTGCATCAATAGCATCATCAACTTGTTTGTTGGTTAATACCGTTCCAGCACCGATCAACATCTCAGGAAATGCATCACGCATCGCTCTAATCGCCCCTGCCGCACAATCAGTTCTAAATGTTATTTCCGCACAAGGCATACCGTTATCAACTAAGGCTTTACCCAAAGGAATCGCATCTTCAACCTTGTTAATAGCGATAACAGGGATAACTTTAAGATGACTTAACTGCTCATTTAATTTCGTCATAACGCATTCTCATTAATTTATTACAAACCAGAATGTCTGGTTTTAAAAACTTACAATTGAAATTCAGGCATTAGCTCGCGAGGAATAATGGCCCCTTTATGTTGGATAACAGCACCAGCGACACCATGACCAAACTGCGCGGCTTGTTCGGCATTACCGCCCGTTAAGCGTCTCGCTAAGAAACCCGCACTAAAGGAGTCCCCTGCTGCAGTAGTGTCCACGATATTGCTAACCGCGTCTGGTTCGACATAGTTAACACCATTTTGCTCAACAACTAAGCATGCTTTACTACCACGTTTAATAATGATCTCAGCAACCCCCATTGACGTTGTACGTTCAATACATTGCTCTACATCCAGATCACCAAATAGCTCCTGCTCATCTTCAAAGGTAAGCAAGGCAATATCTGTGCATTGCAAAACTTTCCGATAACAAGCGATCGCTTCTTCTCTACTTTTCCACAACTTGGCTCGATAATTATTATCAAAGTAGACCTTGCCACCTTTGCTAGAAAAGCTCTTCAGAAAATCAAACAGCGCATTGCGACCTGTTTCTGTAAGAATGGCTAATGTAATACCACTTAAATAAACTGCGTCATATGTATGTAATTTATCGAGCAGGGCAGCCGACTCAGGCTGCTGCAACATAAATTTTGCCGCCGATTCATTTCTCCAATACTGAAAGCGTCGCTCTCCAAACTCATCGGTTTCAATACAATAAATTCCTGGCTGCTTATCTTCGATGGTGAGGACTAAATCTCCATCAATACCTTCTTCTTGCCAAGCTTCTAGCATTTCAGAGCTAAATGAGTCTTGCCCCAAAGCCGTCACATAGCTGATATTGATCTCTTGCGCTTTCAATAGGCGAGTCAGATAAAGCGCAGTATTTAATGTGTCGCCACCATAAGTTTGCTTGAGCTGACCAGAGATTTTCTGTAGCTCAATCATACATTCACCAATGACAGCAATATTGACTGATTTCATTTTGCTTACCTTAACAACAGAGGTTGCACTGATTATTTTAAAAAATCTTCTCGAGCTGGATTAAATATATCGAGCAAAACACTATCTTGCTCTAAAGCTACCGCACCGTGCTTTAAGTGCTTATGTGCTAAAAATGCATCTCCTTTTTCGAGAATCATTTTTTGCCCATCAACTTCTGCTTCAAAGCGGCCATTAACGACATACCCGATTTGATCATGAATGTCATGGATATGCGCGGTACCAATTGCTCCTTTATCAAAACAAACATGAACCGCCATAAGATTATCGGTATAGGCAACGATTTTTCGTTTAATGCCATCACCTAGTTCTTCCCAAGGGTGTTCCTGTGTCTTAAAGAATGGATTCATCGTACTTCTCCAGCAAAAGTTAATGTGTAATGATTTGAGAACAAGCATATATGACCAAGCTTATTTGTAATACAATATATCTAACACATCGTGACATGGATCACATATATTTTCATACCCCAGCGAGTGGCACGCTTAAAACACCAAGAAAGAAACCCAACTTAACTCAATAAAAACAATTATTTAAAGCTAAACGCACGATATTTATCATAGTTTCTTGCCAAAACACTACAATTAAACTTATTATTGTATTACTTTATAGATAAGCTAATTGATCAATACCTTTCGTTTTAGGGTGACAAACCATATGAATACACAACCAATTTTGTTAACAGAAACAGAAACAGAAATCGTTCAGCTACAGAAGGAACTTGGACAGTCGAGCTTGATGGGAAAAACCATCGATAAACATATTAGTGAAGTAGATGCATTTATGCGTTTACCTATTGATGTCCCTAACCATGGTGAAGCAGGTGGCTATGAACATAATCGCCACAAACAAAACTACACCTACATGAACCTAGCCGGACGACTTTTTCTTGTTACACAAAATGAAAAGTACGCACAGTTTGTCAAACAGATGTTGATTGAGTACGCCGATAAATACCTTACGTTTGATTTCCAAGTACAAAAAAATACCAATCCTACCGGTCGGTTGTTTCATCAAATATTAAACGAACACTGTTGGTTGATGTTTTCCAGCCTTGCCTACTCTTGTGTTGCTTCAGAAATGAGCCAAGATGAGCAAAGCTATATTATCGATAAACTATTTCAGCCTATGCTCGATATGTTCACTGAGAAATACGCTCATGACTTTGATCGTATTCATAACCATGGTATCTGGGCTGTGGCGGCTGTTGGTATTTGTGGTTTGGCAATTGGAAAACGTCACTATCTTGAAATGGCCGTTTACGGCATAGAGCGAAATGAGTCGGGTGGTTTCTTAGCGCAGATTTCCCAACTGTTTTCCCCTTCTGGCTATTACATGGAAGGGCCTTACTATCATAGATACGCAATCCGTCCAACCTGTGTTTTTGCAGAGGTTCTACATCGTCATATGCCTGAGCTCGATATATACAACTTTAAAGACAAGGTCATTGGCAAAACAGTACAAGCGCTATTAGCAACCGCTTATCCAAATGGAGAATTCCCAGCCCTAAACGATGCATCCCGTACCATGAGCATTACTGATATGGGTGTACAAGTAGCCGTGAGTGTTTACTCTAAGCATTATGGCTTGGATGACAACATTCTAGGCATGGCTAAAATTCAAGACGCTGTTTGGATGCACCCTTGTGGCCTTGAGCTATCACAAGCATACCAACAAGCAACTAAGCAACGTGAGATAGGCTTACCATTTTGGCCAAGCGCCGAACTCAATGAAGGTCCGAACGGCGAAAATGGCGCACAAGGATTTATCCGTATGCAGGATAAGAGTGGTGACGTATCTCAACTGGTAATGAACTATGGCCAACACGGCATGGGCCACGGCAATTTTGATACATTAGGAATTAGCTACTTTAACCGAGGACAAGAAGTATTGCGTGAGTATGGCTTCTGTCGCTGGGTAAATGTAGAACCCAAGTTTGGTGGACGTTATCTTGACGAAAACAAGTCTTACGCCAGACAAACCATCGCCCATAACTTGGTTACTATAGATGAAACTTGCCAGAGTGCTTTCGATGTTGATAGAGCAGATGCTATACACGGTAAGCCACACTTCTTCCAAGTATCTGACAGCCAAATTAAAGGCATGAGTGCGTTTTCAGATCAGCACTATGATGGCTTTGATATGCAGCGTAGTGTGTTTATGCTGAATCTTGACGAGTTCACTGCCCCTCTGCTTTTAGATTTGTATCGAATAACAGGTGAAGGTGAGCATCAGTATGATTATTCGCACCAGTTTGAAGGACAGTTGGTTCGCACCAACTTCGATTATCAAACCTATACAGAACTCGATACGCTAGGTAGTGATTTCGGTTATCAGCATTTATGGAAAGTTGCAGCTGGAAACATTAAAGAGACCGCATTGGTTAGTTGGCTACAAAACCATCACTACTATACTTGGCTAGGCACCAGTTCTAATGATAACGGTGAAATAATTTTCACTCGCACTGGCGCAAATGATCCAAGTTTTAATCTTCGTAGTGAACCCGCGTTCATTCTACGAACGAAAGGTGAATCGACACTCTTTGCTTCCGTACTAGAAACTCACGGTTATTTTAATGAAGAGTTCGAACAAAGTACCAATGCACGAGGTGTGGTTAGAGATATTCGCATTATAGGCTATAACACCACAGGCAGTGTGGTAGAGATTGAAACCGAACAATCTGTTATTACAGTCATGATCAGTAACATTGCAAACGTCAATGAGACCACAAACCATCAGTTAACTTTACAAGGCAAAACATATAGCTGGGCGGGATGCTACTCAATAGAGAGAGCCCCTTCAAAGCAGGAGAAAAAATAATGAGCTATCAACCACTTTTACTCAATTTTGACGAAGCTGCAGAGCTTCGCAAAGCACTTGGCACGGATAGCCTATTAGGAAATGCACTGTCACGCGACATAAAGCAAACTGATCAGTATATGACTGAGACAGGGATTGAAGTACCGGGGCACGGTGAAGCAGGCGGATATGAACATAATCGCCACAAGCAAAATTACATCCATATGGATTTAGCTGGTCGACTGTATTTAATCACCCAACAGGACAAATACCGCGACTATATCGTCGATATGTTAACCGCGTACGCTAAGGTGTATCCAACTTTAGAGAGCAACACCAGTCGCGATTCTAACCCTCCGGGAAAACTGTTCCACCAGACATTAAATGAAAACATGTGGATGCTGTATGCCTCGTGTGCCTATAGCTGCGTTTACCATACATTGAGTGAACAACAAAAACATCTCATCGAAGACGACTTACTTAAACAAATGATTGAGATGTTCGTGGTCACCTATGCTCATGATTTTGACATCGTACACAATCACGGCCTTTGGGCTGTTGCCGCGGTCGGTATTTGTGGTTACGCCATCAATGATCAAGAGTCGGTAGACAAAGCACTATACGGCCTTAAATTGGACAAAGTAAGCGGAGGGTTTCTTGCTCAGCTCGACCAGCTCTTTTCGCCAGACGGTTATTATATGGAAGGCCCATACTATCACCGCTTTTCACTGCGTCCGATTTACCTATTCGCAGAAGCAATAGAGCGACGTCAGCCTGAACTCAATATCTATCAGTTCAATAACTCGGTGATCAAGACAACCTCTTATGCCGTGTTCTCTACTGCGTTCCCAGACGGAACCTTGCCAGCACTCAACGATTCATCAAAAACCATCAGCATCAATGATGAAGGTGTGATCATGGCAACAAGTGTCTGTTATCACCGTTATGAACAGAGTGATACGTTGTTGAGCATGGCAAACCATCAACAAGATGTTTGGGTACATAGTTCAGGTGCAACATTGTCTGACGCGGTGGCAAAAGCCGACACCATTCCTGCATTTAACTGGGGAAGTTTATTTGTTACTGATGGCCCTAATGGTGACAAAGGAGGAGTCGGTATTTTACGTCATCGAGATCAACATGACGACGACACCATGGCACTAATTTGGTTTGGACAGCACGGCAGTGATCACCAATACCACTCTGCGCTAGACCATGGTCACTACGATGGCTTGCACTTGAGTGTGTTTAACCGAGGTCATGAAGTCTTACACGATTATGGTTTTGGCCGTTGGGTAAATGTAGAGCCTAAATTTGGCGGACGTTATATCCCAGAAAACAAGTCTTACTGCAAGCAGACGGTTTGTCACAATACCGTTACTGTGGATCAAAAAACACAAAACAATTTTGATACGGCATTAGCTGAATCCAAACATGGTGAGAAACATTTCTTTAAGGCCGAGGACGAAAAGTTACAAGGTATGAGTGGTCGCATATCAGGTTATTATGATGGTGTGGATATGCAACGAAGCATTATTCTTGCTGAGCTTGAGGAGTTTGAAAAGCCGCTTGTCATTGATGTTTATCGCATTCAAGCAGAGCAAACCCATCAGTATGATCTCCCTGTGCATTATACAGGGCAAATTATAGCAACTAACTTTGACTACCAAACCGAAAGCACACTAAGACCACTAGGTGAAGACAATGGCTACCAACATTTGTGGAATCTAGGCTCTGCTAAAGTAGAGTCGAGCACTCTTGTCAGTTGGTTGCACGATAATAGCTACTACAGCTTGGTGACTAGTGTCGATCAACAAGGTGATGTTATTTTCGCACGTACCGGTGCCAATGATCCGGACTTTAATTTGCGCAGTGAACCTGCACTGATTCTTCGCCAATCAGCAAAAGATCATGTTTTTGCCTCGGTATTAGAGACTCATGGTTACTTTAATGAATCCATTGAAGCATCTGTTGGTGCGAGAGGGTTAGTGAAATCCGTTGAGGTATTGGGTCACAACGAAATTGGAACCGTTATCGATATCCAAACTACGTCAGGTAACTCATATCGTTTTGGCATTTCAAACCAAAATCAACAGCAACAATCAGACACTCATACCGTTGAGTTCTCTGGTCAGTGCTACCGCTGGACAGGTGCATTTGCGTTAATTAAATAGCCGTTACTTTAATAACGGATGCCGCGACTCACTCTACAGATACCCTCCGCTGAGTGAGTCGCCGTCACACCAAGCATGGGCAATCGGCTTATAGCTTTGCCCTATCTCATTTTCTTTGCCAATACCGATTCAATAACGTCCACCAGTTGCTGCGTTTTCTGCTTGTCTAGCGCATCTGGATGAGGAGAAGAGAACTGGCCTATATCGTTATCAAAATACAATCCCGTTGCATTGGAAAACTGCTCCGATAACGCGGCGCGACATAAAACATCAGCGCCTATTTGTAAGTCTCCCCCCGCTACACCATACGCCTGTTTCACCATCTTACTTCCCAACAATGAGGCAGGATTAACGGCAATTACCGATGGGCCTGAAGCCCCGATGGTAGCGGCTAGCGCTCGTGACCACATGGTGATAGCCAGCTTAGATTGCGCGTAGATAATGTTGTCTGGCAGTGTGCTCCCTTCACTCACCAACTCTTCCAAACTCACTGTTGATTGCGCCGCAGAAGATAAATTGATGATACGACCATCAGGCTGGAAAAGATCCAGTAATCGTTTAGTTAACAGGTAAGGAGCAAAAGTGTTTACTGCAAATCGTACGTCCAATCCCTCTTCTGTACTCACATGATCAACGTTATAAATTCCTGCGTTATTAATCAATACATCCAGCTTTGTCTGTTGCTCTAATAGCTTTCTTGCGAACGCTTCTACGTCTGCAAGTATAGATAAATCACATAAATACGCACTTACCTGACCAGCATCAGATAAGCTCTCCAGCTCCTCTTTGACAGCAGACAATTTGCTCATACTGCGACCATGAATTAAAAGATGGTGACCTTGTGACGCTAACATTTTTGTCGTTTCATAACCTATGCCGTCTGTCGCACCTGTTATCAATATTGTCTTTTGCATTCTACTTTCCACCTTATGACCGTATCCGTTTACTAATACAATAAACTGCTGTGCTTAACTCTCTGCGCAACATAAACCGCGATTAAAAAGTATAACGTGATGGTTAAGGTCTGATAATAGACCATTCATTCCAATCACTTTGTCATTTCAGTAAACATTCATCACTACTGACTCGATTGACACGTCATTTTCTCTTCACAAGACGAATTTATATCTGTTTAAAAAAAATCGCTTTTTTTTACCGTATCTATGAAATAAAACCCTTGGCACTAAGGTCTAGTAGATTAATAACATTGAGTAAGTAGGTAGGTATGACAGATTGGATCAACATCAGCTCGAGTTTACAACAAAGCCTAGGGGTTTCTGGCCTGTTTATCTCGATCATTCTGCTCTCTTATCTATTGGAAGATTTGGCTATCATCACCGCTGCACTACTTGCTGCGGATCAGTCGATAACCCCATCACTCGCTTTACTCGCTATATTTATCGGGATTGCATCGGGTGATATTGGTTTATACGGGCTGGGGATGTTAGCTGCACGATGGAGAGCGCTTAGATATCGATTGTTGACCAATAAAGCGATGCGAACGGTTCGACAACGTTTAAAAAAACACACCATGCTAAATATCGCATTTATTCGTTTTATCCCTGGATTAAGAACCATAGGTTTTACATTAAGCGGCCTATTTCGAGTCAACTTTATTCAATTTATGACCTCAGTGATCCTCGCGACAGCGCTGTGGACCGCAATTGTATTCTTCGCAATTTACCAACTAGGCTCTATAGAGTGGTTAGAGAACAATCAATGGAAATGGATAATCGCTCCTTGTGCCTTATTTGCTTTATGGAAAATCAATCGTCGTTCATCAAAAAAGATTTTTTCAAATAGTGGTAAAGGAGTATCGACTTGAAAGCTTTAAATAAAAACAAGCAGGATTTTGCTCCTCAATATAAACAGGACAATGTAGTGCCAATACGATCAAACCAATCTATAGAACAAAAACTGGGAATGCCTGAAATGGACCGCTCTGGACCCGTGGTTTCTCGCTATGAATTCTGGCCAACGTGGTTTTTTTACGCCCCAGTAGTGGCACAAAGCCTATGGCACAGCATTAAATACCGAAGCATCAGTTTACCCCTTATCGCGAATCCCTCTATCTGGTTAAGTGGCATGGTGGGTGAGTCTAAAAAAGACATTTTGAATCTTGCAGGAAAAGAAGCGAATAAGTGGATATTGCCCTTTAATACACTGCGTAAAAACAGCAGCAGCATCGACGTACAGTTGCGAGATGCACTGGAGGCAATGGAGCAGGCTAAACTGCATTTTCCTGTAGTGGCTAAGCCCGATAAAGGTTGCCGAGGAGCAGGAGTCAGACTGGTTCATAATCAAGAGCAGCTTGTCGACTATATTCAGCGTTTTCCCGAAGGTGCGGATTATCTGTTACAGAAAAAATCCGACTTTGATGCCGAGGTAGGCGTATTTTATATGCGCTATCCGGGGGAGAAAAAAGGACAAGTATTTTCTATTACTCTTAAGTATGCACCTTATGTGAAAGGTGATGGAGTTAAAACGCTGGAGCAGCTCATTGACAGCGATGAAAGAGCAGGACAACTTTCTCACATTTATAAAGACCGCCATAAAGGTCAGTTGAGTCGCGTTATTCCGAAAAATGTCGATTTTAGGTTGGCATTTGCAGGCAGCCATAGCCGGGGTAGCATTTTCAAAAATGGCAATGAGTACATTTCCCAACCACTGACTGAAAAATTAGACGCTATTTTTGATGATTTCGACGGTTTTTATTATGGCCGGTTAGACATCAAGTTCAAAAATATCGAAAGCTTAATGGCAGGGGAAGATTTTCAGATCATCGAAATTAATGGTGCCAGTAGTGAAGCCACCCATATTTGGGATAGTAAAACCCCATTAAAAGAGATTTTTTCTACCTTACTTTTTCAGTACCGCTCTCTTTATGAAATTGGTCATTTACAGAAAAAAGCAGGGCATAAGCCCCCCTCTTTAATGACACTTTTTAAAGCGTTAGCAGAAGAAAAAGCATTAGTGAAGCAATATCCGTCTACAGATTGATCAAGGAACAACTATGAATAATAACAATCCGTTGCCAAGCAGTGAGCATGTGTGCCCTTCTATTTCCGGTAACTTAGAAGCTATTTCGCAAGGTATAGAGCTTTGTGAGCAGCTTAACCAAAACCACTATGTTCATAAAGCGGTACCTTACGTACAGAGCAGCATTGGCGAGCACCTACGTCATATTATTGATCTCTATCTTGCCGTGAAAAATGAGCAAAACGTCGGTGTTGTGGATTATGATCACCGCCGCCGTGGCGCAAAAGTCGAAACTGACTTACAAACCGGCTTAGACGAATTAAAACAGATTGAAGCATGGTTGCAGACTCTACAAGAAGAACAGTTGGCAAAACCCGTGACCATTCTTTCCGAAGCATCCATCGCGACACAACAAGTTTGTCAAATGCCGTCAAGCATAAGAAGAGAGCTATTATTTGTAGCAAGTCACACCATTCACCATTTTGCACTAATTAAAGTGATCACCGTTCACTGCGATGTCGAAACAAGCGAACATTTGGGCTATGCTCCTGCTACGGCGACCTATCTAAGAGGACAGGCGTAATGTGCACTGCGTCATGGTTATTACAGCCAACGGGTTATCAGGTATTTTTTAATCGGGATGAACAGAAAGGGAGAGCGAAAGCTTTGCCTCCTCAGCAGTACACTACCAAAGGAGAGATCACCTTTTTAATGCCGGTTGATCCTGTCGGTCAGGGAAGCTGGATAGCCACCAATGAATTTGGGTTGACCCTCTGCCTACTGAACTTTTATCAAGGTGAAACGCCTGAAGGCTCTCTTATTAGCCGCGGACAGTTAGTTAAATCATTTGCTCATTACCATTCTGCTGAGTCTCTAATTCACGACTTCAGCCATCTCTCTTTTGAGCAATATGCGCCGTTTACTTTGGTCGTGTTCGACTCGCAATTGACCTCCCACAATGGTCATGTAAGAGCATTACAGTGGGACGGTAAAACACTGGTCGATAGCCTCGCTCTACCGCCCCTGATCTCTAGTGCTGTGGATGCTGATAATGTTCGACAAGTGCGCCGACAACTCTTTGCTAACTGCAATGAAGAAGATGAGAGTGTTACCTCTCGACTGGCTTTTCACCACAGTCATGACCCTAAGAAAGGACATTGCTCTCCGTGCATGCACAGAGAGGATGCTCATACGGTTAGCTTTACACATATCGCAGTGACCAATGAATCAGTAGAGATAAACTATCAAGACGGTTCACCTTGCTTAGCCATGCCTTATCAGCATCTGGCGCTAAATAAACGAACTCAAAAAATGTTTGGTTGATTGGCTGAGGTGTTCTCAGCCTAATCGGCTTACTACTGAGGTTGTAAAAATAGCCCATGCTATTGTTCATTACATACCGTAACGGAACGGTTTTCCTATCGACACCATATCTCTATGCACCGGCTTCAGTGCACTGGCATAACTAGAAAGCAATTGCATTGTATATTCACTTCGCAGCTGAAAATCGTCATCGGTACAGCGATGATCATCCGTCAATAAGGTCTCACAGTTCCGAAACAGCAGATGATCCGGCAAAAAACAGACGTGGTTATTTTTGTTGCCGCTCATACGAAGCTCACTAATGGGATACACTCCATTGATGCTGGCAGAAACACTCACTAACAGAGCAGGTTTATGCGCCAACTCTTCGTCGGTCGCCAACATCAAAAAGTTTTTTAACGCAGGAGTCGCCATACCATGCCACTCGGGAGTGATAAACACAAAAGCGTCAGAGGCTTTAAGTTCCTCCGCTATTGGATTCCATTGCTGCCACTCCTCACTGTTGTTCCACACCCCTTCATTCCATAACGGCAAATTTATTTTCTGTAGATCCAAAATTGTGCTGTCTGAAAAATGAGCCTGTGCAAGCTGTTGTAGATAATGGGCAACGTCTAAGCTTTTTGATGACGGTCTTTGACTTGCTGATACAAGAGTAATTTTCATAGTTGTGTCCTTAAATAATTAGTTTTCAATCACTACATTTGAGTGACTGCGAGTTGGTGAAGCCACTAATACAATGGCGAGAATCACCACTATTGCGCCCAGAGATTGCCACCATGTGAACGTCTCTCCCAAGACGATATAACCTAATAAACAAGCGGATACGCTGCTCAATAGACCAATAAACGATACCGTTACTGACGGTAAACTTTCTAATCCGCGAAACCATAAGAAATAGCTCAACATTGCGCCAACTATGCTCAAGTATCCGTATCCCGCATAGTTCACAAGGGTAAGCTGCTGGGGTATACCTTCTAACCAAAGCGACGTAGGCAAAAGAGCCACACCACCAAACAGCAGTTGCCAACCGGTAAAACCAATGGTCGTCATCTCTTTCGGTTTCCCCCATTTTTTTGTTAGAACCACACCCAAAGCCATGCTAAATGCCCCCAATAATCCCAACGCTACCCCAGTAATATTGAGTTGTGATTCGCTATTAAGTACTAACAGCGCAACACCAATCGCCCCCAATCCACTGGCACTGAGTTGCAATACAGAGTAATTCATAGAGAGGTAGTAGCGGCTTAACACCATAATCAATAAAGGTTGAATAGACATAACAACCGCAGCCATTCCTCCAGGCAAATAAGTCGCGGCAAAAAACAGGCAATAAAAAAACAGACTGATATTAAGCAGACCCAATATAGCGATTCTTCTCCACCAGATACCCTGCGGGTACGCATTGCTAAATAACACAAGTATGATTCCCGCAGGCATCGCACGGATCGTTGACGCCACTAAAGGGCTTTCAGCAGGCAGCATTTCGGTGGTCACGATATAGGTGCTTCCCCAAACAATTGGAGCGATTGCGGTTAACAAAATAGATTTAATGTATTGCATGCTTTTTATTACTAACCTCACTGGGTGAATTTATCTTTTCAAAAAGATTCTTTTTAAAAAGTAATGGAAATTTAGCTTTCGATCAAGTATTTTTTCAAAAAGATACTTTTGGAGAGAAACAACATGCCGACGGATCAAGTGGATAAGATATTGCAACAGTGGTTAACCGTAAGACCCGACCTCGACTGCTCATCAATGGGAGTTGTTGGAAGACTGCGACGCACAAGTGAAAGCTGGAAAGAAAAACTAGCCGTTGTGTTTAAAGCCCATGACCTGAGCAATATTGAGTTTGATATTCTGGCGACAATTCGAAGAAGCGGTCCTGAGCCCATTACTCCAACAGAACTGTACAAAACCTTGATGCTGTCATCAGGTGCGGTCAGTACCCGAATAGAACAGTTAGTTAAACGTGGGTTGGTAGAGCGAGTCGCCAGCGCTGAAGATCGGCGTAGCTGTAAAGTTGCACTCACCACACAAGGTCTCACTCTCATAGATGAAGTGACCAACAAGCACGTAGAAAATATGGACAAGATACTGGGGGGTCTTAACAGTAAGGAGCAGCAGCAGTTGGCAGATCTACTAAAAAAAGTACTCGTGAGCGAACAAAAATAATCCTTGTATCCGATAGCTGGTGATCGGCTTTTTCATAGTGATAATACGAGACGATCATCAGATACACTGTTACAATGCCGCCCCCAACAATGGCAAGTGATCTCTATCTAATGTATCAACTCTCTTTCTCTCTCAGTGAATTTCTCACTCAATACTGGCAAAAAAAACCGACCATTATTAAAGGGGGTTTTCCGCACTTTCACGACCCAATTAGCCCAGAAGAATTAGCAGGGTTAACAATGGAAGAAGAGGTCGACTCACGGTTTGTCTCTAATCTCAACAACAACTGGAGCGCTGAACATGGTCCTTTTGATGAAGAGAAGTTTGCCAACCTTGGTCAAAGTCATTGGTCTTTTATCGTTCAAGCAGCCAATCACTGGCACCAGCCATCTGCGCAACTAGTAGAACCATTTAAACAGTTACCAAACTGGTTGTTTGATGACTTAATGATCAGTTATTCCGTCGAGGGTGGTGGCGTTGGACCACATATTGACCAGTACGATGTATTTATTATTCAAGGTATGGGTAAGCGCCGCTGGCGCGTTGGCGCTAAAGATCAAGGGCAGTATGTAGAAACATGTCGTGCAAGCGCATTGCGTCAAATAGAATCTTTCGATGCCATTATTGACGATGTACTACAGCCCGGTGACATCCTATATATTCCACCCGGCTTTCCTCACGATGGCTATGCACTTGAGCCATCACTAAGTTACTCTATTGGCTTTCGTTCACCGAAAGAACAAGAGCTTATTAGTAATTTTGCTGATTACATTCTCGCTCATGACATTGGTGATGTTCATATGCACAAGCCAGAATTAGCGACTCAAGAAAACTTCGGTGAGATCGCCACCAGCGACTTAGCCAATCTAACCGCAATGTTGAAGGCTGGACTAAACGACAGTGCAAGAGTAGAAGACTTTATGGGCTGTTTGTTAAGTCAGTCTCGTCATCAACTCAATATTATTCCCCCTGAGACACCATGGCAGTCAGAAGAGATCGCTCAGCACCTGTTAGCAGGCGGAGATATTGACAAAGTTTCAGGGCTACGAGCGCTTTACCATCAACAAAACCAAAACGTTATCTACATCAACGGAGAAGTATTTAGTGTCGCTCCCGAGCAAACAACATTGGTTTCTACACTCTGCCATGATGAGACAATCAACCTAGCACGCCTCAACGATAGCATTGACCCTTCTTCTATCGCGTTTATCTGTAAATTAGTAAATAAAGGTTACTGGTATATAAGCTAGCCATACTCGTTATTCGAAATAGCCATCATACTCAAGTTGCCTCACAGTTCTTAAGTATGATGGCGATTATTTTGTAGCAACTTCAATCCAGTTAGTCATTCAAATTTAACTATCATATTTGCTCGATAAAATGTGATCTCACAATCAATAATCAATTTTAAAAAAAGAAAAAGCACTCTCCAAAATGAGCTGTTCCATAGCTAGATAGCCCTTTATTCTTCATGAGTTCCTCTTAATTTAGTCATCCCATCACTGCTATTAACAAAATTCATTATAACTGCAACCTTATTCATTTAGATTTTACATGTGACGCTCATCACTGTTATACCACTGGTATAACAGTACGATAGTTACACCTAATCGTTCCCCCTACAACCAAACGATAGGCAGAAGAAGGACCTAGCTTCTTCTATCCAAAGTTCGCTTACATTTATGGAAATTTAAAATCAAAATAGAGGATATCCATGTTTACATTCACAAAGAAAAAATTACTTGCTGCTGGTGTTGGTCTTTCAGTTAGCCTGCTCTCATCAGCCGCTTCTGCAGCATGGCCAGAGAAGCCAATTACTCTTATCGTCCCTTGGGGCGCAGGTGGTGGTACAGATACAACTGCGCGAATTGTTGGCAAAGCCCTTTCAGAAAAGCTTGGGGTTCCGGTCAATGTGGTAAACAGAACGGGTGGACAAGGTGTAATCGGGCATAGTGCCATAGCAAATGCAAAACCTGACGGCTATACCCTTGGATTAATGACTGCCGAGATCACTATGATGCACTGGACTGGTCTCACTGATCTTACTTATAAAAGTTACACCCCTCTTGGCAAGTTCGCCGGCGTTGTTGGCGGCCTTCAAGTGAAAAAAGGTTCAAAGTTCAGCGATGCCAAGCAAATTCTTGATTATATTGAGAAAAACCCAGGAAAACTAAAAGCATCCGGCGGCGGCTATGGCTCAGTATGGCAGTTAAACCTTGCTGGTCTACTTAATACGGCAGGACTAAAACCTGACGCTGTACGCTGGGTTCCAAGTGAAGGCGCAGCACCTGCGTTACAAGAACTTGTCGCGGGCGGCGTAGATTTCACGTCAACATCAATCAATGAATCTGATGCCATGATCCAAGCTGGTCAAGTTGACGGAATCGTAGTGATGTCTGAAAAACGCAGTGAGTACTACCCGGAAGTACCAACAATTGACGAAGCTGCAAATATCTCTTGGAGAAGCGGTTCTTGGAACGGTTTAGTTGGCCCTAAAGGCTTACCAGAAGAGGTCGTAAGTAAACTTCTTCCACTAGTAAAAGAGATCCAAAATAGTGAAGAGATCCACTCCTTCGCCAATAAGCGTCGACTAAATATATTCCCAGTCACTGGCGCCAAATGGGAAAAAGAGTTGGCTTCTATTGATGCCGCAATGGGTAAGACCATGAAAGTAGCCGGAATTATTAAGTAGCACTCCAATTTTTAGGTAAGTATAAATTGAGGGAGGCTTTGCCTCCCTATTTAAGGTTACATTCTAATGTTAAATAAAAGCACACCATCGGTTCAGTACAGTCTGTTCGAATTATGCTGGGGATTAGGAATCACACTGGTATCAATCTATGTTTATATAAAAGCCAATGCTTTTCCCGACCTACCAGGTAACATTGTTGGCCCCGGAACATTCCCCTCCATCATAGCCGCAATTCTTTTTCCTTGTGGACTACTTCTTGTCATACAGAACGTGACTTCTTATTTTGTACAAGACAAATCACGACAAAAAACAGAGCTAAACTGGTTAAGCCTCATTGCTATCTTTGTAGCTGTATTGTTGATCCCACTTAGCAATGTTTTTTTTGCTGAGCAATATGGCTTCGTACTCATTTCAACGCTAACGACCACCTGTCTTATGTCATTAATGCGAAGAGGAAAATTCGTCTCTTCATTTATTATTTCATTTATCGCGGTTTCAGTATTTAGCTGGATTTTCTCCAACTATTTGCTTGTTCCACTACCAACTGGCGATATCTTTTAGTCCCTAAGGAACATTTATTATGGATAACATTTCAACTGCCTTGTCCTTATTAATGCAACCCAGCGTATTTTTAGCCATTTTGGGAGGGGGATCATTTGGACTAATCATGGGAGCAATGCCCGGTTTAACCGCAAGTATGACGTTAGCATTGATGGTTCCTATCACTTTTTTCTTAGACCCAATTCCTGCATTAGCAGTAATGGCGTCAGCGGGTACCATGGCAATTTTTGCAGGCGATATTCCTGGTGCTCTTCTCAAAATACCAGGTACACCGGCATCTGCCGCTTATTGCGATGATGCTCATAAACTGACTCAAAAAGGCAAAGCCTATACCGCATTAGGCTTGGGACTCATCGCTTCCGTTATAGGCGGCTTTATCAGCGTACTTATCTTGGCATTTGGTGCGCCATTATTGGCGAAGTTTGCCTTAAACTTCAGTTCATATGAATACTTTTGGCTCGCATGTTTAGGACTAAGTTGTGCCACATTAGTCGCGGCTGATAACCCTGCAAAAGGATTTACTTCTCTGCTTATTGGGTTATTTGTCGCAACTATTGGACTGGATCAGACCACGGGATTTGCTCGCTTTACTTTTAACAACATTGATTTAATGGGTGGCATATCATTTATTCCTGCAATGATAGGCATGTTTGCTCTTGCGGAAGTCTTAAAAGTGGTGACAAGTAAATCCGATGCGTCTGCTAACCAAAGTCAATACCAGATTATTCGTAGCAAAAAATCTCAGTTATTTAAAAAAAGCTGGAAAATGAAAGGCAATATTGTTCGCAGTGGATTGTTAGGAACATTAGTTGGCGCAATTCCTGGAGCCGGCGCAGATATTGCCGCGTGGGTAAGTTACGCACTTGCAAAACGCTTTTCAAAGAATCCAGACCAATACGGCCACGGTTCCGAAGAAGGCATAGCTTCAGCATCATCTGCTAACAACTCTAGTATTGCTGGAGGATGGATACCTAGTCTGGTATTTGGCATTCCTGGAGACTCAGGAGCAGCAATTATTATCGGTGTCTTATACCTTAAAGATCTCGCACCAGGACCAACCCTATTTCTGTATCATCCCGAAATTCTATACGCTGCTTTTGGGGTATTCTTTATTGCCAATCTTTTATTGCTTTTTTTAGGCTTTGGTATGATTAGAGTTTCTTCTTACGTACTTAAAGTCCCTTATCCTATTCTGGCTCCGTTGGTTCTACTGTTCTGCGTAATGGGTTCATTTGCAATAAATAATTCTTGGTTTGGTGTTACTGTGATGGTCGCTTCAGGTCTGTTAGGTTGGATAATGATTAAAGCACGTATCCCAGTTGCTCCGGCTATTTTGGGTATGGTGCTAGGGCCATTATTGGAGAAAAATTTCCTCACTTCTGTAGTCAAGTCTGACGCAAATCTGTTGCAGTTTTTTGATCGCCCAATTTCATTTACCTTAGGGGCGCTTACTATCATCATTTGGAGCTGGATGCTGATTAAAGCGCTTCTGCCACTGTGCAAAAATATATACGCAACGTTTATTACCGCAGCAGAGTAAATCATTGCACTCTGGTTATATTTGACCGGAGTGCTTTTGACAAACAATCGCCTTATTCACAGAGATCATCAGAAAAAAAGTAAACTCCTAGACACTGGTATAACACCATGATATGTATAGATGTAATAAGGCCTTAGCCTGCATCACTTCCATTTTTAATCAAATATAAGCAACTAAAAAAATATGAATAAATTTGTCCAACGTCGCCCTATAGCTAGACGCAAACTATCTGAAATAGTTGAAGAAGAACTTGAAATGATGATCCGACAAGGTGAAATTTCAGAAGGTGAACAACTACCATCAGAGAGAGATCTTATGGCGATGTTCGATGTTGGTCGCCCTTCAATTCGTGAGGCACTTTCATCTCTTAGCCGCAAAGGATTAGTTAAAATCACCAGTGGAGAGCGAGCGCGTGCTTGCCGTCCATCTGCTGACACCATCATCTCTGAATTGTCGGGTATGGCAAAAGATTTTCTTACTCGCCCAGACGGTTTTCGTCACTTTGAACAACTAAGACAATTTTTTGAAGCCAGTTTGGTGCGCTATGCCGCTATAAATGCGTCGGACGAGCAGATCCAAGCATTAGAAAATGCCTTGAAAAGCAATGAAAACAGTTTAAATAGCCCAGAGTTATTCAGTAAAACAGATATTGTCTTTCACAGAGTTTTAGCAGAAATACCGCAAAATCCAATTTATTTAGCCATTCACCAAGCGATGGTTGACTGGTTAATTAGAGCAAGGCCGCAAGTGAAAGATCCCATTGAGCTTGCGAAAACAAGCTATCAACATCATAAAGAAATAGTCGCTGCGATTAAAGAACATAACCCAGACAAAGCAGAGGCCGCATTAAAAACTCATTTAGATAATGTATACGACACCTACTACAGCTAACATATTATTACACCGATAATTTACCTTACAAACAACACCAAGCTTGCTAAAACAAGCTTGGCCTCCTTTCAAACTGACTTAAACATATCCCCTTTTAATACTCACTAATTCTTTACTAGCTAGGGTCTGTTGAGCCATCAGCTATTACCAAGTTCTTCATTGGTATCAACCTAGCTTGATATCAATCACCGAAGTAAATACACCGTAAGGTCTTTACCCGCAAAGCAACCAAATCCAACCAATTGCCACGATCTATTTATTACTAATTGTGATCCAGTCAATAAAAACCGCTTCAAATAGCAACAATTTAATGGTGTACTGGTATAACAGGTGTATAGTTACACCAGAAATTAAATAAGTAAGATGTTTTAGGAGCAAGTATGTCCCAGATTAATTTAGACGGTATTTATGCCGCAACGTTAACCCCTTTCTTTGCCGATGAGTCCGTTGATGCAAAAGGGGTACAAGCACTAGTAGAAAACGCAAAGAATCAGCAGTTAAATGGTGTCTATGTTGGCGGCTCAACAGGAGAGGCGTTTATGATGAGCCTTGAAGAGCGTCAACAGGTTCTTGAATTGACTGCAGAAGCGAATCAACACGATCTACAGCTAATTGCTCACGTTGGTACAATCAGAACAGATGATTGCTGCACTCTAGCCAAAGCCGCTAAACAATTTGGTTATGATGCGGTTTCCGCCGTCACTCCTTTCTACTATCCATTAAGTTTTGATGCTCTGCTCGATCACTATAAGCGAATTGTTGACGCAGCTGATGGTGTACCAATGGTGGTTTACAACTTCCCCGCTATGAGCGGAGTCAGCTTAACAGCCGATCAGATTTCCCAACTATTGAGCATAGATAATGTCGTCGCGTTAAAACAGACATCTGGTGATCTCTATCAAATGGAGCAGATAGCATCCAACCATCCTGATAAAGTTATTTTTAATGGCTTTGATGAAATATTCTTGCCTGGTCAATTATCAGGAGCCAGAGGAGGCATCGGAAGTACTTACAACATTATGGGCAAGCGCTATGCCGCTATCCGTGAAGCAATTGCGAACAATGATATTGATTTAGCTAAAACTCATCAGGCCAAAGCTAATCGGGTAATAGACACTTTAGTAAAAGTGGGTGTTTTTTCTGGTCTTAAGTACATCTTAAAAGCACAAGGCATCATTGAATGCGAACGGGTTCGTCGTCCGCTTCAGGCTTTGACTTCAGATCAAGAAACACTATTAAACAAGCTACTCGAAGACAACATGATTTAACTCAGAAGAGTAATATTATGAGAATTGGATTAGATATTGGTGGTACCAAAATTGAACTCGTGGTGTTATCTGAGCAAGGAGAGCTCCTGCATCAGCAAAGAACACCTACTCCAACAAATGACTATAGAACTTTTTTAGATGCGATCATCAATCTAATTAAGAATGCAGAGTCACAAGTCGGTACGGTTTCCACTATTGGAGTTGGGTGCCCTGGAGCCATATCTCCAGACACAGGAGTAATTAAAAATGCCAATTGTCAGGTGCTTAACGGACACGACTTGGCAGCAGATCTTCATAATTACTTTAACTTGCCAGTAAAAATTGCCAACGACGCAGATTGCCTAGCTTTATCAGAGTTTAAAGATGGGGCAGCAAAATCGGCAAGTAGCTCTTGTTTTGCGGCAATTTTAGGTACTGGGTGTGGTGGTGGCGTAGTAGTAAATAGCCAACTGGTCACTGGTGTTAACCGTATCGCTGGTGAATGGGGACACAACCCTCTTCCTGATTGGGACGAAAACGTTGATGGTCCTGAACACATCTGCTATTGCGGAAGAACAAAGTGTCTAGAAAGCTATATTTCAGGCTCAGGCGTGTCGCAAAACTTTCAGCAGATTTATCATAAAAACCTTACCGTCCCAGAGATCGTTGAACTTGCTGAACAGGGCGACCCATGTGCTGTTGAGCATATGGCTAGGTTTTATGACCAGTTAGCAAGATCCTTTGCTGTCATCATTAATATTATAGATCCTGAAGTCATCGTGATTGGCGGAGGCGTTTCTAATATCAGCTCTATCTACTCGCACGTTCCCAAAATTTGGCAAAAGTATGTATTTTCAGACCAAGTTCATACCAAGCTAGTAAGAGCAAAACACGGGGACTCAAGCGGTGTTCGTGGAGCGGCATGGTTATAAAGCTATACCGTTTCTGACTAATTTTAACTGAACAGTAACAGGAGTATCACTTAATCATATAAACGAATAATTCCTTATTGATAATAAACATCAATAAGTCACATAATTATTCAAATTTGATAGATTTTTACCTCTATGCTGGTATAACAGCGTAATAACATAAATGATTATATTACTGGCAATATAGCCAGAACTTTTACGGAGACAAAACAATGAAGTGGAATAAAAAATTGGCAACTGCCTGTATTGCAGCCATGACAATTGCAACACCGCTTTCTTCCTATGCGGCTAAAACGTTAATGTTTGGCCTTGAAGGTTCACTAACGTCACCGCCATACCTAGGCGCGAAAAAAACAGCTGAAGTCCTTGAAGAAGTGTCTGGTGGCGAGCTAAAAATGAACGTATACCCTGCTTCTCAGTTAGGGAGTGTACATGACATGCTTGAACAAGCTTCTGTTGGTGAACTGGATGTTACCATGCAGGTATTTGGTGGCATGGCTCGTTATATACCAAGGTTAGAAGTGCTAGAAACCGCGTATGTCGTACGAGATTTTGAACACCTGCAAAAAATCTTTAACAGTAATTGGGGCAACGAAGTTAAAAGTGAGCTAATCGATAACTTCCAGTTACGACCTATCGATAATTGGTACTTTGGTTCGCGTCAAACTTCATCCAACAAGCCTCTTAATTCATATGACGATTTTAAAGGATTGAAACTGCGAGTACCTAACGCAAAAGCACTAATAAACTTTGCTAAATCGGCACAAGCACGACCGACTCCAGTAGCATTTGCTGAAGTGTATTTAGCTTTACAAACTAATGCGGTAGATGGACAAGAAAACCCACTGCCGACTATTGAGTCTATGAAGTTTTATGAAGTTCAGAAGAACATCGCAATGACCAGTCATGTCGTGCAAGATCAAGCGATTGTTATTTCAGATAGCACTTGGGCAGACCTATCTGAACAAGAAAAGTCTTGGTTAATGAAAGCCATCAAAGCGGGAGGAGAGTACAACAACCAACTGGTAAAAGAGAAAGAGCAAAAACTGATCGATTTCTTTAAGTCTGAAGGGGTTAAATTTACTTACCCTGATCTCAAACCATTCCGTAATGCCATGAAAGAGTACTACGCTGATATTGATAAGCAATATGGCGAAAATACCGTTGAGCAACTAACTAGCCTATAGTAAACAGGCCTTTGCCCTACCAGGGGTAAGGGCCTTAAATCGGAAAAACCTATCATGTTATGCTTTATTAAAAACGCTGAAAGAAACATGTCGACCATTTTGTTTGTCGTGCTGTTTATTACCCTAGTTTTGCAAATATTCAGTCGTTACTTTTTTGATATGTCTATTGTTTGGACGGAAGAAGTTTCTCGCTGGCTTTACATCTATATAGTTATGCTTGGTGCCAGTGAAGCTGTTTCGAAAAGAGATCATATCACGGTCGATCTCGTGCCAAATATGCTTCAGCCTAGAGGTCGTGCTCTACTTTTTATCTGTATACATTTTATCTACTTACTGGCTTGCTTATACCTAGTTAAGCTCGGATATACATCCACACTTCGTATGGACAGGTTGCAAGCTATCACAATGGATATTCCTGTCTCGTATCTGTACGTAATAATTCCTGTAGGTTTCGCTTTAATGGCGATTCGCTCAACCATAAACATATTTCAAGACAGTTTAATTCTGTTAGGTCAACACGCACACACGCCGTGCCATAGCTCAGAGGAGCACAAATAAATGTTTACTCTTTTTGCTGGCTGGGGAACATTACTCGCCATCGGTATGCCGGTCGCTATGACTCTATTGGTCACCTCTTTAGTTTACTTGACCTTTAATGGCGGTATTGCACTGGCTCCACAAAAAATGTTAGCAGGATTAGATTCATTTCCTCTGCTAGCCGTACCATTTTTTATCTTCGCTGGGTTGCTTATGAACAGCGGTGGTATCACGGAAAGAATGTTCCGCTTTGCCAAAGCCATGCTTGGCCACTACACAGGAAGCCTAGGGCATGTAAATGTATTAGCGAGCCTTTTATTTTCAGGTATGTCAGGCTCGGCACACGCTGACTCTGGTGGCTTAGGACAACTTGAAATCAAAGCGATGCGCGACGAAGGTTATCACGATGACTTTTCTGGGGCGATTACCGCAGCATCCAGTGTCATTGGTCCTTTAATGCCTCCAAGTATCCCTATGGTTATCTATGGAGTGACATCTGGCGCATCCATTGGTGCTCTTTTTATTGGTGGTATCGTACCCGCATTTTTATGCGCTGCAGCTCTTATGACCTTGGTCTTTTTTATTGCGAGAAAACGAGGCTATCCCGTACATCCAAAAGCAACAAGACAAGAAGCGTGTCAGGCATTAAAAGGAGCTGTACTTCCACTCTTAACTCCGGGCATCATCATTGGTGGGATCTTTTCTGGTTTTGTCACACCTACCGAGGCCGCCGTTGTCGCATCTATGTATGCTCTGTTTCTCGGTTTTTTTGTCTATAAAGAGCTTAACTTTCAGAAACTAGTGGAAATAATCAGAGAAACAGTAAACACCTCTGCTGTTATTGGCTTATTGATCGCCGGTGTCAGTCTATTTGGTTATGTCGTAGTGAAAGAAAGAATCCCACAGCATGCTGCGGAGTTTTTCCTCGACTTCACTGATAACCCTATTATCTTTATGCTGGCTATTAACTTAATGTTATTGGTCTTAGGAGCATTTATTGAAACACTTGCTCTATTACTATTAGTAGTACCCATTTTATTACCAGTGGCTATCTCTTTGGGTATCGACCCTGTCTATTTTGGCGTGGTTATGGTCTTAAATATGATGTTGGGAATTCTAACTCCTCCTATGGGGGTCGCCCTATTTGTAGTTGCTAAAGTCGGTAATATTCCATTTCCGGTGTTAGCTCGTTCGGTCATTCCATTTCTAGTGCCACTTTTCATGGTTTTAGTACTGGTTATACTATTTCCATCTTTAGTGATGTTTTTGCCAAACCTATTAATGTAGTCTTTTGGGAGCGAAAGCTCCCCTTTTTCATTTAAGGACATTACGATGTTGTTATGCCATATTAATCAAATTGAACATTACCACTATCTGCCAGAAGCCATTAGACAGGGTTTGCAATATATCGCTTCTATCGACGATCCTGAAAATGTCGCGATCGGTCGCCATGATATTAAAGGCGATTTAATGTTCGCAGTTGTCATGGAGTACACCACCGAAGCCGCAGCAGATAAACAAGCGGAACTACACCAGCAATACATTGATATTCAAACGCTTCTTTCAGGAACTGAGACTATTGAATATGGACTACCCAACGCTGACAACACTCCTGCCACAGATTATGATGAAAAAAGCGATTTTCAATTACTCAGCAATGTTGCCAACCCGCAGAGAATTACTCTTCGCACTGGCGATTGTGCACTCTTTTTTCCAACCGAACCTCATAAGCCCGGCTGCAGCGCTGAAACACAAATTAATGTAAAAAAAATGGTGGTAAAAATTCATCATTCATTGCTTAAATAACATCAACTCTGTTTGAGCCACTTTTCTCTTATGAAGAGTGGTTTATCGGCTATATTCGCTGCCACGCACAAGGTCGAAGTTAACACCAGCACCGCACCAAACAGTTGCCAAGAACTAAACGTCTCCCCTAAATAGATAAACGCAAACAGAGCACCAAATGCAGGCTCAGACCCCATCAGAAGAGAAACCCGAGAAGGAGAACTGCGTTTTATCGCGTAGTTCTGAACAAAGAAGGCAAACAAGGTACAGACAGTAACCAAATACAAGGTGTTTAACCAAAATGTGTCATCACGAACCATTAGAAAATCCAATTCCCCCGACACAATGACAACAGTAAGCGAAAGCAACATAACCATGCTTGACTGGACGGTGGTAATTTCGAGGGCAGAAAGAGATTTACTATTGATGACCTGTTTGGTCATCACCACGATCACCGCCCGCAACAGGGCGGCAATTAGAATATAGAAATCCCCTTGATTTAAAGAGATTTCTGAGAGGTTAATTTCGGTCAGTAACAGCACGCCAACCAAGGAGATAACAACAAATAAGAACAGTGATTTTGCCGGTGCTTTTTTTAGCCACCACCACTCAACCAACGGTGTCAGCAATATGCAAATACTGATCAAAAAAGCGGCATTTGAAGCCGTGGTGTGAAGAACACCGTACGTTTCTGCGCAAAATATGGCAAACAGAACAACGCCACTAGGAATCGCCTTCTTCCATGGCCCAGTCTTGCCTTGCCAATGACGATAAATAAACAGTGGCAAGAGAATAAATGAGGTCATAAAAAAGCGAATAAACAGAAAACAAAACACTGTGGTGTACACCAAACTCATTTTGGTTACGCTATAACTTGTCCCCCAAGCAATCGCCACAAGCAACAATAGCAATTCGGCATAGGGTATTTTTTTGCATGGAAACAATAACATCTACCTATCTCTTTCAGTTTTATTTAACAGTTACCACCTAATTGCTTTATCTTAATCTATGCTTAATTGTTATATAATACGCTAATTACTCACAATACTTATGACTTATGAGCACAAATAAAATTGTCCATTTACTGCCAGATATGGTGGCGTTTGTTACGGTGGTTGAAGAAGGAAGCTTCACCGCTGCAAGTAAAAAACTTAGGGTCACGCCGTCAAGAATTAGCCGACAGATAGCCAACTTAGAAGATTCGCTTTCCGTCTCTTTACTGGAGAGAACCACCCGAAAGCAATCTCTTACTTCTGCAGGTAAAGAAGCATTAATCCATTGCCAAGCGATTGTGGATAACGCCAAAGAAATGGTGAATATTTCTGAGTCCACCCAGCGAGAGATCAACGGCAAATTGCGAGTTTCTATTCCTAAAGCTTATGGTCGTAAAGTACTCTCGCCACTGCTTTTGCAGTTTATGCAGCAATACCCCAATATTGAGTTAAATGTTAAAGCAACGGATCGCCTACTCGACCCTATCCATGATGACGTTGATATTGTGTTTCGCTTAACTCGTTCAGCCAGTGAGCATTTGGTCTCCAAGCAGATCGGCAGTGTCGACCTATACTTATGCGCGACATCAGACTATCTGCAAAACGCGGGGACTCCCCAAACGCCCGATGACTTATACCACCACAGTTGTCTTCATCTTGGCGAAACTCTTCATGATAACGAATGGGAATTTGAACAAGACAAACAGAAAACAAAAGTGTCTGTCGCGGGGCGCTATTCGGTTAATAATACCGGCATGCGTTTGGATGCTGTATTCGCCAATCTTGGGATAGGAATCTTTCCAGATTTTATTGTTCAGGAGTTGGTCGCTAACAAACAACTTGTTCGCGTGTTACCCGATTGGACCATTAAAAGTAATTATCAGGGGAAAATTATTATGCAATACACACAAACCAAGCATATGCCCGCTAAGATGCGAACCTTTATCGACTTTGTCCAACAACATATTTCGCAATAAACATAGCCAACACTTAAAACGGGGAATCACGAAGATAAACCGTAAAAGTAAAATAATCGTTGCTTGTTTTAACAGGGAAGCGTAACATTAATCGCAATTCGACGATTAACTATCAATATGCCACTTTTCATCATTAAATCAGTAATGGAGAAAGGCCGGCGATAAATAGGCAGCAACTTATGACAACCGGATGCAATAGCAATGCACAAGCTTTTTCCTCTACTGAGCAAGAGCTACAACAAGAACAACAGCTTGCCGCATTAGCAAAAGCACTCTCTCATCCAGCTAGAGTGAGAATCTTAAAAATATTGTTAACTCTGGACAACTTGGATGGCTGTTTAAATAGTGATCTGGTTGGAGAGCTAAGGTTAGCACAATCAACGGTATCCGAGCACTTACGAATCTTAAAGCAGGCGGAATTTATATCTGCTGAACCTATTCCACCCAAAATGTGCTATCGAATAAATCGTCATAAACTCGACCAATTTTCAGCGCTTTTTTCCACCATTTGCCACTAAACTGACATGTAAATGATATAGCTTTAGTCATTTGTACCCTTAACCATTTGTAACTTAAATAATCGTCATTCGACGATAAACGAACAGAGAAATTATTGTGGATATAAATCAAACACAAGCAAAACTAGGCCTACTTGACCGCTTCCTTACGGTTTGGATTTTTGTAGCTATGATCCTTGGCGTCGCTATCGGCACTCTATTCCCTCAAGTTGTTGAGATAAATGAAGCGATGTCAGTTGGAACCACCAATGTCCCACTCGCTATTGGTTTAATTTTGATGATGTACCCACCATTAGCGAAAGTGAATTACCGTCTATTGGGAAAAGTAACTAAGGATAAACAAGCAATAACCCTTTCACTGATCATGAACTGGATTGTTGGTCCCATTCTTATGTTTGTACTGGCACTGACCTTTCTTGCTGACTACCCAGGCTACATGGTCGGTATTATTTTAATTGGATTGGCGCGTTGTATTGCCATGGTACTGGTATGGAATGATATTGGCGGTGGAAATCGTGAGTATGGCGCAGCACTGGTAGCCATCAATAGCTTGTTTCAAATTGTCACATACAGCTTTATGGCTTGGTTGTTTATTACTGTACTCCCACCTGTATTCGGCTATCAAAGCATGGTCGTTAACATCTCCATGGCTGACATTGCCAAAAGTGTCATGATCTATCTTGGTATCCCTTTCTTGGCAGGGTTTGTAAGCCGTGAAGTATTAACAAGAGTGAAAAGTGAAGAGTGGTATAACGAGGTCTTTATTCCGGCTATATCTCCAATAACATTAATCGCTCTGTTAGCAACCATTGTTCTAATGTTCAGTTTAAAAGGTGAAATGATCGTTGAGCTACCTATGGATGTCGTTCGTGTCGCAATCCCCCTCACTCTCTATTTTGTACTGATGTTTTTTACCAGCTTTGCCATCGGACGAAAAATGGGATTACCTTTCGACAAGAATGCCTCTATCGCCTATACCGCTACAGGCAATAACTTTGAATTGGCCATAGCCGTATCTATCGCGGTATTTGGTATCAACTCTGATCAAGCGTTCGCCGGAGTGATTGGTCCACTGATCGAAGTACCAGTGCTGATTGCTTTGGTCAATTACACCTTACGCAGCAAAGCAAAAGCGTCGGCAACAAATGCAGCATAAGCAGATAACATCACCTGTTGGCTAAGAATACGGTTAACACAGTGAGATTTGGGACATGCCCATAAAAAACGCCCACTTGAAATAAGTGGGCGTTTTACATTGTAAATTAAGCAATAACCTTACTGTTAAGCAACGGCTTTTTCAGCTTGAGTTTGTTGTTGTTTTGCTTTTTGACGGGTCGCAAGTACAAGTGTCAACGCAAAAGACAATGCAAACGAAATAAGCATACCAATGACAAAGATAGAGATGCTATTTGGGCTAATTGAAATGATACCTGGAATACCCGCAGCCCCTAATGCTGTCGCTTTTACATTAAACATCGTTAGGAAGGCACTCGAGATTGCAGCCGCGATAATCGCCGCGACAAATGGGTAGCGCAGTTTAAGGTTAACACCAAACATAGCGGGTTCAGTAATACCTAATAACGCCGTCACACCCGATGGCATAGCGATACCTTTCGTTTTAAGGTCTTTAGTCGTAAAGCCGACAGCCAGTGCCGCACCACCTTGAGCAATGTTAGACATAGCCGCGATAGGGAAGATAAATGTACCGCCAGTTATTGCAATATCCGCTAACAGTTGAGTTTCAATCGCGATAAAACTGTGATGCATACCTGTGATTACAAACGGAGCATAGATAAAGCCAAATAGCGCACCACCAATAAAGCCAGCAGAGTCGTATAACCAGCTTAGGCCATCACCTAATAGGAAACCGATATCACGAGTAATAGGGCCAACCAAAGTGAAGGTAAGGAAACCAGTAATAAAAATAGCCAGCATTGGCGTTAACAAGTTGTCCAATACAGAAGGGATAACTTTACGTAACCCATTCTCAACTTGTGCAAGAATAAATGTTGCCACCAATACAGGTAGAACAGAACCTTGATAACCCACTTTTTGAATTTCAAAACCAAAAATGTTCCAGACCGGGATAGTGCCTGACACACTTGCACCACCAAAACCCCAACCATTAAGCAAATCTGGATGAACCATCAACATACCCAAAGCCGCACCAAGGAATGGGTTACCACCAAACTTCTTAGAGGCAGAAAACGCTAACAAAACAGGCAGGTAAACAAAAGGAGCGTTAGCAAAGGTGTTAATCATACTCGCCAGATCAGCAAGACCAGGATTGGCCTCAATCAATGACTGCCCTTCAATAAACAGTCCTGATGCCGTTAATAGGTTGAATACCCCCATTAATAAACCACCAGCAACAATGGCAGGAATAATCGGAACAAAAATATCCGACAAACCTTTAACTAAACGTTGTGCTAAGTTTTGCTTTTGAGCCCCCGCGCTTGCGACATCACGAGTAGACATTTCAGCGATACCCGTTAGTTTTGCCATTTCAGCATAAACTTGGTTAACAATGCCAGAACCAAAAATAATCTGGTATTGGCCAGAAATCTTAAACTGGCCTTTAACACCATCTAAGTTCTCAATGACATCTTCTTGAATGAGAGATTCATCTTTAACAGAAAGACGAAGCCTAGTCGCACAATGCGCTAAAGCTTCAATATTGTCTTTACCACCAAGTAGCTGCATAAGCTCTTTTGCAACAGCAGGGTAATTCATAGTCAACTCCAATTATTGAATGTTACGTAACTAAATTTAGTTTCGGGAACGTTTGCAAAACCGAGTTTTATGAAAATCACCCCATCAGTCAAAACAAATATGACTTATATGTGATCAAAATCTCTTTATTGCTCATCAGAATAGGGGGTAAATGGATTTATATCGCTGTCAATCTGCAGTGATTACTGAGAAAATTGGTAACAATTGCATAAAATAGGAATGTTGGAATTAATGGCAGGTTTACACGACGTCGCAAAGCTAGCTGGAGTATCGAAATCCACGGTGTCCAGAGTGATAAATAACGAGTATGGCGTAAAAAAAAGCACCAAAGAGATCGTTCAAAAAGCTATCGAAGAGTGCGGTTACGTCGTTAACCAAGTCGCCAAAGATCTGAAATCACAAAAAACCAATTTGATTGGTGTCATTGTCCCAGCTCTCTCTTCAAACTCCACTGCACAAGGGGTTGATGGCCTGAGTCATGTATTCGACAAGCATGGAAAACACGTTTTATTAGCCAATAGTCAGCACAATCACGATAAAGAGATTGAGTACATCAAGCTCTTTAACCAAAAGAGAGTGGAAGGGATAATTCTCTACGCGACACATTTAGATAATGAACTGGTTAAAGTGATCGAGCAGTCGAGCGCTCCTGTCGTTCTTATCGGTCAAGATGGTTCACTTTTTGATATTCCGAGCATTATACATGATGACGTTAGAGTTGGATTTACGGCTGGAGAGCGTTTAATAGCTGCGGGCTGTCGACATATAGGCTTTATCGGCGTTGCTATAGATGATATCGCGGTAGATTCCATGCGCTATCAAGGCTTATCTCAACAGCTATCAATGTCTGGTTTTGGTGAACCCATATTTCACAGTAGAGGTGAATTTACCATAGAGTCAGGCTACCAACAAACCAAGAATCTTATAAAAGAAAACAAAGAGTTAGATGGCATATTCTGCGCAACGGACAAGATTGCAATTGGCGCGATTAAAGCGATCGAAGAGAGTGGTAAAAAAGTCGGTAAAGAGATCAAAGTTATAGGAGTAGGTAACGATGAAATAGGTATGGTTGCTAGCCCTTCCCTTTCAACATTTCATTACGCTTTTGAATCTGCGGGAGAAACCGCCGCATCGGTAATATTAGATTTAATCAATGGTAAACAACAACTTATGAGCAAAGTCGTTTTGAAATTCAAGAATATTGAACGTCAATCTTGTTAATCGTGTCTTGGCGAAAAGGCCTCTTCTTTTAGCAACAGATCCATTAAAGCCCGCCCTTAAAGCACTCTTTTATTGTCACCCTTTCTAAAACCTCTTGAGTTAAGAGGTTTCTTTTATTATAGTTGCAAACGTTCCCGAAAATACAGAAATCGACGAAATGCTAGAAAATTACATTGCAAGCTGCGGCGGCATCAACAACATATCTCGCATATTACACAGCGACGAACAGCTTATATTCGAAGTAGACCAGCTAAGCCTCGTCGTCAATGATGCTAAAATTAATACGAATGCAGCTATGTCTCAAGTAAGCTTTCGTCCTGCTCATACGGTAGACCTGTATAAGTTATTGTCGGTTGGTAGCAGCATTAAAAACCGCCAGCTTAACGCCATCCAATCATTGGAAAAACCAGTTGAATGCCACTACCGTCCGAGTTGGCACATCGCTCCTCCATCAGGGCTGCTTAATGATCCCAATGGGTTTATCTACCACAATGGCGAATACCACCTATTTTATCAGTGGTCTCCTTTTCAGTGTCAGCACGTAGATAAGTATTGGGCACACTTAACCAGTAAAGATATGGTCCATTGGCAGGCACGACCTATCGCTTTAACACCCTCTGACTGGTTTGATAGCCATGGTGTTTTTTCCGGCCACGCGGTAAGCAACGAACAGCAGCTAATGCTGTTTTATACCGGCAATGTTCGGATTGGTGAAGAACGTCAACGGCAAACAACCCAATGTTTGGCGGTCTCCGACAATGGTATCGACTTTAACAAAATTGGCCCAGTTATAGACTCCCTACCAGAAGGAGTAACGCCTCACTGTCGTGATCCTAAAGTGGTCAAGATTGGCGATGAATGGTGGATGTTACTCGGCGTTCAACGTCAAGATTTAACTGGTCGTCTCGCGGTATACAAATCTAAAGACCTTTACAACTGGCAATTTGACCAACTTTATGGCGATGAACTGGGTGACTTTGGCTATATGTGGGAGTGTCCCGATCTATTTCTGTTAGACGACAACTTATTGGCGGTTATCGGCCCACAAGGTATTACATCTACAAGCCAACACCACACCACTCCTCATCATAATGGTTACCTAAAAGCGACCATTTCTGAGCAAGGCCACTTGTCCATGTCAGATTTTGAACAGCTCGATCACGGTTTCGATTTCTACGCCCCTCAAACATTGCAAACCGAAGATGGGCGACGAGTATTAACGGCTTGGATGGGGCTTCCCGATGAAGTCAATCACCCAACAGTGGATAATGGCTGGATCCACCAGCTCACCTGCTTACGCGAACTCTCCCTCAATGACGGACACCTTTATCAACAACCGGTGAGTGAACTCACGTCATTACGCAAACCTTTAGAGGAGTTCACACTAGATAACTCGACGATGTCACTGGCAACTCGCTCGTTTGAACTAAAAGTACAATTACACTGGGGGGATACTTTGTCGCTGTTCAAAGATGACAATAACCAAGTCACTATTGCACTGAATAAAGAGAACCGCACCTTGTACCTAGACAGAAGCAAAACTCAGATTCGGCAAGGGGATACTATTCGCGAATTGGCACTTCAGAGTGAAGTGGTTGATTTGCATATTCTCTCCGACAATTCATCGTTAGAAATTTTTATTAATCAGGGCGAGTTTGTGATGAGCAGTCGCATATTTGTTCCGAATACCGCCACTGGAATTGCGCTTAAAGGAAAAGCTCAATGTCAATTCTGGCCCCTTTCACCAGCCAGTGGATCCGGTAATGATTAACCTTATCCGCTCACATCAAAGGTAAATGACTATGAACAAAATTTGGCTTTCTGGCGACGCCGTAGTTGATCTTATTGCTAATAGTGAAACAACTTACTTAAAATGTCCCGGAGGGGCTCCTGCAAATGTTGCCGTTGCGGCGTCACGTCTTGGAGCCGACAGCGCCTTCTTTGGCCGCGTGGGCAATGATCCACTTGGTCGTTTTATGCAGCAAACCTTAGAGTCCGAACAAGTTGATACATTCTATTTGCAACTCGATAACGAGCAGCGTACTTCTACCGTCATTGTTGACCTAGATGATGACGGCGAACGCAGTTTCACCTTTATGGTAAAACCTAGCGCAGACCAGTTTCTTCAGCCAAACGATATTCCATCATTCCAAGCTGGTCAGTGGCTACATATTTGCTCTATTGCGTTGGCAAATGAGCCAAGCAGAAGCTCGACGTTTTTAGCGATGAGTGAAATAAAAGCCGCAGGTGGTTATGTCAGTTTTGATCCCAACTTAAGGGAAGAGGTGTGGAGCAAACCAGAAGAGATAAAAACTGAAGTACTTAAAGCTGTAGCCATGGCGGATGTGGTTAAGTTTTCAGATGATGAACTGCTGTACTTAACCGATAGTGAGTCTTTGCAACAAGGCATAGATAATATCGCTCAATACCATATCCCGGTGATGATTATTACTCAAGGCGCTAAAGGCGCTCTGCTTGTGCACAATTCACAGCAGCAATTAATTAGTTCCCAGGCAGTAAAGCCCGTAGATACCACAGGAGCGGGAGATGCCTTTGTCGGTGGTCTACTTGCTCGACTGTCACAGAGTCAGCAATGGCAACAACGGGATAATATTATCGATGCAATAAAATGGGCGAATGGCTGCGGTGCATTGGCGACAACCAAGAAAGGAGCGATGACCGCATTGCCAAATAAACAGCAGTTACTCAACTATATTTCAGCTTAGGTTTCTAGGCTGAATAACAAAGCACCCCCCTAAATAAGATGCGGGCACGATAGCGAGTGCCTGCGTCTTATTCTTGCTCTCATTTATACTCTATTCATTATCTGATAAGAAAATGGCCTCATTAAAGACGCACGCTGAGTGCCAACAAAGACGTTACAAACGGATAATCAGTTTTCTCGGCACTAGATCGATACCGGATTTCGCTCGTTCAGCAGACGCATTTAGTGCAAGCTCCAAAGCACTATCGGCAATCAATTCGAACTGTTGCGGCAGTGAATTGATTTTAATGGGCAAAAAGTCCAGTAAGCGGTTATCACCAAATGTGGCCAACTTAACATTCTTCATAAGTTCAGGATGTTCGAGGAGCACATCCAACACGCCTTCTAATAACGTATATGATGTAGTAACGATGGCGTCTGGTAAGGTATCGTTGCTCAACCATGTTGTCAGTACCTCTTTACCTGAGCTACGATCAAAATGTTGCCCATAGCCAACCATGCTTTTCAGGTTATTGTTTTGAACAGACGATGAAAAACCCGCTTCACGTTGTTTAGAAATGCTTAAGTCTGGAAGTGCACAAATCAGCCCTATGGTTTGAGTATGCTCAGAGATCACCGACTCAGTTAAATCAAATGCAGAGGTAAAATCTTCACTGATCACACAGCCAAAATGTTCGTCATCCATCGGTCTATCAATGGCGATGATAGGTGTACCTGACTTTTGTGCATTCAAATAAAATTCGCTGGCGTTAGGCAAGCAACTGGCTACAAATAACGCTTCAATTCTTCGGCTAATTAATGCATCAGCTAAACTCTCTTCAATGTCAGGCTCGTCATCCGAACAACCTATTAAGATCTGGTAGCCCGCTTTACGCGAGTTTTGCTCCAAAAGCTTTGCTAACTTGGCGTAACTGGTGTTTTCTAAATCAGGAATGATTAAACCAAAAGAACGGCTATTGCCCGCTCTTAACGATGAAGCAGCATGATCGGGTCGAAAATTATGCTTCTCCACCACCGCCATGACTTTTGCCTGAGTTTTTTCGCTGATCCGGTACTTCTTTGCTTTACCGTTAATAACATAACTGGCCGTTGTTTTTGAGACACCCGCTAACTTTGCGATTTCATTCAATGTCATTTTCGCTGCCTTTTTGTGCGAAGGATCATAAAAATTATTTTTAATCGTTATTCTAACTTGAATTGTACGCTGAATCGATTCAGTATAAAAGCTGAAAGGATTCAGCAAAACTTGAAATTTGATTTGAATCACTAATTTCACTGTCAGCAGCCAATGAACTCGGTTTGCTGAATTTTTTTAAATATTTGCTGAACCGATTCAGCCAGTAAATGAAAATAATGATGAATGGCGATAAACAGATCGGTTTTTGTCATATTTATAAACGCGAAAAATGAGGCTCAACATGCTAAAGCTCACTATTCAAGATGTTCAACTACAGCAAGTCGCGAAACAGAAAACCACTGCTATTCAGCAACTTGCTCGTGATCTCGCTAACAAAGGGCTTGTCGATGCGGGTTATGTCGATGGCATGCTTAGCCGAGAGTCACAACACTCAACCTTTCTTGGCAATGGTATTGCTATCCCCCACGGAACCACAGATACCCGTGATTTGGTGAACTCAACCGGTGTCGTTGTGCACCACTTTCCTCAAGGGGTTGATTGGGGAGACAACAATACGGTCTATATTGCCATCGGTATTGCAGCCAAGTCAGACGAACACCTTGGAATTTTGAAGCAATTGACCAAAGTACTGTCATCTGAAGGGGTAGAAGATAAGCTCAAACAAGCCTCGTCAGCACAAGATATTGTTGCTCTGTTGAATGGTGATGTGCAGTTCGAGATACATCTCAATAACCAGCTAATCCAGACAGAGTTTCCCGCCAACGATATCACCCAATTAATCGCCGTTGCCGCTGGCTTGATTCAAAACAATCATGCAGCGGAAGCTGATTTCGCCTCTCACTTAGTCAATCAACAGCCGACTTACCTTGGTGACGGGTTGTGGATGGTCAGCTCAACGGAATCCGTTACCAAAACCAGTTTGTCTATTGTGAGCACTAAGGCAGACATCCGCTTTAACAACAACCCCGTTAAAACGTTGATGGTCTTTGCTGTTTGTAACGCTGCACATAAAAACGTGTTAGCCATACTAAGCGAACTGATATTCAACCAACAACAAAGCAAAATCACGACGGGTAAAAGCCACGATTTAGTAACTTTGTTTACTCAAGATCAAGTTGAAGAGCAGAGTAAAGAAGATGAAGAAACCGCTACCTTTACCATCAAAAATGCTCACGGATTGCATGCTCGTCCAGGCGCGATGCTTGTTGCAGAAGCGAAAAAATTTGAGTCCATCATCAAGGTTAAGAACCTCGATGGACAAAACACTATGGTTAACGCCAAAAGCTTAATGAAAGTCATCGCCATGGGCGTAAAACACGGACACCAACTAGAGTTTTCCGCGATTGGCACTGATGCCACTCAAGCACTTGCATCAATAGGCTCAGCTATTGAGTCTGGTCTTGGGGAAGGATAAGGGCAGCATTATGACTTCAACCTTAAATCAAACCGCTATGCCCACTAAAAAAGTGGTTACCGTTACCCTTAATCCAGCATTGGATTTAACTGGCAACCTAGACCAACTGAACGTAGGCACGGTCAGTCTGGTTAATCAAGGCTCATTACATGCTGCGGGTAAAGGCGTAAACGTTGCTCAGGTACTTTCCGATCTTGGTGCCGATGTTACCGTCACAGGAATTCTTGGGGAAGATAATCAAGAGATGTTTCAACAACTTTTCCAGCAAATAGCCGTTACAGACCGCTTTATTCGGGCAAAAGGTGCAACTCGTATCAATGTAAAACTGGTGGAAGAGTCTGGTGCCGTTAGTGATATCAATTTCCCCGGAGTGACCGTAAGCGAAGAGGATATTGTTGCCTTTGAACGCACTCTGTTTGAACTGGCTAACGATCATGAATATTTTGTTATTGCTGGCAGCTTACCATCAGGAATCACCCCCCAACGATGCGCAACTTGGATTAAAGCACTGCGTCAGGCTGGAAAAAAAGTGTTGTTTGATAGCAGTCGAGAAGCATTAGCAGAAGGGTTAAACCAAGCGCCTTGGTTAATAAAACCCAATGATGAAGAGCTGTCAGGCTTTATTGGTCACCCTCTTACCGATGTTAACTCTTGCCGTCGTGCTGCTGAAGATCTAGCCAAAAAGAACATCGACAATATTGTCGTTTCTATGGGAGCTGATGGGGTGATGTGGCTGCACAACGATCAATGGCTGATGGCTAAACCACCAAAAATGAAGGTAAAAAGCACGGTAGGTGCTGGAGATACTCTCGTCGCAGGGCTCTGCTGGGGTCACATGCAAAACATGGAAAAAGCAGAATTATTGACATTCGCTACCGCATTATCTGCGTTAGCCGTTTCTCAAGTAGGCGTTGGCGTTCAAGACATCAATGAACTGCACCGTCTACAACAACAGATTCAACTAAGCCAGTTGAACTAATCAGTTAAACAAGGGCAAAAATATGAATATAGCAATTGTTACAGCTTGTCCCAGCGGTGTCGCAAATAGCGTCCTCGCCGCAGGCTTGCTTGAAAAAGCAGCACACTCTTTGCAAATTAACGCAAAAATAGAGTGTCAATCTACCGTTATCCAAGGTACAGCACTATCTACAGATGACATTAACAATGCAGAAGTGATTGTTATCGCAGCGAATACCACCGTTGATACCACTCGATTTGCGGGTAAAAAAGTGTATCAATCCGATATATCAGAAGTAATACAAGATGCTAAAACGTGGTTACAGAACGCACTAGCAAATGCAACTGAACTTTCCAAAACAGAAGCGGATACTATGAATACATCTATCAATCAAGACAGCAAAAAAATTGTCGCGATTACCGCCTGCCCGACAGGAGTTGCGCACACTTTCATGGCCGCAGAGGCACTAGAAAATGAAGGTAAACGTCGTGGCCATCAAATCAAAGTCGAAACTCGTGGTAGTGTTGGCGCCAAAAACCAACTAACGGATCAAGAAATTGCCGAAGCTGATCTAGTCATTATTGCCGCGGATATTGACGTTCCTCTTGACCGCTTTAACGGCAAAAAACTCTACAAAACGACGACCGGTCCCGCTCTAAAGAAAACCTCTCAAGAAATGGATAATGCTTTCGCCAACGCCACCATTTACACCCATTCTCAAGGTGCGGCAGCTTCTTCTATTAATGAGAAAAAAGGGGCATATAAACACCTTATGACGGGTGTTTCACATATGCTTCCAGTCGTGGTTGCGGGTGGATTAATTATCGCCCTCTCGTTTGTATTTGGTATTGAAGCATTTAAAGAAGAAGGCACCTTAGCCGCCACATTAATGACCATTGGTGGAGGTTCCGCTTTTGCTCTAATGATTCCAGTATTAGCGGGTTATATTGCATTCTCTATCGCAGACCGTCCGGGCCTTGCTCCTGGTCTTGTTGGTGGTATGTTGGCCAGCTCTATAGGCTCAGGTTTCCTTGGCGGCATCTTAGCGGGCTTTATCGCGGGTTACGCAGCTAAGTTCTTAGCGGATAAAGTTCAGCTTCCGCAATCAATGGAAGCACTTAAACCAATACTGATTATTCCTCTCGTGGCAACACTGTTTACTGGTTTAGTCATGGTTTACATTGTCGGTGGTCCCGTTGCGAGCATTATGTCTGCAATGACCGAATTCCTGAACAACATGGGCAGCACCAATGCCATCGTGTTGGGTGTTATTTTGGGTAGCATGATGTGTTTCGACCTCGGTGGCCCAGTAAACAAGGCTGCTTATACCTTTGGTGTCGGCCTGCTCGCGTCAGAAACTTACGCACCAATGGCGGCCGTTATGGCTGCGGGTATGGTTCCTGCGCTAGGTATGGGTTTAGCGACATTCATTGCTAAGAACAAGTTTGACAAAGATGAACGTGAAGGTGGTAAAGCCTCTTTCGTACTAGGATTATGCTTTATTTCTGAAGGTGCTATACCGTTCGCAGCACGAGATCCAATGCGTGTCATTCCTTGTACTATGGCTGGCGGTGCTGTTGCTGGTGCACTGTCCATGTTATTCGGTTGTGAGTTACTTGCGCCTCACGGAGGTCTGTTCGTACTGTTTATTCCTAATGCTATTTCACCCGTCATTATGTACATTGCAGCGATTGCAGCAGGTACCGCAGTGACCGGATTTGGTTATGCATTCTTGAAACAGCAAAATGAAAAACAACAAGCTGTAACGGCTTAGAGTAAATGTTGGCTTTGCCTTAACGTACGTTAAGAGATGACGCAAAAGGGACACTTCATTGAGTGTCCCTTTAATTATTAGTCTGTCTCGTCCTAAAATGTGCTTACATATTTAGGGCTTTAAAATGAATAACTCAATATCTATACTCACCTCGCACATTCACTACAAGATTCAAGTATCTAAAATAGATACTCATAACACATAGATAAAATACAACTTACCGTTAATAGACATAGATTTGGCGCTCTACCCTGCCAGTGGTTCCGGTAACTATAATTTTCATAGTAATAAACTTTGTCGCTCTTGATTGCAGCCGTTTAGTACTACCTTCCAGACACTTTCGTAATATTTTTCAAATAAATCATTCACAAAATTGATAGATAACTGAAACCATTTTGTCATCAATGATCGACACCATGTATTCGAACGAAAAAAGCAATATTCGCACGAAACTTTTGATGATATTTTTCAGATACAAAGGAAATCAGAATGAACAAGCTATGGTTAGCAGGACTATTGGGCGCAAGCGTATCAACAACTGCACTAGCAACAACGGAAGTAACATGGTGGCACGCCATGGGTGGACAACTCGGCGATACTGTAAATAAGATCGCAACAGATTTTAATGCCACACAATCAGAGTATAAATTAATTCCTGTTTATAAAGGGTCATATACCGAAACCCTGACGGCAGGTATTGCCGCATTTCGTGCCAACGAAGCGCCGAACATATTACAAGTTTTTGATGCTGGTTCCGCCACCATTATGAACGCAAAAGGTGTTGCCAAACCGGTACAAGATATTCTGGTTGAATCTGGCTACGGATTCGACTCTTCAGCTTACTTGGCTGGTGTTCGTAACTTCTATGCTGATAGTCATGGCAAAATGGTCGGAATGCCTTTCAATAGCTCTACACCCGTTCTCTATTACAACGCTGATATGTTAAAAGAAGCAGGGGTTGAACCACCAAAAACTTATGAAGAGATGGAAGTCGTCGCCAACAAGTTGAAAAACAAAGGGCATGCTGCATTTTCTCAGTCTCACACTCCTTGGATCTTCTTTGAAAACTTTAAAGCTAGACACAATCAGCAGTTAGCTGATCAAAACAATGGCTTTGATGCCCCAGCTACCGAGCTTAAGTACAGCTCTAAAAACCTACAAATGCATTTCACTAAAATGAAAGAGTGGGCGGATAAAGGCTATTACAAATATTACGGTAAAGACTGGTCTGCAAACCAAACACCATTTGAGCGCAAAAAAGTGGCTATGTGGATTGGTTCTTCAGGTTCATTCGGTGGCCTTCGTGAACGCGTTGACTTTAACTTAGGGACTACGTATCTGCCTTACTGGAAATCGGTAAACAAAGATGCGGGTGTCACCTTTATCGGTGGAGCGGCACTATTTGCTCTGTCTGGTCATGAAAAAACAGAAGATAAAGGGGTCGCCGCTTTCTTTAACTATCTCACCAGCCCTGAAGTTCAAATGTACTGGCACAAGACCACAGGTTATGTCCCTGTAACTAATGCGGCTTATGAACTAACCAAAAAATCCGGTTACTACCAAGACAATCCAGACGCAGAAATTGGTGTTAAACAGCTAAGTCTTGATGGTGGTGAGTGGACTAAAGGTTACCGTTTGGGCTTTTACCCTCAAATACGTGAAGTGATGTACCGCGAAACCGACAAAATTTTTGCGGGCGATTCTGGCGTTAAAGAGAGCCTGACAAAAATTGATAACGAAGCAAAACAACTATTAAAACGTTTTGCTCGTACCGTTAAGTAACTTATCTCTTGTTGGTAGCCATTCTCACAGTACCCCAACGTCCGTTGGGGTACTTAATCAAATAGGTTTTCACGTGCAACATCGACAAAATTTCCGGCACTCTCCTCTGCCTTACATTTTATTAGCACCGCAGATCATGATTATTGCGGTTTTTTTTCTCTACCCTGCTGCTAAAGCTGTCTATCTATCATTTATGCTGGAAGACCCTTGGGGAATGTCCTCTACATTCGTTTGGTTCGAAAACTATACGATGCTTTTCGAATCTGGCGAGTACCTAAAAGCGGTTGGGTTTACTCTTTTTTTCTCCATTATTGTCTCTTTTCTTTCTCTTGCATTGGCGCTATTACTTGCCGTAAAAGCAGACAAGGTTATCCATGGGCAAGGCGCATACAAAGTTCTATTAACATGGGTTTATGCCGTAGCACCCGCAGTAGCAGGCATAATGGGTTATTTTGTCTTTAACCCTCATATTGGAATGTTTGTGGATCTATTCGCCCTTCTCGGCGTGGATTTCCACTACCAAACAAACCCAACACAAGCGATATTCATCCTTGTCTTAGTCTCCGTCTGGAAACAAGTCTCTGTCAATTTTGTCTACTTTCTCGCGGGTTTGCAGTCTATTTCATATTCAGTAAAAGAAGCGTCTACTTTGGATTGTGATAGCGATAGCCGACGGTTTTGGACCATTACATTTCCACTACTGGCTCCTACCGGATTCTTCTTGCTGGTGATTAACCTTACTTATGCCTATTTCGATACATTTGGTGTCATTGACACAATGACAGCAGGTGGCCCCGGAGGCTCAACCACCTCTTTGGTTTACAAAGTATTTACCGATGGGTTTGTTGGCGCTGATCTCGGTGGCAGCTCGGCTCAATCAGTGGTGCTGTTATTAATCGTTCTATTTCTGAGCTACCTACAGTTCAGGTTTATCGAAAAACGTGTGCACTACTAAGGAGAATTAAATATGCAATCAAATCACTGGAGCGATCATCTCATCCTTACTGTTGGCGCACTGTTTATGCTGATCCCAATTTGGATGATTTTTGCTAGCTCAACTCACGACTCCTCCACCATTTTAACGCAAGGGCTGCAGTTTTGGCCCGGAGATAAATTAGAAGAGATTTATCACCAAGCTTGGACTCAGAGCCAAGGTTTTGCTAGCAATGTTACCGCCAAGACTATGATTATTAATTCATTAGTCATGGGAATGGGTTTTGCGATAGGAAAAATAATTATTTCCATATTTGCAGCTTATGCACTGGTCTATTTTCGTCTCCCTTATGCCTCAGCATGGTTCTGGCTCATATTTGTCACTTTATTGCTGCCATTGGAAGTTCGCATCATTCCCTCTTACGAAGTTGTGTCGAGCTTAGGAATGTTGAACAGTTTTTCTGGGTTAATCATTCCATTGATCGCTTCTGCAACCGCCACTTTTTTCTTTCGTCAGTTTTTTAAAACCATTCCAGATGAACTGATTGAAGCTGCGCAACTGGATAACGCCGGACCAATCCGATTTCTTATCGACATATTATTGCCTCTATCAAAAACCATGATGGCGGCTATTTTCATCATAATGTTTGTGGTGGGTTGGAACCAATACCTGTGGCCAATCATGATGACCACAGACGAGAACTACAACACCATGGTAATGGGTATTAAGCAGATATTAAGCAACATCAATGAAACGCCGAAACCACAATATAACTACGCATTCGCCATGGTCATTCTTGCCATGCTACCCCCAATCTTAGTCGTAATAATCTTCCAGAGATGGTTTGTAAAAGGCCTCATTGAAAGCGAAAAGTAGCCACCAATGGCATTAAAAAAAAGACGCCCCACATATTAAGGAATAAACCATGCTAGAAATAAAACAACTGAGAAAAACTTATGACAACGGACATCAAGCGGTAAAAGGCATTGACCTTTCCATCTCTCAAGGGGAATTTATCGTTCTTGTCGGGCCTTCTGGATGCGGAAAATCATCCATCTTACGCTCCATTGCTGGTCTTGAAACAATATCGGGAGGAATGATCACCTTAAATGGTCAGCAGATTAATGACACTAAGCCTTCAATGAGAGATATCGCGATGGTTTTCCAAAACTATGCTCTCTACCCGCACATGACGGTTTACAATAATCTTGCTTACGGCCTCAAAAATCGAGGGGTGAAAAAAAGTGAGATTGAGCAAAAAATTCAACAGGTTGCTAAAACACTAAAAATCGAAGCCTACCTAGACAGAAAACCATCAAAGCTTTCTGGAGGGCAGCGTCAACGAGTAGCCATGGGTAGAGCCATTGTGCGTGACCCCCAGCTTTTTCTTTTTGATGAGCCTTTATCTAATTTGGATGCTTCATTAAGAGCCCATATGCGGTTAGAGATCAAAAAACTACAACGAAAACTGTCAGTCACCAGTGTTTACGTTACCCATGACCAAGTAGAAGCAATGACGTTAGCTGACCGAATTGTGGTATTAAATCTAGGTGAGATTGAACAGGTAGGCACGCCATCAGAAGTCTACCATCAACCCGCCAGCCAGTTTGTTGCCAGTTTTATAGGTAGTCCAGCAATGAATTTTCTCTCTGCACACATACAAGATGGTCATATTGTTCTCGGCAAGCAGGTTATTTTCCTTGAAGAATATGCCCACCTAAAAGATCAAGAAATCACGCTAGGTATTCGCCCAGAGCAAGCAGAAATTACCCCACTGGACAACAGCGTACAGCTGAGTATATCCCTTAGCGTAATAGAACCACTTGGCCCCAATCAACTGGTTCACGGCAAATATAACCAGCAAGCATTCATCGCCGTTACACCAGAAATGACATTGGACACGAAACAGCCACTAACCCTGTATGCAGAACATAAGAATCTACACCTGTTTGATACTCAAGGTAAGCGACTTACGGCTCTGTCTGCCTTTCAGCAAATTGCCTGATATGAGCAAACACACGGTAAAAATAAATTACTGTGAATCGCAACGCTTGAACCTAGATGTAAACTGAATACAATGTCATCCATCTTCGTACACTAAAGAGATCTCCATCATGACAACAAAAATTGTTGGCCACCGAGGTTTTTCTGGGTGCTATCCCGAAAATACTCGACTGAGCATATTAAAAGCCGTTGAGCTAGGACTTAACTGGGTAGAAATTGACATTCAGCCCACTGAAGATGGTGAGTTAGTGGTGTGTCATGACTTCACTGTAGACCGTTGTAGTAATGGTACTGGACGTGTTGACAGCCTTACGTTAGATCAAATTCGTCAATTGGATTTTGGTCAATGGTTCTCCAGTGAAAGTGCCAATGAACAGATAATGACCATTGATGAGCTATTAGCTTTAGCCAAAGAACATGGCCTTCACCTGAATATTGAAGTGAAATTGGATACCACTAATGCACGAAAAGTGGTCAGAACCCTTAAAAAAGCCCTGATTTTATCTGGTATCTCAACAGATCGGGTTTTACTGTCTAGTTTTTCTTTCGCCGTTTTAGATGAGTTAGCCAAGCAATGCTCTGCATTTCGAATTGGCGTTATTAGTGAAGAGTACAGCGACGAAGTACAGAGTCAGTTACAAAAAGTGTCTGCCTATAGTTGTCACTTAAACTATCAGTTTGTGACACAAAATCAGCTAGATACGCTAAAGCAACAGGGTTATCAGGTATGGTGTTACACCGTTAATCGGGCAGAAGACTTTGCCTTACTAGAGCAAGTTGACGCGATATTCTCTGATTTTCCAGATCGTTTTTAACTAAACGAATAATAGAGAAATCAAACCTCGCCAACACAATCAAAAAATAGCAGCACTGCGCCTAGTTAAAGCTTAACTTATTATTAAATATGGCGTCTTGACTTTCTTATCCTGAGTTGAGGTTAAATAGGCAGGCCTTGTGAAGAGCCTGCCTATTTTTTATGGCTAAGCCAATGAGAACTCCCTCGATTTACATACCCGGAATGCGACATGTTGAGATTCATTAGATACACATAGCAGAGCTCTCTATTACAGATGAAGTAGTGGCTGAGCGATTTCGTTAATGACAGGTAGCACAGACAACACCAACAAGCCTGCCATCGTATAGTTAAACCAGACTCGTTTTTGCGGATCTTTTAATACTTTTTTCAGCATAGAACCGAACAGTAGCCATATGCCAACACAAGGAAATGAAACAATAAAAAACGTTAAGGCGATGGTGAGGTTTTGCCCGTAAAAACTGGTTCCTGCCGTGGTAAACGCGGCTATAGCCCCCGTCGCCACCACCCATGCTTTTGCGTTAACCCACTGAAACAATGCCCCTTTCAAAAAGGATAACGGCTCTGTTTGGTTGTCAGAACCGATAGCACCAGCAGACTTAGCAATTAACCATGCTAAATAGAGCAGATATAGGGTTCCGATACATTTAATAATCATGTGTAAACTCGGAAACAGATCAAAAAGCTGCGCAAACCCCAATCCTACCAACAACAACATAATGGTGAAGCCGATACAAATTCCGCTAAGTAAAGGAAGGGTTTTCTTGATGCCAAAATTGACACCAGAGGTCATAACCATAATGTTATTGGGGCCGGGCGTTACCGAAGAGGAGACGGCAAAAAGGGTAACGGCAAATAAGTAATCCATTCAACTATCCGTAGTGTTATCCATGTTTCAAGGATATGGGGATGAGTGGATATTTATTCAACTGGTATTATAAAAATATCCATAGGATTACCTCAAAGAATAGAACTACAAACCCACTCTTTCATCACGACATTCATAAGAGCCCATCTCGAACTCTCTACAAATCCACGGGCGGTTTTCATAGATGGTACACATATAGGTTTCTCTATCTAATGCTGAGCACCAGCCATCATCTAAACGCAGCATGGTTTCTCCGCCCCAACGATCTACCGCAATGTGCTCTTCTGGTACACCAGTGTCTGTTAAAATCATGACTTCTAAGCGACAACAACAAGCGTGGCAGTTAGAACAGCTAATTGTCGGCTCAGAATCTGTTTTGATATCAATGGTCATAGGCATCTATCGTTAAGTTAGTGCCGCTATACTCAAGTGACCTCAAGGTGCTTGTTCAGCGAGAATTTATTGGCTGCTGATCAAGGCACTGATTTGAAGGCATAGTCATTTTACGGCAAGAATCAGTAACACAGAGCAGGAGCCAATAAAACTCGCCCTTTGGGAGTACATCAACACGCTCATTTCTGCGTCAGATAATCTTGAAAGGGAATGCCATTCCTTCAATTATCTTTCTTGAACTGAACTTGTTGATGTTGCTCTGAATCCTGCATCTTGAGGTCACT
>NZ_VTXE01000020.1 GCF_013114595.1 Vibrio sp. 99-8-1 | reverse complement strand
GAAACTGGAAGCAAGCGCTGAACCGCTTTATGATTATGTTCGAAGACCGATTAACTGAATACTTGTAACCAATGGCAGTTACACAGAATTATTTACAGGGTCAATAAAAGAGACAAAAAAGACCAGTAATCCTGGTCTTTTTTTTATTCATCTTCTTCTTTCTTGTTATCAGCAATAAAATGTTTAATAAAGCGCCTAACTTCTCGTGCTGCGGAAGTATCTAGATCTTCACAAAGAGATACAAATTCGTCTCTTTGCTCGCCATTAATGCGAATGATCAGTTGGCTATCTTTTTTGTTTGCTTCTTTTTTTTTCTTAGTGTTCACAGTGACACCTTGAGTCATGTATATACAACGCATAGAACTTTATATGCGTTCAATAATCGGAGTCAACAACGGATTGAAAGAAATGGCGATTATGTAGAATAACTGAACAATTTTTGTTGAAGTTATAATCAAGAGACCCTTTTCTCAAGGATCAAATCTGCCAAACCTTCTTCGTTTTGCGAACCATCACGTTGCTGTTTTACTTTAAAACCCATCTTAATATAGAAGTTTTTTGCCTGAATATTTTGCTCAAAGCAGGCAACTTTAATGTGTTTAAACTTAGATTGCTTCACAGCAACGTCGAGCAATTTAGAGCCTGCTCCTTGCTGTAAGTAACCCGGTTTAATATAGAGTTGCTCTATCCAAGTATCTATTCCTTTGTCGCTACAGGCGCAAACGCCAATAGCAATACCGTTTTTAATCGCCAGCCAAACGTTGGCTTTAACCAACAGTATTTCTCCAACCCAATAGCGTATCTCTTTTTCGCTATAACGCATTGGAGCATAGGGCAAATGCTCATTGCGAGATTCAGTGAGAATATCTTTTATGGTGCTGATATCTCGTCTATTGGCCTTTTTTATACTAATGTCCATAGAATTACAAAGTATATACAATGTCTATAGAAAATAAGTCTTATTTACAGTTCTGTCAAATAGCAATAAGTTCTCTGTTAGACAGCTATTTTCTATATAAGAACCGGCTGCATACAAAAAGACTCTTGGGTTATAGCAAGAGTCTTTACTGTATCGAACAATCAGCTGTGGCTATTTCGCAAATACGTCTTTAAAGTCTTTCTTAAGGATGGCGTCTCTACGAGCTTTCTTGACTTGTTTAACCATGTCTTTAACACAGTTATGCAATACTTGATCGAGTAGTTGTGCGCGGTACTCTTCTTGATCGCTTTCAGACATATCTTTAGGAAGATCCAATGTTGGGAATTCTTCCATAAAATTCACACCTGCAAATGCTTGGCTTACAGAAATTAACGCGTGAAACTGTTCAAAATTGTCTAACACGTTTTGCGCGCTTGCTGGCATTGCATCCCATGATTCTCGAACAGCTTGCTCGGAAACTTCGTGAATAGAAACGACCATATCGAACATCTGTTCAGGAACTTGATCAAACTCTATTACCTTTTTTAGTTCAGGTGAAATTTGATCCAAATCTACAGCTTCTGGTGTTGGTTCATTTACTTCGGTAGTCATAATTTTATCTTAGTCGTTATTTGAATAATCAATGCTAAAAAGAACCCAAAAAAAGTCAATAATTATCGATGAAAAACGGTACTTAAACTCGGATAAAAGAGACGTTGTAACGCAAAAAGAGCGAAGGCATTGAAGATTTGTAGATAAAAGCATCAATTACTGAATCACGGTATTGATAGAATTGACCTAGAGTGCAAGCAGATGACGTTGCGATAGAAATAAAAAACCACCGAACTCAGAGTCGGTGGCTTGAAAGTAATATATGAAATTGCGTTGTAACCGTTGCATTAATAATAAGCTAATGTGTTGGCTTATCAAACGGCATCAACATCTTCTGCTTGAGGGCCTTTTTGGCCATTGGTTACCACAAACGAAACTTGCTGACCGTCTTGTAAATTTCGACGCCCAGAACCGTTAATCGCAGAGAAGTGAACAAACACATCTTTTCCACCATTCTCAGGGGTAATGAAGCCGAATCCTTTGTCTTGATTAAACCACTTTACAGTGCCATTGATTTTTTCACTCATAATAAAACTCTATTCACCTAAGTAACTGATGCAAAAGCGCATCACACAATTTACGTTACAATAACAAAATAGGCGAAAAAATCACCAATTCACTAAGATGTGATCTCGACAACGATTAATGTAGCAATTTCGCGAAGTGGCTCCAAAGTGAATCGGTTTACTAAGACTATTGTCAATATTTACCAGAGGTTATCGTTATTCAGATAGCGCTTGATAGTGTTTAGTAAAACGTTGATAACGCTTTAAATTTGCGCCGCCATCACTGTAACCAACCCGAGATTGCGAGCGATAATGAAGTTGCTGATTTTGTACATCAAAAAACAGCTCCACATCGTCGTTGTAACGCATTTTATCTGTGGTGAAAACAATGTGGATGTAATTGTCGCTCTCGCTCTCTACGTTGTTGTTGCCCATCGCTTGCAATACCTTAGTAACGGTAAGCTTAGCTTGTTCAACACTGTCAAAAGGCAATGAAGCGACCTTTTTCTCTGCAATGTCGGTCTGAGAAGAAACGGCATTTGGTGTGCTGGGCATTGGCGCAAACTTGCCCTGTTGAACGCCCAAATAATCCGGAGTGGTGCTGTTTTTATAAAACATAAAAGCAACGACCAGTAAAACTAGAGCTGAGACTATCTTTAAAATCATTAACATTTCCTTGTTTTCATTGTTGTTATGATGAGATTGTGTTGATGCTGAGCGTTATCAATTTAGCCGCTTATTAGATAATTTTCTATGATGAAAAGGCGATTATGAAAGAACTGCTTATGACGAAACACAGTTACGGCCCGCATTTTTCGCTTTGTAGAGAGCAGTATCTGCATTTTTCAGCACATGGTGTGGTTTTTTAGTTTCATAACTGTCGGCGACACCTATGCTGATAGTGACGGAAACGGATTTATCTCTGGTTCCTTTACCCCGGTTAACTAGGCCCAGTTTACTTTTTGGCCTCATGTCTTGGTTTCGTATCATCATTTGATAATTGGCGATGTTCTCGCGCAACTCTTCCAAGTACTCTAATGCTTCATCTACATATTTACCTTTAAACAGTACTGTAAACTCTTCACCACCATAGCGATAAACTCTTGCTTTACCGCCAATTTTTGTCATTTGAGATGCGACTAATTTTAGAACATCGTCTCCGGTATCGTGTCCGTATGTATCATTAAACTTTTTAAAGTGGTCTACATCTAACATGGCGATTGTGTATTTTTTTCCAAGATGTTTGATCTCGGTTTCTAACGCCCGTCGTCCGGGGATATTGGTCAGCAGATCGACATAAGCAAGGCTATGATTGGTGATCATTATATAGAGAATAAGTAATACACCACCGAGTGAGAACAAAATGGTTGAGATATAAGAGTATTGAAAAAATACAAATGTCAGGGTTGAAATGATCAATGCAGTATAAATGGCCACATCAATAATGACGTTCTTTTTAAGAATAAAAATACCAAATAAGCCAACCACTAAAGCGTTGTATAGGATAATGATAAAGGGCAAGCGTGAAACTTGTGGGATTTCAAACAAGATGGTTTGCCATGTTTCACTGATGCCATTGATGGCAATGTGATCAACAAACAAGTTACTCCACGCTAACAACGCCGCGATTAATGCACAGTACGCGAATCCGGAAAAGGATAAAGAGAAGAAACGTTTTTCAGGAAACAGATAAACAACGACACAGGCAGTAGGGAATGTGAAGGCGAGAAGCACATACTCTATTTTTGTGGTGCCAAAGCTAAGCGGGTGCTGTAGACGGCTTTGAATAACCCAGTAAGCAATCGCCATGGCTACAGCGATCATTCCCATTCGGCCTTGATTAAAGCTCTGGCAAAGGATTATGCACAGCGCAAACAGAAAGTAGGGAAGTTGAGCTGCTAGATTAAAGTTTACTTCAACTAATATCGCTACTTCTTCCATAAAGTAAAACAGTATGGAAATAAGGACAATAGGCAATGATAGTCGAAAGAAACTGCTATGAATTATTGACATTTTTTATAGAATCACACGCTTTGTATTTAGCGTTTTAATAACGTTGAGCTCATTAGCATAGGATAACGACTATCGTCTTAATAAAAAACCTCTAACCGCCGCAAAATGTGGTTAAATCGGCATAATTGGTAGAAAAATGATAATAGATGTCGCTGAATAGTTTTCTACTCTCTCTCATAGTGCTAGTTTTACTATGTGTCATTTATGGAGTTTGAATATGCAAATAAATGTTGATGTACACAATTATATGGAAACTTTGGTAGGGACCAAGTTGGCCGAAGACGTGTATACAGAAAACTACGATAACGAACAGCTTGCGGATCTTGCTTGCTTAGCTTTGAATCAGTTACGACCTGTTTATATTCGCTATGATATTGACTTTCTGTCCCGCTTAGCGGAAGAAAGAAGAGTTCAGTTCCAACATCAGGTAACTATGGCAATAGAAGCCGCTGAGACGATGATTAAAGACGACAGACGATTGGAACGCACAGAAGAAGAAGTTATCTCGGTTGATAAAGAAGAGTTAGAAGATCGTGAACTTGAATGGTTTGAAGAGCCAATTTTAGGTAATAAAAAGAAATAACCTCGGTTTTAAGGAGTAGTTGGTGGGATTTTTTTCAAGTTTATTCTCAGGCAAAGAGAAACAAGCAAAGCATGTTGAGCCTGTAGAGTACAAAGATTTTTTAATTTATCAGCAAGCGATCGCTGAATCCGGTCAGTATAGAATTGCTGGTAGAATTACCAAAGAAATTGACGGCGAGATAAAGGAACATAGATTTATTCGTTCTGACGTTGTTTCTTCAGAACAAGATGCTAATGATCTAATGTTGAATAAAGCAAAGATGTTTATTGATCAGATGAATGGCAAAATATTCGATTAAAGATAACTACTGATATTCCAACTGTTTAAATTATACAGTTTGATATTTATCATGTTTGAAGGAGTCATTAGCGTATATGCTGATGACTCTTTTTGTAATTAGATAAGATCAGACACGTACTATCGACTAGTTAGCCTATATTTTCTGTATCTGGTTTGACCTCAGCTCAGTGCTTAATGTGTTGTCTTTTCACTGGCGAAGAGAGAAAATTCACGGCTATTTTAGGTGTATTGTATTAAATATTAGTATATTGACTATATTTTATCCTATTACTCCATCTTTTGATAAAAACCAACAATTCATTGTGCCAATAGTAGGGAATAACTATGCAAATTGGTGTGCCTAGAGAGATACTCGCAGGTGAAACTCGAGTTGCTGCAACACCGAAATCGGTGGAACAGCTTAAAAAACTGGGATTCGACGTCATTGTTGAATCTGATGCTGGTGCTTTAGCCAGTTTTGATAATGCTGCGTACGTCGCAGCGGGTGCTTCAGTAGCCTCTACTGAAGAAATATGGAATGCAGACATTGTCTTTAAAGTGAATGCTCCTTCTGACAACGAAATTGAATCGATGAAAGAGGGCGCAAGCTTAGTCAGCTTTATTTGGCCTGCACAAAACCCTGATTTGATGGAAAAGCTTTCAAGCAAAAACATCAATGTAATGGCAATGGACTCAGTGCCACGTATTTCTCGAGCTCAAGCGTTGGATGCGTTGAGTTCTATGGCAAATATTGCAGGCTATCGTGCAGTTGTTGAAGCGGCGCATGAGTTTGGACGTTTCTTCACAGGTCAAATTACGGCTGCGGGCAAAGTTCCACCAGCGAAAGTACTTGTGGCTGGGGCTGGTGTCGCTGGACTCGCGGCAATTGGTGCTGCTGGTAGCTTAGGTGCGGTTGTTCGTGCATTTGACGTTCGTCCTGAAGTAAAAGAGCAAGTACAGTCAATGGGCGCTGAGTTCCTCGAAGTTGATTTCGAAGAAAACAGTGGTGCCGGCGATGGTTACGCTAAAGAAATGTCAGATGAGTTCAACAAAAAAGCAGCTGAGCTTTATGCTGAACAAGCAAAAGACGTTGATATTATTGTCACCACTGCGCTTATTCCTGGTCGCCCTGCGCCTAAGCTGATTACCAAGGAAATGGTTGACAGCATGAAAGCAGGAAGCGTGATTGTTGATCTCGCCGCTGCAAATGGCGGTAACTGTGATTATACGATCGCGGATAAAGTTATCACCACTGACAACGGTGTAAAAATTATTGGTTACACCGATATGGTTGGCCGTCTTCCGACTCAGTCATCTCAGCTATACGCAACAAACCTTGTCAACTTGATGAAGCTGCTGTGTAAAGAGAAAGATGGCAACATCAACATCGATTTTGAAGATGTTGTTTTACGCGGTGTGACAGTCGTTAAAGAGGGTGAAGTTACTTGGCCTGCTCCTCCTATTCAGGTATCGGCGCAACCAAAACCTCAAGCTGAGCCAGCTAAACCTGCGGTAGAAGTTGTAGAAGAGCCTGCATCTCCGTTGAAAAAAGTGGTTGGTATTGCCGCTGCTATTGGGGCATTTGCGTGGGTTGCTAGCGTTGCCCCTGCTGAGTTCTTATCGCACTTTACCGTATTTGTATTGGCCTGTGTTGTTGGATATTACGTGGTTTGGAACGTGACTCATGCGTTGCATACTCCACTCATGTCAGTAACTAATGCTATCTCTGGCATTATTGTGGTTGGTGCATTGTTGCAGATTGGGCAGGGCAATACTGCTGTCTCCATTCTGTCGTTCATTGCCGTGTTAATTGCAAGCATAAACATATTTGGTGGTTTTACCGTCACCAAGCGTATGCTTGAAATGTTCCGTAAAGACTAAGGAGATTTACATGTCTGCAGGATTAGTACAAGCCGCATACATTGTTGCTGCGGTTCTCTTTATAATGAGTCTAGCGGGGCTGTCTAAGCAAGAATCAGCAAGATCAGGTAACTACTACGGTATTGCTGGTATGGCGATTGCGTTGGTGGCGACAATTCTATCACCAAGTTCATCTGCTGTTGGCTGGATATTAGTCGCAATGGTTATTGGTGGTGGCATCGGTATCCATTACGCTAGAAAAGTTGAAATGACAGAGATGCCTGAACTGGTCGCAATACTGCACAGTTTTGTGGGTCTAGCTGCGGTTTTAGTTGGTTATAATAGCTACCTAGATCACGGTATGATCACTGACCCAGCGCTTCTGAACATTCACTTAGTTGAAGTGTTCCTTGGTGTATTTATTGGTGCGGTTACCTTTACCGGTTCTATTGTCGCATTTTGTAAATTACGAGGTGTGATCTCTTCTTCTCCACTTAGCATTCCACATAAGCATAAATGGAACCTAGCAGCGGTGGTTGCTTCGCTCTTGTTAATGTTCATGTTTGTTAGTGCCCAAGGTAGCATGTTTGCGTTAATTATAATGACGCTAATTGCTTTCGTATTTGGTTACCATCTGGTTGCATCTATTGGTGGGGCGGACATGCCTGTTGTTGTCTCAATGCTTAACTCCTATTCAGGTTGGGCAGCGGCGGCGGCTGGCTTTATGTTAGCTAACGATCTATTGATTGTAACGGGTGCCTTGGTTGGTTCGTCCGGTGCGATACTTTCTTACATCATGTGTAAGGCAATGAACCGTTCATTTATCTCTGTTATTGCAGGTGGTTTTGGACAGGAAGTTGTGATCAGTAACGACACTGAGTACGGTGAACACCGCGAAACCAGTGCAGAAGAAGTGGCTGAAATGCTGAAGAACTCTAAGTCAGTTGTAATAACTCCGGGGTACGGCATGGCAGTAGCTCAAGCTCAGTATCCGGTTCATGAAATTACGGAAAAACTGAGAGCTCAAGGTGTTAATGTTCGTTTCGGTATCCACCCAGTAGCGGGAAGGTTACCGGGTCACATGAACGTATTGTTAGCGGAAGCAAAAGTACCATATGACATCGTTTTAGAAATGGACGAAATTAATGATGATCTTCCTGAAACGGATACCATCTTAGTTATCGGTGCAAATGATACGGTTAACCCAGCAGCACTAGACGATCCAAATAGCCCAATCGCAGGTATGCCTGTATTGGAAGTTTGGAATGCGCAAAATGTTATTGTCTTTAAACGCTCAATGAACCCAGGTTATGCCGGGGTGCAAAATCCATTGTTCTTCAAAGAGAATACTCAAATGCTGTTTGGTGATGCAAAAGAGTCGTGCGTACAAATTTCTTCTCATCTATAGCGCTATGTTTGCTATAAATTAAGAGAAACAGTAAGCAATTTAGAAGTGCTGTTCACATAAAGTGAGCAGCATTTTTTTATGGTTAGGAGATTGGGTTAATTGCTCTCCTGATACCTTGTTCAAACTGTTTCTAGATTGAACAAAATCTGTACTGAAAAAAACAATAAACTCTCACGCTACGTGGTAAAACCAATCCGTTGCGTACAAGGATCTAACTTTTTTGCTATAAATGTCGCTATCTTCTTGAGAGTTATGTGATTTCCACTAGTTATACGCTATATTGTTTAGCAATAACGATAATATTTTACCGTTGAATAGAATATTTACTTTTGAATAAAACAGTTGGCAAAATCGTTTGTTAATACGTAAATTAATTTATAGCGCTTTATTGATAGCACCGTTGAATGTATGGGGCTCTTCGCTGCCTGAAAGAATTGATGAGTTCGTCAATCTGTTTGATTACTCGCAGGCCAACGAACACTACGACGTTCGAAATCTACAAAGTGACTTTCCCAACAAGTTGATTGCGCCGGAGTTCATGCTACCGCAAACCGCTAATTATCCCCTTAAAGATCTTCAACAACTCTACATTCTGGAACAAAATTGCACAGGACAATTGCCTTTAAGCCCATTGGTAACCGAGCCATTAGTCTTTGTAAGGACAATATGTAAAGGAACGCCATTACCGGTGAAGTGGTTTGCTCGTACTGGACTTATTCATCCGGGGGGCGGAAGTTATGCCTATCGCTACGGGAAACTAAATCCAGAAAGCTTTGATGACTTGCAGCCTTACATGCACATTTTAGAGAGACCACTTTCAACAGATAATACCTTACTTGGCCGTTTGCAAAGAATGCCTTTCAGCGCGATCAATGCGCTTATTGCTAGTGAAAGAATGTTCGTTGAAAATGACAACTTGTGGCTGAGGCGAGGGGATAAGTATTATATTTTCCCGCAGCGTGTTTGGCAGGACAATGCGAGTGAATCACAACTAAAATATACACTGACTGATAGTGACAAGTCGTGTTTTGTGCGACGGGGCAATCTCTGTTTTGAGTTAGAAGATAAATCGGATCTTTTACTCAATAGCATGATCGCCTTGGTGATCATCAATATCGCCTTGGTATTTGGTTGGGCGGGTTACCGTTGGAACACTAAACGACAAGAACTAAAGAGCAGGATGCTGGTTCTACAGATTTTGACGCACGAGTTAAGAACACCAATAGCGAGTTTATCAATGACCGTAGAAGGGTTTAGACGTGAGTTCGAAAGCCTTCCTGAATCGGTTTATGATGAGTTTAGACGATTATGTGAAGACACTCGCCGGTTAAGACAACTGGCGGAAGCGAGTAAAGATTATCTACAATCTGGCAACCAAAGTATGGCGACAGAATGGATACCATCTATCGAAGAGTGGATGATGTATCGATACGAAGAATCTAAAGTAAAGATTCATGTAGAAATAAACCGAGATACCGCCGCTAAAGTGAATATTTATTGGCTAGGTACTTGCTTAGATAATTTAATAAATAACGCAATTAAGTATGGCGTTCAGCCGATTACATTGAAAATTGAAGTAAAAGAGAAACAGATTACCTTCTTTGTCATGGACAAAGGAAATCTGAGTAAAAAAGATTGGCGTACGCTAAAGAAACCTTTTGTTAGCAAAGCCGGATTAGGGCTAGGGTTAACTATTGTTGAATCTATGGTAGGAAGAATGGGCGGCGAACTGACTCTTGGCGGCCCGCCCACTACATTTAAATTGGAGATACCTTGTGAAACAGACATTGCTACTCGTTGAAGATGATAAAAATTTAGCAGATGGACTACTAGTTAGCCTAGAACAAGCAGGTTATGAGTGTTTCCACGCAGAGACTCTCGCTGAGGTTGATCCGTTATGGGAAAAAGCAGATCTCGTTATACTAGATCGTCAATTACCCGATGGTGACTCTGTCACTCGTCTAGCAAAGTGGAAAGAAATTAAGAATGTTCCGGTGATTTTACTGACTGCACTGGTGACGATTAAAGATAAAGTGTCCGGGTTAGATGCCGGCGCAAATGATTATCTAACTAAACCTTTTGCTGAGGCTGAGTTGTTTGCAAGAATCCGCGCTCAACTTCGCTCTCCAGACGAGGAAAATGAAGAACAGAGTAATCAAGTTACTACGGATTGTTTGGTAATAGATAAAGCAACGCGTGAAGTTTTTTACCAACAAGAAGCGATAACACTAACCCGTACCGAGTTTGACCTGCTTCTATTCTTGGCAAGTAACCTTGGTAGAGTGTTTACTAGAGACGAGTTGTTAGACCATGTTTGGGGCTATAACCATTTCCCAACGACCAGAACGGTAGATACGCATATTTTGCAGCTACGACAAAAACTTCCAGGTGTAGAGATAGAAACTCTACGTGGCGTTGGTTATAAGATGAAGTCATAATGATTAAGTACGTCTCATTACTGATATTACTGCTATCAAGCATGTTTACCAGCACAGCTAATGCGTGGTTTGATAACCAAACTCCGCTTAGTCAGGCTCATAAAATGTTGCTTGAGAATGACTTGCAAGCAAGCTTTTCTGCTCTGATTCAGGTGTGGCAAACCAACAGAGATGATTATGTTGATAATCACTTAAACGAACTGCTCCTTAAATCATTAGAGCCCGATTGCGGAAAGAGTTTAACCTCAGAGCCGTTAGCAAGCTGGATTAGTAATATCGTAATTAGACGTCAATCTTTACAAAGTCCTGGCCGAATTACGTCTAAGCTTATTATTGAAAGCCAAGCATCGGTTGAAATTAAATCTATACGTTTTAGTCAGTGGTCCGACACGGATATTTCTCCAGAAACAGATTTTGAACAAGTATCGTCTAATGGAGAGTTTATCTACCATGCTCGCTATGCATTGAGCCAAAGACTTGGTCCGGGGCTATATCGAATCGAAATTGAGAACGTCAATGGAGAGCAGTGGAATAGCTGGGTCGTAATGGGAGAATCAAAGTCGAAAGAAATTGTTCGCTGGGATACCAAGGATAGTTGGGCTGTCGATAAGTTTGGTTTGCTCAATCCGTATTGCGCGCTTCCAGTTCTTACCGTTGCGTTATACGACTATTTAGATGGCGAATACAAGAGAGTTTGGTATCAGGAGTATGAAACAGATTATCCGACGTCACTGCCTTTGGGCAAACTAACGCCAGATCGATACGTATTGGCTGTTTCTATTACCCAAAAAAGATGGCAAGGGGCGATAGCAATCGAAGATCAGCAAGTAATAAGCAAAACATACGACATATCTGCAGAATAACTGATAAAGATAATATCAAACTTGCCGATAAAGCATTAAAGGAATATATCTAGGCTATTTATTATGAACAAACTTCGCTATTCGATAGCAACTGCACTCGCTTTGTCTTCATCCCTTTCAGTTGCAGCTAACTATTCTGTTGATGCTCGTGGTGAAGCTATGGGTGGTGTTGGTGTTGTTGCTGGAACCTATTTAACCTCGCCATTCTATAACCCAGCTCTTGCAGCGATTTATCGACGTAATGATGATGTGGGTATGCTACTACCAGCTGTCGGCTTGATGTATAGCGATCAAGATCAGTTACAGGATAACGTCAAAGACTTAGGGGATATCCTCGATGGCATAGATTACGGGAACCCAGGAAGCATAACGCCTGCAACAGGAACTGAGATTAATAACTTATTGACGGAAATGAAGGGAGACAGTGCAAAAGTCGAAGCGGGGTTGTCTGCTGCCTTTGGTATCCCAAACTCATTTTTATCTATGACGGGATTTGCAAAAGCCTATACCGAGGCCTTTGTTTCTCCTGATATCTATGACTCCAGTACACTAGCAAGTCCAGTTGACGCTGCTCAAAATGCTGAACTCAGTGCAATGAACGTCGTTTCCATTGGCGTACTGGAAGCGGGCTTAACGCTCGCCAAGTACCAAACGGTGTTTGGCCAACACATGTCTTTTGGTATCTCTCCAAAAATCCAACGAATCAATACTTACGTTTATACCGCATCGGTCCAAAAATACGACATCAAAGACATTCTCGAAAACAGTACATCTGAAGCGATGTTTAATATTGATGTTGGGGCGCTATGGTTTTATGGTCCTTTCCGCATCGGTATTAGCGGTACCAATTTGATCTCTCGTGATGTAGCAACCGACAAAATTACTACGACCTTAACCAGTCAATTAGGCCCTGAAACAAATACAATTGTCACTGACTTTGCTTATCAGATTCGTCCTCAATATACCGTTGGTGCAGGATTTGTTGCAGACTACTTTTCGTTTAGTGTCGATTACGATATAAACGAAGATGAGAAGTTTGATAAGTTTGCTGACAATACCCAATGGATTCGAGTTGGCATGGAAATCGATGTAATGCGCCAGTTACAGTTACGAGGTGGTTACAGAAAGAATCTCGCATATAGCGACAGTGAAGGGACAGTTACCGGAGGGGTAGGCATCTCACCTTTAGGATTATTTGAACTCGACGTAGCTGTTGCATACACCAACGCGGATGCGATGGGAGGCTATGTGAACTTCCTTGCCACTTATTGATAAACACTTTATAGTCGCCCCTCAATTATGAGGGGCTTTTTATGTTTGACGATATTCCACCACTATCACACCAAGAGCAACAAGCGGCTGTAGAGCAAATTCAAGAATTGATGAAGCAGGGGATAAGCACTGCCGAAGCCATCAAAATAGTCGCTCAGAAAATCAGAGAAGAAAAATCTAACCAAGAATAATTGAAGAGCTTGTTTGGTCTGCAATCAAGCTTTATCTTTTTGACATTAGCGCACTATAACTAAATTAAATAACACCGAACAATTTACCTTTCAGAGATACTCTCCTAAATTCCCCAAAAACAACCTGAGCTTTATACGAAATCTTATGGCGTTATCCCTTTAATATTAACAACTTAGAATGAGTATGACTCTTCTTTTTTAGCTTAAGAATAGATCAATACAAGGTGCTTTGTAACTAAATTACAGGAAACTGTCATGCTGATTTTGCAACCAGTGGATCGTGCTGATTGGAATTTTAAAAGAAAAATAAGCGAGCGCTTACTATTCCTTTCGGGAATACCATGCTTGGGCGGTCTGATAGTGACTGATTACGATTAATCCTTGCTATGGGAATGACGACAAACTAATTGCTAAGGCTTATAACAGAGTCATGTAGTTGCTAACTTTTCGATCTGTAAGCTCCTCGTTATAAGTTGTATGAGAAAAAAGAGAGGAGTCTGAATAGTGTGTTCATTGGTAGTTCATCACTCATTCTTATGATGGGTGAAAAACTAATGTTGGAAGAAACAAATGAAAATTAAACTTTATACTATTTCAATCACGCTTATTGCACTCTTGTCCTTCAGCCTGTTTGCGGCTTCTCAAAGTACAATTAACGGAGATACAGCAAACGGTGAACAGAAATACCAGCAGTTCTGTCTTGCTTGTCATGGTACTAAAGGGCAAGGCGATGGGGTTGCTGCAGCGTCGTTAGCAAAAAGACCGGCAAACTTACCTAACAAGATAAATAATCCATTTAAGTCGACCGATCAGCTCGCAGGTAAGGTTTTAGCGGGTAAAGTTGAAAAGGGCATGCCAGCATTCAATAGTGTACTGACGAAGCAAGATGCTATCGATATTTTTGCCTATATCGAATCGATTCAGAAGTAATGGTATAGAGTCAGTGAGAATTAAAAGACCAAGCATAGTGTGACAGCGTCACACCACGCTTGGCTAAATAATAAATACTGATATGCCTAAAAATAGTAGTTCAAACCAAGACTGATTGAATGCGTTGTAAGATCTAGTTTATGACTGAACCCGTCATTGATACCTGGTAACGTATTTTTCCCATAATCCAAATTTATAAAACTCGAAACCATATACTCAGCCTTTACTGACCAGTTTTTACTCAAAGATCGCTCATATCCCAGAGAGGCACTAATGCCTAAATGAGTTTTGGTTTCACTAAAGCTAGATGCTTTACTAGAGTCATTAAATGAGAATTTGTATTTAATTTGAGTTATTGCGGGCCCTAGAGAGAAATAGATAACTGAATCGTCAGAAACATAGCCAAGTTTTCCTCTTATACTGGCCAACCAATTTCTTTCTACTTTAGTACTAAGATGAAAAGTGTCACCGTTAGTAAGGTAGACACCAGAGCTGTTCAAGGTTTTATCAAATTTGGAGTAGGTAACATCTCCTTCTAAGCCATAAAGCAAACCATCTTGTTGTACATTATATCCAAGCGACAGAACGCTGATAAGACTATTTTCATTTAAGCTCTTTGATGCAGCAGAGTCTAACTGCTCATCATCAGTAGTATGAAAATATGTATCTTCAGTCGTTGTCACATTCGGTGAGGCTTTTCCTGATGCAGCACCAATAGATCCTCCAATGTACAAGCCGTCCCAACGATTTTTGCTGTTCTCATCGTTTGATGCATAAACATTTAAACTAGAAACTAGTATTATAATTCCAACTGAAGCTGATAAACGTTTCATTTTTCACCTTTATGATTCTATTAAATTATAAATTATCAGCATTCACTGAATATGACAATGGTTTAATATTGATAGTGTGTATGGGAATTATAGTCGGAACATAATCAAGTGCGCATTATGTATGTTATGTTAAATACAATTCAGTGAGACCCGTATAACGTTCTCTCCTGTTTCAGTCTTTTCTCAATCCTTTGCACTGACTTAGTGTTTAGATGATGTGCCCTCGAGCTATAAAATCATATAAGCCCACAACTGTGGACTTATATGATTGCAAGAAAGATTTAGACTCCTCTCCCTATTGTTCCAATAGCGTTAGCTTGGCGGTAACGGGTAGATGATCACTTAAGTTTTTCCAGTAAGCTTTGTTATTTTGAGGGATAGATAGCTGTTCTGTTTTCCACTTTTGAGCGTTTGACGTAAAAATATGGTCAATAGCCACAATGGGGTTATCAGTTGGCCATGTCTTGATATCAAGCCCTTGTTGATTCACTAATGTCCAATACTTGCTTAGCTCTTCTATCGGTTCTGAGCCAGGAACGGCATTGAAATCACCGGCTAAAATGACCACTCTGCTGCTTATATTTTCAAAAATACTGTTGCTATTACCTAAAATATAATCATTAACCGCATAAGCTTGTTTGATTCTTAATGCTGGATCGGCATACCAATCAAAATGCGCATTAATAAATATAATCGGTGAATCAAATGTTGGAACCATAATTTCAGCAGCCAATAATACGACTTGTTCCGCAGCGGAAGGTATATTTATTATCTCTGTTTTTCCAATCGGATATTTTGACATTATGGCCACACCATATTCACCATCATCAAAGTCAATGGTTTTAGCAAACTGGCCATATAAACCGGTTTTATTTTTTAGTAGCTTGAGTTGATCTACTTTACCGCTTCGGTTGGTTTTGTCGTCTATCTCAACAATAGCGGTAATATCAGAGTTCAATGCTGTAATTCCTTCAGCGATTTTTTCAAGTTTCCCTACTCTACCGGCTGCTATATTAAAGGTTGAGACTGTGAGCTTTGGAAAGTTCTTGCTGTAAACTTTGTCTTGAACGCCCCCTTTAATTGGGGTAAGAACGTCGAGTTTTTCATTGGCATTTACACTTAATATAACCATTGAAAAAATAAACATAACTCTACTAAGTAAATTTTTCATTCAGTATCCTTAATTATAAGTAGTTCGAAATACATTAAATAAGTGAATATTTAATAACTTACACTTAAATTCCGAACAAATTATAATTGACTAAATAATCTGTTAAACGCTAGATATCACATTTGATTTATAATTGAATGGATTAAAAACGCCTTTCATTGAGATAAAAATGAAAGGCGTGAAAAGTAATTTATGGTTTAAAATAATGATAATTGTATAGAAATGAAACAAGGCCATTAAAACTAATATTAATAACCTTTCACATATAGATGTGATATGACTCGCAAGGGCAACAAATAAGGAAAAGAAAAGGTTAAATTAACCTCCGGCAAGTTTTACGGTCAATCCCTTTTTTTCTAGATGAACTTTGATTTTCTCTCGATTATCACCTTGGATTTCAATCGTGCCTTCTTTTATGGCACCGCCACAGCCACACACTTTCTTAAGTTCTGCTGCTAGTAGCTTTAGTGGAGCATCATCCAAATCAAGACCGGATACAATACATACCCCTTTTCCTTTACGACCTTTGGTTTGGCGCTGTATTCTAACGACACCATCCCCTTTGGCTCTCTGTTGTTTCTGTTCTTCTGGTTTAATTCTTCCGGTTTCTGTGGAATATACTAATGTCATTGAATACTTCTTTTTGGTTCATTCTGGTCAATATGTTTTTTAATGGCGTTTTTAGAGCCTTTGACTAGTTTACCATTAAAAAAGCAATACCAACTATTCTTAGCTCCACTATCGCTCTTAAGTAAATGGCCGTTGTAATCTTCTTGCTGCTCGTTCAGTTCTTCATCTTTCTGAGGAACAAGAGAAGCAAACTCTTTAGGATCTATAAGGGTGGCAGTATCACACCACCAATCTAATGATTTCTTAACCGCAGGTAATGCGCCAGAAAGAACATGATTCTTAACCCTAACGTGCCATACGTCTTTATCTGAGCCAGACTGTATGCAATAACCTCTATGAAATGTCGTCGCCATCTGATTTCTTTCTATTATTAGTTAGTTCTTTACATAATATAATTGTATTTGGCTAAGATTCAAGTGTATTATCGAATTCTAATTAATTAGTTATAGTGCATAAGAATGAAGAAACACATACCGATAATTACCGATGAACAGGAACGTACTATAAGCGTGAAACGCTTTCTGTCTCTGGTTTTACCGGATGACATAACTAAGTTAACTCACTCAAGTTATTCAAGAAGTTCAGAGTTAGCGATGACAACGGACTGGAATAGATTTGTTTCTTTTTGTGAAGCCAAACACGTATCGGCCTTGCCTACATCTATAACAGCGGTCAGGTTATTTCTAGAAAGTGAGTCTGCTAAACGTAAATTCGCCACCTTACGACGTTACAGCATCACAATTTCAAACATCCATCAATGGCATGGGTTTCCCTCCCCTACAAATCACAGACAAATACGATTTACCCTGCAACAGATTCGCCTAAATAAACATGGTGACGCTACGCAAGCTTCTCCAATGAGTAGAGAACATTTAGTAGAATTAGATCGTTTGTTAAGTGGAAATACTACATTACGGAATATCCGAGATTTGTCGATTTACCACGTCATGTTTGAGTGTGCTTTAAAGCGCTCCGAACTTAAGAACCTCACCCTAGATAATGTTTGTTCCAGAGATAATCTAACTTCTTTAAAAATTGATACCACGGAGTATGTTCTTTCGAAAGCAGCAGAGAAAGCATTAACTAGATGGACTAAGTTTATGACGGGTTCTTCCGGTTATCTATTTAGACGAATTGACAGGCACGGAAATATTGGACTAGACAAATTAGATGACTCATCCATCTATCGTATTTTAAGACGGGCAAGTGACTTACTCGATCTCCCCTATCAACACCGCTTTACAGGACAGTCGGCTCGGGTTGGTGCGGCACAAGAATTGGAGAAGAGAGGTTACAACCTGCGTGATATCCAAGATTACGGGCGCTGGTTAAGCCCAGCGATGCCTGCTCAATACTTACAAAAGTCAAACACCGCACAAGGAGAAATGGCAAAATTTAAGTCCATTAAACCTTGGGATTAATTGATTGGCGAATAGCCGAAGCAAGAAACTCACTAAACTCAGGGCCATTGTTCTCTAACATTTTAGGAAACATTGAGATAGGCGTCATTCCCGGGAACGTATTCACCTCATTGAGATACAACTCCCCTTGCTCGGTCAGGAAGAAATCGATTCGGGATAAATCTTTTAACGCCATTCGAGTAAACACCAATTGCGAATAGTGTTGAATTTTTTGCAAAATCGCATCATCAACCCTTTTTGCTTCTATCTCAGTGTGTGAATGACTGTCTGAACTGTATTTCTCTTCATAGCTATAAAATGCACCGTCAGGGGCAATAACCTCTCCTGGAGGAGTAATATACAGGGCACCATTATATTCGTATGCTGCGACTTCAAGCTCTCTAGGTTTGAGCGCCTTTTCAATTAATACTTGATTTGAATAGAAAAATGCCGATTTAACTGCAGCTACAACGCCTTCTCTATCAGTGACATTGTAACAGCCTACTGACGAGCCTTGACTCGCGGCCTTCACAAATAGATTTCCCCAGCGATCGAATGCCGCTAGCGCTTTATCTATAGACTCACTGCTATCATCGGTGAGGAAAAGGTACGGTGTATTTGGGATGCCTAGCGCATCGTACCAAAGCTTGGAAGTGATTTTATTAAAACTGTTCTTACTCGCTTCAGGTCCACAGCCAAGATAAGGAATACCTGACAACTCAAACATTGATTGCAAGTCTCCCGTTTCTCCCGGGTAGCCATGGATGCAAGGAACAATATAATCAATGTGTAGGCTATTCTCTTTTGACACTAACGAGCGAGTATTAATATCCAGCATCACCTCAACATTATCTAGTTTCCATGCGTCTTTAGTGATCTCAACTTGAATAACATCAAAGTCATCATGTCGTTTCAATTGCTGAGAAAGATACGAGGCAGACACTAGAGATACTTCGTGTTCAGACGATCCGCCACCACATAAAAGTAGAATTGTTGATTTAGCCATTAATTGTTATTCCGTGAATCATGACGATGTTAATGCAATCAATCATAACCAATTAGCTTAATAGGTACAGCAAAAACTCATCATTTGCTTGAACATCATGGTTGGTTGCCTGTATTTTGGTCAAAAAAAAGGACCTTACGGTCCTTTTCTTATCTTATTTTTTTCAGTTTAGGATATGGTGAGTTTTTCACGTCATCCAGACTTTTTACAAAAGGTTTCAAATCTTTAAACATCTTCGGCAAAGTATCGATAGCGGCTTTAGCTTCATAGCGCGTCTGGTAGTCTCCATACAGCAAGGTATACCAATCAGTGCCATTCACTTGCTTGTAGTTTTCCCAAACAGAGTGACCTTGAGGTAACTTCTTGGCTAATTGCTCAGCTTTAACTGCACTATCAACTGCGATAACCTGAATGGTAAATCCATATCGCTTAAATGACTCTACCTGTTTTTTGGTAGGCGCGATAATCTTAACGTTTCTTGTTTTAGGTGCAGGTTTGGCCATTGGCTCTGTGCGACTAACATTAACCATGTTTTTTTGAGAGCTCGCCATTGGCTGCTGCTCAACAACTTCTTCAGTCATATTAGGTGCAACTGTCGTTTCCGCAACGGCTTGCGGTTTATAGTCTTCTCTAAAACTATCAGTAGTTACATCTGTAGTGTAATTACCTGTAGAACAAGCTGCTAACAACATAGAGAGGCTAAGTATCGAGATTTTTTTCATAAACGGTTTGTATATAGTCAGTTATATTCTTATCCGCATCATGCCTTTCGAATCCCATATAATCAAGGGGCTATTTAACATTTAGAAAATATTGGTGTGAGCTAACACACGTTATAAAGCAAGATCCTTCGCTACCTTGTTCAAATCGCAAACAAAAATTTCATTATCGATTACTATTCAATAACAAGAGTATCGCTGAGGTATCTATGAATAATATCGCCAAACTGTTAAAGCCCACGTCAGTTGCAGTAATAGGTGCATCTAACCGTTCCTTTCGCGCCGGTGAAGTGGTAATGAAAAACCTATTGGCTGGTGAGTTCCAAGGGGCAATCATGCCCGTAACGCCAAAATATAAAGCCGTTTGCGGCGTATTAGCCTACAAAAATATCGACTCACTGCCAATCGTTCCAGATGTAGCCATCCTCTGTACTCACGCCAGTAGAAATAAAGAGATCTTTCTGCAACTAGCAGAAAAGAGAGTCTCATGCGCGATTGTATTGTCTTCAGATATGCACCTTGCGACTGAAAATGGAAAAACCGTCGAACAAGAGTGTTTAGAAATTGCAAAAGAACATGGAATACGAGTACTTGGTGCCAACAGTCTCGGTATCATTTTGCCATGGCAAAATTTTAATGCCTCTTTCTCTCCGGTTTCCGCATCCAAAGGCAACATCGCCTTTATTTCTCAATCTGCTGCCGTTTGCACAACTATTCTTGATTGGGCTAATGACAAAAACATCGGATTCTCTTCTTTTATCTCTATTGGTAACGGCAGTGATATTGATGTAGCGGAACTGCTGGATCACTTATGTACCGATAGCAAAACCAACGCCATACTTCTCTATATCGATTCAATCAAAGACGCTCGACGATTTATGTCCGCGGCACGGGCCGCCTCACGTAACCGACGTATCTTAGTACTAAAGGGGGGGAAAACTCACGCTGGTAGAGAAGCGGCCATACGCCACACAGGCGGCAGCGACACTCTAGACGTGATATACGACTCGGCAATCCGACGTACGGGAATGCTAAGAGTAAACAATACTCACGAACTGTTCGCAGCAGTAGAAACTCTCACTCACTCAGTTCCTTTGCGAGGAGAACGATTAGGCATAGTAACCAATGGCGGCGGCCCTTCTATTATGGCAGTGGACACACTACTGCAATGGGGTGGAAAGCTAGCCACGTTAAGTAACGAAACTATTGAATCATTAAATAGCAAACTGCCAGCCTCTTGGTCACAGAGTAACCCTATTGATATGGTTGGAGATGCCGACCAAAAGCGTTACGTCGATACGATAAACACGCTGTTAGACAGCGATGATGTTGATGCGCTATTAATCATGCACTCGCCTTCAGCCATCGCTCACTCAACAGAAACCGCGCAGGCCGTCATTGACTGCGTAAAAGCACATCCTCGCCATAAACGTTTTAACATTCTAACTAACTGGAGTGGAGAGAAAACGACCCGAGACGCCCGCTCGCTGTTTACGCAATCCGGCATTCCAACATATCGAACACCCGAAAGCGCCGTCGTGGCTTACATGCACCTAGTTGAATACAGAAGAAATCAAAAGCAATTGATGGAAACCCCGACTACGTCTGAGCAGATCGACGAATCCAGTGTAAAACTGGCACAAGAATGGGTAACAAAAAAAACCGGCGCCAATGAAGTCACACTAGACACACACCAGATCACACCACTATTGCAGCTATACAATTTTACCGTATTGGATACATGGATAGCGTATGAACCAAGTGAAGCTGTGCAGATTGCAGATCAAATCGGTTACCCTGTAGCGGTCAAATTACGCTCCCCTGATATCGCCCACAAGTCTGATGTTAACGGCGTTGTATTGAACCAACGTAACCCAGCCGAAGTGCAAAGTGCAGCGCAATCCATCCTAGATGGAGTGCAACTCAATTACCCCGCGGCATCTGTTAAAGGTCTGATAATTCAAGCCATGGCCAGCAGGGTTGGTACTTATGAGTTACGAGTAAAAATCAAAACCGATGAGATTTTCGGTCCTGTCATTATGCTAGGCGAAGGTGGTTCAGAATGGGACGAAAGTATAGATGCAGCCGTTGCCATTCTTCCTCTAAATATGGCACTCGCTCGCTATCTTATTATTCGCGCCATAAAGGGACACAAAATTCGTTCTCAGCAAGCGATGAACATCGATATTGATGAACTGTGTGAGTTTTTGGTTCGATTGTCACAGATGGTTATAGATAACCCACAAATTCATGAACTGGATATCCACCCGTTACTTGCGGTTGAAAAATCATTAACCGTATTAGACGCCGATCTCAAACTGCGTCCTTTTACCGGCGACGCCCATAAAAGACTCGCGATTCGCCCTTATCCGGTAGAGCTTGAAGAACACGTCACGCTCAAATCTGGCGAAGAGGTGTTACTAAGACCTATATTGCCGGAAGATGAACCCACCCACGCGACATTTTTAAGCCATGTGTCTAAGGAAGATCTCTATAAACGATTTTTCAGTGATGTCGGAGAGTTTAACCATGAAGCGTTAGCAAACTTAACTCAAATCGATTTTGACAGAGAAATCGCCTTTGTAGCCGTCACTCAGCAAGGAGAGATTCTTGGTGAATCCAGAGCGTTGATAGATCCTGAAAATATAGACGCAGAATTTGCCATATTGATCAGGTCAGATCATAAAGGGTGTGGTTTAGGTCGAATACTGATGGAACGTATTATTCGCTACTGTAAAAATAAAGGAACAAAGCAGATGTCTGGAATGACCATGCCAACCAACAGAGGTATGATCACACTTGCTCAAAAACTGGGCTTTGAACTAGAGATAGAGTTTGCAGATGGAACCGCAGATATGTTGTTACCTTTAAACTAGCCAACTCTGTGGCTAAATAGCTTGTTTACTTCAATATACGACAAAGGCCGCTAATGCGGCCTTTAAAGAATTTCTTCACTACGAAACACTGTCTTATCTAAATCAACATCTAGGCTTAAATAAATATCTCAATAAATAAATTTGCAATCAGCAGCCACTTGCTACTTTTTGCTCATCTCTTTTTTAACCATCACCGCTGCTGCAACAATAAATGTAATAATCAACACTAATTCCAAAATTAGATTCTCCCAAAAAGTATAAAATCAAAAGTCTTCTAGATCTTAACAGTGAGTGATAGAAACTAACAGTTAAATGTTGTTTTTTTGTACAAAAATAGATGTTAATCAATAACTGAGTAGATCAAATATTTAATATATGAATATTAGAAATTTCCGTTATTAGTTATTTATAACCGTCACTGCACACTTTTCCCACCAAGTTTTATCTATAACATTGATTAAAAATGAAAAATTGGCGATAGTGAAATAGAACTGCGCAATATGCCATACTGATAAACATTAGATGCTCTTTTTGATTAAATAAATAGGCGTTTTATAAATGGATACTGAAAAACTAACGCTAAATTGTGATATGGGTGAAAGTTATGGCATTTGGACTTTAGGTGCCGACAGTGACGTTATGCCATGGCTAGATATGGCCAATATAGCGTGCGGCTTTCACGCATCAGATCCATGCATAATGGCAGACACCATCAAACTAGCTTTGGCTCATAATGTTTCCATCGGTGCACATCCTAGTTATTACGATATACCCGGTTTTGGTCGCCGAAGCTTAAACTATACCGAGCAGCAAATAACTCACGCTGTGTTATACCAAGTTGGTGCACTAGACTCATTATGTCGGCTACACAACAGCAAGGTAGATTACATTAAGCCTCATGGCGCTCTTTATAATGACATGATGAAAGATCCCACTATTTTCACTGCCATTGTTAAAGCGGCCTCAATATATTCTATTCCCTTAATGATTCTCGCCACAAAAAATAACGCTTTTTATATTGATATCGCAGATCAATATAACGTCCCTATTTTGTTTGAGGCCTTTGCCGACCGAACGTATCAAGACACGGGCTTCTTAGCCGCAAGAAATCACCCTAAAGCGGTACTTAAAAACCCAGATGATATCTACTATCAAACCATGCAAATCGCAAAATATAGCAGCGTAACAACAATTTCAGGTCAAAAACTTGCCATTCAGGCCGATACCATATGTATACATGGTGATAACGACGCATCTATAGCGGTTGTACGTAAGCTAAAAGAAGCGTTAACAACGCGATGAGGTAAACATGCTATACGACAAAGTTTCTATTGAAGCGGTCTGCGAATCATCCATATTGATTCGATTTTCAGACCAAATACAGTCAGAACTTCCCCACTTTATTAATTTGGTGTCAGAGTTGATCTACGCTGATTATGCAAACAGCATAATGAATCTCACGCCATCTTATACAACTTTGCTGATTGACTACCTACCTTATCGAACTCCTGAAGAGGAGATGTTACTTGGGCTAGCTCATATCATTCACCAAGTTGACAACTATCAAAGCAACGTCGAATCCAAACTGATCACACTGCCCGTTTACTACCACGATGATGTAGCTCCCGATCTTGCCGGTTTACTAAAAGAAAAAAACATAACCAAGCAACAACTGATTAAGCTTCATACACAAACTAGCTACAAAGTCTGTGCTATTGGCTTTAGTCCAGGTTTTGGGTTTCTGTCAGGGTTGAACGAAACACTAGCAAAACCCCGTCTCGCGACGCCTAGGCTAAAAGTAATTAAAGGCAGTGTTGGTATTGCAGATAACCAAACCGCCGTGTACCCATCAGAAACACCGGGGGGATGGAACATCATTGGAAACTGCCCTACCTGTTTATTTGATGCCGATTCCGAAGAGCTCTCTCCGCTACGCATTGGCGATACGGTTCAGTTTGAAGCGATAGAGAGAGAACAATTTTTGCAGCTGGGAGGTCAACTATGGCACGTTTGATTGTACACAAACCCGGCCAACTCAGTTTAATCCAAGATTTTGGGCGCTATGGCATCGCCCCATTGGGGGTGACTCAAGGTGGTCCACTGGATGAATATGCGTATTGCTGGTCAAATTACTTGCTTGGTAATCGACCTAACTGTTCAACAATCGAAATTACCTTGGGTCAGGCAGAGTTTGAGTTTAGTGAAAACTGTATGTTGGCAATTTGTGGCGGAGATTTACAAGCAAAATTGGATGACAAACCTGTCACCAATTGGAGCTCTTTTTATGCTTATAAAGGACAAAAGTTAACATTTGGTCTGCCAATTAATGGATTACGTGCATACTTAGCGGTATCCGGCGGATTTGAAGTACCAGATCACTTAGGAAGCAGTGCAACGGTTATAAGAGAACAACTTGGTGGCTTACATCAAGATGGTTCCGCACTCGCGGCCGGTGATGAGATTTCTTATAGTAAAACCAAACATAAACAACAAAGCCAACAACTCACCTTTCGCTTTACTCCAGACTATAATCTGCCCCTTAGATTACGGGTTTTAGAGTCATACCAAGCAAATCAGTTTGCCAAAGATCAAAAACGGGCATTCTACAACCAAATATATCGCGTGGGGCCATCTTGCGATCGTATGGGCTACCGATTAGATGGTAAACCCATCACGCCCCCTTCTAATGGCGTGATTTCGGAAGGAATCGCACTCGGCTCTATTCAGATACCACCAGACGGCCAACCCATCGTTTTGTTAAACGATAGGCAAACATTGGGTGGATATCCGAAGATTGGCGTACTGGCCCGTATCGATCATCCAAGATTAGCACAGGCCAAGCCGGGGCAAGAGATCAAGTTTATCCGTGGTAACAGACGCCACTTACAAGATATATGGTGTTCATGGGCGCGTCGTTTTGGTTACTAAACCATGATTAAATAGATCTTGCGGGTGATGATTTATGCGTCACCTTGTGCTCGTATGTTTTAAAAAAGCTAACTTAGAAACGTTAGCTTTTTTTACAACTACATAGCAGCAACAGAATTAATTGTCTTTGCCATAGATAGTTACACTTCCGCGTCGTCATTTTGTTGAGTTTAATCGCTGGCATTATGTTCTGATATTTGTATAAAAAAAACATAGAAATATTGCATAAAAATACTTGACTCATTTTACTCATAAGTTTGAAAAATGGCTTTTGTGTATAACCAAAATCCCGCAGAAGAAGAGTAGCGCGGTGTACAGAATAGCACGTAAATATAGCAAGAAAGTTATCCCAAACTTTATCCACCGAAATTGTGGATAACTCGCACTCCTCACTGTATAACCTCAAAAAGTAAAAACGGTTTTCCCGTTAGTTGTTCTTACTCACTCAACGTATAACCCCACATAAATAAAGGTATATATGTCGTTTATACCACTAGAATCCTTAACAGTTATTGATAATTGTGTTTGTTATTGAATTAGCAGAATATAGTTTCAGGGAGGTTTGTTGCTCACTTATATTAACTTTTCATTATATTGCTTAAAGTATGATCTAGCTAACACCACAAACTGGCTTCATGAGCTAATAATTGTAGTCAGGCTTATAGAACATGGACGTAGTAAGATGAATGTAGCAATTGAGATTGATTATCTGTTTCAAGGTAAACCTTTTAAGCTAACAACAGACAGTGAACAGTTAGGCGTTACCTACCTTGATCCTCTCGATCAAACCACTTACGTAAGACAAGTCATCGATCTATTGATAGAAACACATTATCAAGACAATGACAGTGTAGCCGTAAATGTAGGCACTATTCGTGCTGTGGTAAATGGAGATACCAAACCCAATGCCTACACGAACTCCGAGTACGCTCACTTGTTTAATTTAGAACAAGTTATTGTCCATATCCAAGGTTACTGCTTCCCTCTCGCGGCGTAGTTTTCGCTACAGGGAGAGATTCCGCAACAATGATAGACGGTCACCACTATCTAAGTTGTACAACCAACAGTTATACAACTTAAACAGTCATTATAAGAGGCGCTATTCAGTGCCTCTTATTGGCTTAAGCAAGCGTCCTAACATGGTGCTTACCACCAGCGCCAACACCACAAATGCAATGACGGGTAGAGATATCCATAAATAACCATGCAGCTGACTCTGTAAATCGAAGCCCATGGTCATAATACTGTTGACGCTCAGTTCCGCTCCCATACTTGCCACTAAACCCGCCGTTGCCGCCATTAAGCCATACTCACTCCAAATAGTCGCAGTAATACGTTTACGCGACGCTCCGAGAGTTCGATATAAACGAATCTCATCTTGTCTTTGCGATAAGCTTAAACGAAGTAGCGTAAATATTAGCAACACGCCCGCGACAACGCCTAACCCAGCGAGCACTGTAATTGACCAAATTATTTGAGTAAGTAAACCCCGAATCTTATCCCCCATGGCTCGAATATCCATCAAGCTCACGGTAGGAAAATCTCTTGATAGCTGATTAAGAAAATCACTTTGATTATCGTCTACACGAAAACTAACCATCCAGTTGGCAGGTAGTTTCTCTAACACGTCCGGTGTAAAAATGAAGTAGAAGTTTGGTTTCATCTCTCTCCATTCTACTTCTCTAATGCTATTAACTTCGGCGCTAAACTCTTGGCTGTTAACGACAAATCCAAGCGTATCACCAACCTTAATATTTAGCTCTTGAGCAACTTCAGATTCAACAGATACCCCATTGGTTTCGCTCCAACTTCCCGAGATAATCGGATTTCTGTCCGGAATCGAATTTGACCAAGTAAAGTTAAGCTCGCGACTTAACGAATCGCTCTCTTTGTCGATATCTGGTTGCGATTTAGCGTCTTGACCATTAATTTTCGCAAGTCGTCCACGAATAATGGGATACGCTTCCGACCGTTCAAGGTTTTTATTATCGATAACTTGTAGATACTGCTCCTGCTGATAAGGCGCAATATTAATTGCAAATACATTGGGTGCATCTTCAGGAATGGTCTGTTGCCAATCTTGAAGTAAATCAGAACGGACGAGCCATATCACCGCTAATAACATCAAAGATATCGCTAGCGAACCAAACTGAAAAATACTGGCAAGCGATGATCGTCTAATTCGGCTCACCGCTAGCTTCATTGATGTGTTCAGCGGCAAGTAATTAATCAAACGTATAATTAAAATACTCACCAGCCCAAGAAGCAAAAATAAGCCAATGATTCCACCAAGAACAATCCAGACTAAGGTATTTTCCCGATAGGCGATCAACATCGGAACCAGAGGAACCAGAATAAGAAGAAATGATGTCCACTTCTTTTTCTGCTGTTGCGGCTGCATAACATTAACCGCAGAGGTATTTATTAAACTCAGCAAAGGAATGCCCAGAGCTGGAACACCAATCAATAAACAACTGGCAATAGCGGTAATCGCAGGTGTAATTCCATATCCCGGTAGAGGATCCGGTAATAAGTCGGTTAATGGGATGCGCAGTAGCACTTCTAGTGATACACCAAAGAGCAAACCAAAAGAGACACCGATAACAAACAGCAAGATAATCTGAATGGATAGCCATCTGATCAACCAAGATTTACTGGCACCTAGGCTTTTCAACATAGCGACTGTTTTACGTCTGCCGGTAACATAATTTTGGCAGGTTAAAACTAAGGTAGTTGCAGCCATAATGATCACTATAGCCACAGTAAGTGACAGATATTGTGTTGTTCTTTGGAACATATCATTGCTGCGAGACCCGCTATCTTGATCACGCCACCTATCGCTAGGTGTTAACTCCACACTCTCTTTTACTTTCTGCAGAGCTTCCTGCTCGCCAGTTAAAAACAGGCTAAATCTAACTCGACTTCCTAACCTTAACGCACCGGTTTTCTCGATATCAGAGTTGTGAATCATCACCGTTGGCATTTGCTGAAACGGATTAAAACTGATGCCCGGTTCTTGCGCTATTTTGCCAGAAACAACGAAATCCGCATCGCCTATAGTGACAACGTCACCGTTAGTTATATCCAAAAGTGCAAAAACCCTTTCGTCCAACCACAATTCACCGGGCTTTATACTACGACTGGTTGAATCGGTACTCTCTAACAGCAATTCACCTCGTAATGGAAAGCTACTTTGTACCGCTTTTACGGTCACTAACTGCATTTGCTGATCACTGAAGGCCATCGTAGCGAAACGAGTCATTGTGGATTGTTCTAATGAGTTCTCCGAAGAGACAGTATCGAGCAGCACAGGAGGAACAGGATTAGAAGAGACATAAACCAAATCGGCAGTCAGCGCGTCTTTACCCTGCTTTAGCACTACCTGCTCCATTCTTTCTGCAAGCGCCGTTAAGGCAAATACACAGGCAATAATCAGGGTTAAAGCAATAGAGATAGGCCAAAGCTGCCCGTGTCTAATCTCTTCAATACTCCACTTAAACAGTCGCTGGTTAACGGTTGAACCAGACGCATTTATCGCATCCATTATTTAACCTCCAAATGACCAGCTTGCATATGTATGGTTCTATGGCAGCGAGAAGCTAACTCCGTATCATGAGTAACCAAAACTAATGTCGTTCCATGGACACTATTTAGCTCAAACAGCAGCTCAATAATTTTCGACGCGGTTTGCTGATCAAGATTACCCGTTGGCTCATCAGCAAATAGTATCTTAGGTTTGATCATAAAGGCCCGAGCAAGTGCGACCCTCTGTTGTTCCCCACCTGATAATTGCGAAGGTAAATGATCTATACGGTGAGAAAGCCCAACTGATTCCAGCAGCTCTTTCGCTCTCTCAACATCTTCTTTATCGCCCTTTAACAGGCAAGGTAGAGTGACGTTCTCTATCGCGGTTAAGCTGGGAATCAATAAAAAACTTTGGAATACAAAACCAACCGAATCACTTCTAATGGCCGCTCTCTGCTCGTCGTTGAGTGACGAAATTGATTTACCAAGCAGATGTACTTCGCCTGATGTCGGAGTGTCCAACCCGGCTAACAGTGTCATTAATGTAGACTTGCCTGCACCTGATGAGCCGACAATCGCCACCGTCTCACCTTGGTTAATTTCTAAATTTACATCATCAAGGATTGTTAAATGCTCTTGATTAGTAGAGACTACTTTTGCTAATGAACTCGCTTTGATAATAGGACTAGGCATGACTCGATTTATTTCCTTTATAATCATTTTATTTTCTTATACTGCAAGTAGTAACACATTATTGGTGTTAGGTGATAGTTTAAGTGCCGGCTACCAAATGCCAGCAACGAGTGCTTGGCCAAATTTGTTAGCGAAAGATCTTGAGCAAAAAGGTTTCGACTACACAGTCATTAACGCCAGTATTTCTGGGGATACCACTGGAAATGGACTAGATAGATTACCCGATCTACTTAAACAACATGAACCTACATGGGTACTGATTGAACTTGGAGCCAATGATGGCTTAAGAGGTTTTCACCCCAACCTTATCAACAAAAACCTGCAACAGATCATAACTATTAGTCAACAAGCCGAGGCAAAAGTTGCGTTAATGCAGATTCAGGTGCCACCAAATTACGGTAAACGTTACAGCCAAGCTTTTAGTAACATCTACCCTAAACTGGCTAATGAATATCAACTGCCACTACTTCCTTTCTTTTTAGAACAGATAATACTTAAAGACGAATGGATGAAACAAGACGGGCTCCATCCTGAAGAAGTCGCTCAACCTTGGATTGCTTCCTATGTTGCAGACAATTTGTCTCTTTATTTGGATTGACAGAGAAATAACGGTTTAGTCGTAAAAAAATGCCCTAGCGCAAAGAGTTAGCTCACTATTACTTATATATTGAGCTAACTTATTGTAATAGAAGGATCATTAACGTAATGATTATAGAGCCGATAATTCAGGGCGTTATAGCCAAAAGCGCGCATCCACAGGGATGTAAAGCTGCCGTTCAAAGCCAAATTGATTACGTAAAATCAGCCAAACCTATTACTAATGGTCCTAAACGAATACTCATACTTGGCGCATCATCCGGTTTCGGCCTTGCTGCTCGTATCGCCGCGACGTTTGGTGGAAGCGAAGCAGATACCATCGGTGTCTCTTTTGAACGCGGCCCATCCGATAAAGGTGTAGGAAGCGCGGGTTGGTACAACAATATTTACTTTAAAGAGAAAGCTGAAGCCGCCGGAAGAACCGCAATTAACATTGTTGGCGACGCGTTTTCAAAACAAGTTAGAGAAAGTGTTGTTGAAGCGATCGAGACCTACTTTGAAGGTGAAGTCGACCTTATCATTTATAGCTTAGCAACAGGTATAAGACCAAAGCCAAATGGTGAAGGCGTATGGCGTTCGGCAATTAAAACCATTGGTGAGCCAGTATCCGGCGCGACCATTTTGCTAGAAGATAATAGCTGGCAAGATACTCAAGTGACCCCCGCTACAGCACAAGAGATCGATGACACAATAAAAGTGATGGGAGGTGGAGACTGGGAAGAGTGGATAGACACATTAATCAACTCAGACTCTGTCGCACAAGGCTGTCAAACTATTGCATTTTCTTACATTGGTCCACAAGCTACCTATCCTATATATCACGAGGGCACATTGGGTAGAGCAAAGGTTGACTTGCACCAAACCAGTCACTCTCTCAACTTAAAGCTAGCAAAGTTTGGCGGTGGCGCTTACGCGACGGTATGTAAAGCGTTAGTGACCAAAGCCAGCGTTTATATTCCCGCCTTTACCCCATATATTCTCGCGTTATACAAAGTGATGAAGAAAAAGGGAACCCATGAAAACTGCATTCAACAGATGCAGCGACTGTTTGCCGACAAGTTATGCCAAGACGTCGTTCCAGTTGACGGTCAACGGCTGCTGAGGATGGACGAATACGAATTGGATGCCAATACTCAGCGAGAAGTAAAAACCATTATGGCCCATATGGATAGCAACAACTTTAAACAAGTTGGTGATTACCTAGGTTATAAAAATGAGTTTTTGCAGCTTAATGGTTTTGGTTTAGACGGCGTAAATTATGATGAACCTGTTGATATCGAGACGTTAAAGAAACTTCAGCCTTAGTTTTTCACTTACATAAAAAAGCGCCACTTAGTTTTTCTAAGTGGTGCTTTTTATTATGTTTTACTATTAATCCGATGCTAAGCTAGCCACCAATAAACGATAAAAACTGTCCACACTACTAACGTGAACTTTTTCATCTGGAGAGTGTGGGTGTTCGATAATCGGACCAATGGATACCATATCCGCTCCACCTAATGCCGAACCAATAATCCCGCATTCCAATGCCGCATGAATCACTTCAACTTTTGGAGCTTTACCGTTTATGGCACGATACTTCTCAATCATAGAATCAAGCAGTTTTGACTTAGGCTCAGGTTTCCAGCCCGGAAACAGACCTCTTCGAGTTACTTTTGCACCAGACAACTCAAAGTGCCCAGCAATCCTTTCACCAGCATTAACGGTTGCAGAGTCAACCAAACTACGGATAAAACAATCCGCTGTCATTTTGCCTTTCTCTAGTCGGTAAACACCCAAGTTACTGGATGTTTCAACGACAGATTCAAAATCATCACTATTACGATGAACGCCATTAATACATCCGTGCAAGGCTTTAATGATCTGTTCTTGTTGTTGCTTATCCATCACAGGATCCGTTGACTCTGTTGCTACTAAGTCAAACTTCACATCGGGTTCTACACTTCTAAACTCACTTTGAATGTCACTAACCACAGATAAAAACTGATTGCTAAAAGGTTGTAACTGATCACTAGCAATAGCAAATACTGCTTCTGCGCTACGTGGAATGGCATTATCCACCGTCCCGCCGTTTAAACTGATAAGGCGTAGCTTAAATTGCTGCAGCAATCGAATAACGCGTGCCATTAGTAATATTGCATTGCCTCTTTGCAGATGAATATCACAGCCTGAATGCCCGCCTTTTAGTCCGGAGATAGTAATTTTTTGTATCTGGTGTCCGTCCGGTACAACATCCGTTTTATACTCGTGCTCAATATCTAGGTTAATCCCTCCAGCGCACCCTACCGTTAAGGTTTCACTATCTTCCGAATCAATATTGATCAGGCGTCTGCCTTTTAATAAAGTCGCATCGACTTCCATAGCGCCAGCCATAGTTGTCTCTTCTTCTACGGTAAATAAAGCCTCTAACGCCCCATGACTCAACGAATTATCTTCAAGTATGGCAAGTGTTGCCGCGACACCAATGCCATCATCAGCCCCTAAGGTGGTGCCATCCGCTCTTATCCAATCACCATCTCGAACAAAACTGATCGCATCTTTAGTAAAGTCGTGCTGACTCAAATCGTTTTTCTCATTGACCATATCAACATGGCTTTGCAGTATAGTCACTGGGCTCTCTTCGCGACCTTGAGACGCAGCTTTGTATATCACAATGTTGCCAATGGTATCGGTTTTCCATTCAAGGCTATTGTCATTGGCAAAATCAATCAACAATTGACGAATACCCGCTTCATTGCCAGATCCACGAGGGACTTGGCTTATGGCGTGAAAATGCTTCCATACGGAATAGGCATAGGATTGATTTAATGTGTCGATGACTGCACTCATTACATGTCCTTTATATTGTTACTATTTATTGCTGAGATTACATTGCTGAAAATAAATAGTTGATTCGATGATAAGGCAGCACCTTACCACATCACCAATTAGCATAATGTTATATTAGTAGTATTTATGACGATAGTTATAACCACAAAATCAGCATATCAAAGAGATAAGCAAAGATAACACTATAGATTAAGACAATAATATTCTTCAACCAATTAAGTAGTGATGTGCAATTAGACTCTATTAGCAGTAAATTACAATGGTATCAATAGCAGAGGAGATTATTTGCAGATAAGGCCAACCAACTCCCAATCTTGGCTACAACTCCCTTCTATACACTGACATTACGAAATTTAAGCATATACTAATGTTAATAGCAGTATAACGTTATGTCATTATCTGCTGCCATTCCCATATGCACATGGATAGGTGCTTTATGACGATTGTGAATACCACATTAATAGAAATACCAAACGAGGCTGTCGACCACTGGCAGCGCTTTGTTAACACCTTAGTTGGAATTGCTCAGGCCGACTGTGCGCTTATTGTCCGTTATATCAAGGATACGGAAAATAGACTTATCTGCATTAGCGCCAACCACCCAGATCAATATAGGGTCGGCATGGCCAACGCCACCGACTTTTGCAATACAGCGTGTCGCAAAAAAGAGCGAGTCACCTTTACTAGCCCTGCTCTTTCGCCTTCTAATGGCATTAGTGCCTATTTAGGAGAACCTGTTTATTGGCCTGATGGTTCATTATTTGGTGTACTCAGTCTACTCCGCACCAACGGTGACAAAAATACAGCCAATGGGGCTAACACTTTTGATCCATTAACCGTCGAAAGCTTACATTGTTTTAAGAACTCCATAGAGAGCTATCTAACAACCATCTTTCAAAACAATAAATGGACCAGACTGAACGATCAGCTCAAACAGAGAATCAACAAACGCACAACGGATTTGGCAACGCTTAATTACTCATTGACGTCTGAGATCGAAAAACGCAAAGCCATTGAACAGCGGCTCAACTATCAAACCAACCATGATCTTTCCACTGGTTTCTTAAATCACCTTTCTCTTACCAAAGGCACAGAACAGCTATTAGTAGACACCAAGGTATCCTCAACCCATCTTATTGTGTTCCATATCATTTTTACTAATGGTAAGAAGATTCAGGAACGATTTGGCGAACAGTCTCTTAGCCACTTACTCAAAGAGTTTCGTCAGCGAATAGGTGACATTGATAGTATTGTGTCAATGACAGCGAGAACCAGCATAGCCAATATGGTTATCGCGGTTCAAACAACCGAGTTAAATACGTTTATCGATGAGCTCAGTCATCACATTATGGACACAACACACACAGAATTCGTCATTGGTGAAGAGAAGATCCATCTGCACGCTTTTGTAGGGGTAGCAACCAGTCACAATAGCGACGATGCTAACCAGCTGTTATTTTATGCAAATGAAGCGGCTTTCTCTTGTAAAGAGACAGGACAATGCTACAGCTATTACTCTCATGAAGACAACCAACAACAGCAACACAAAAACGAAATAGAAAGCTACTTGCTTCAAGCCGTTCGTAACGACGATCTCACTCTCTATTTTCAACCAAAAGTTGAACTAAAATCAGGCAACTGGATTGGTGCCGAAGCCTTGATTCGCTGGAACCACCCTATTCTTGGCAATGTATCCAACGAGAACCTCATTCAAATGGCAGAGCAAAACGGCTTAATTTTTGAAGTGGGTAATTTTGTGCTTCGCTCCGCAATTGAACACGCATCGCAATGGGCATCTCAGCTTAAGAACTTCAAAATTGCCGTCAACGTATCGTCGATACAATTGAAGAACCAACACTTTTTCGATCATCTTCAGCACCTTTTGCAGAGCTACCACTTTCCACCAAGTTGCCTAGAAATAGAGATCACAGAAAGCTGTTTAATTTCCAATGAACATCTTGCCAAACAAACCTTAACCAAACTGCATCAACTTGGCGTTACCTTGTCTCTGGATGATTTTGGTACAGGATATGCTTCTTTCAGTTACTTAAAATCTTATCCGTTTAACTGCATTAAAATTGATAAAAGCTTTATCCAAAACATCAATAACAATCAAGATGACAAAGAAATCGTTCACTCCATCGTTCAAATCGCCAAACGGCTCGACCTTAACGTCACGATTGAAGGCATAGAAGATCTCGACCAAGAGCGTTTTGTCATTAATGAAGGGTGTGATTACGCGCAGGGGTACTTATACGGTAAACCAATGACAGGTAAAGAGTTTGAAAACTGCATTCAAGGAGGCTAAAGCCAATAGTGCTTAGCCTTAGAAGTAATTTTGCTATATTGAACAAGGTTTTTTATAATCGCCGCCTTAATATCGAATAACATTGGACCCGCCAATGTTACCAAAGAGAAGTACGATTATTTATGGATCACCTAGTCTCAAAACTAAAGAAACTCGAAAAGCAAAACTACCGCGCTTATCAAACCATTAAAGGTCAATATGATTTTGAAGACTACCAACTGTACATAGACCATGTTCAAGGTGACCCCTACGCGAGTGCATCACGCTTACGCGCCACTCGTGCTTGGTCTTTAACAGGCTTAGATTGGCTACAACAACGTTCTGAAACTTACCAGATTGCCGCTCGCGACTTTATTGCTCGTACATTTTCTGATTTCGCCAAACAAGACAATAACCTGACCATAGCTACAACCGGTCAAACGGTTTTAGATAACAGCGCCGTACTGTTTACCGAACACGGCATTGAGTTAAGGTTTCGTGTCAATCTGCCTGCCGAAGGGCGTAATATTTTGGCTAAGAAAGCGCTGAATATTCTTACCTTTCACTTGCCTAAAATGATCCGAAAATCAACCATTGAACGCGAGCTAGATAAAGAGGCGTTGATTAGCCACTGCGAAACTATCGAAAATCAACACGCACTACGCGAGCAACTAAACCAACAGAACCTAACGGCATTTGTGAGCAATGGCAGCATACTACCAAGATCCGCCGGTAACTGTGACCTTCCAATGAAAGACGCTGTCGCGTTTCAATCCCCTAAAGAATTAGAGGTAGAGTTAGAGACACCCAATAATGGCAAGGTCAAAGGAATGGGCATTGCCAAAGGCATCACGGTTATCGTTGGTGGTGGCTTTCACGGTAAATCAACGCTACTGAACGCGATTGAACGCTCCATATACAACCATATTCCGGGAGATGGCCGAGAAGGCATCGTCACCAATCACGATGCAATGAAAATACGAGCAGAAGATGGCCGTTGTGTTCATGCATTAAACCTCTCCAACTATATTAATCATCTGCCGCAAAATAAGAGTACTGAGTCTTTTTCTACTCAAGATGCTTCTGGTTCGACATCGCAAGCTGCATGGTTACAAGAGTCAGTGGAATCAGGGGTGAGCACTATTCTTATTGATGAAGATACCTCTGCCACCAACTTTATGATCCGTGATGAGCGCATGCAAGCGCTTGTTAATAAAGGCGATGAGCCAATCACCCCTTTAGTTGATCGCATTGATCAGCTAAGAGATCAGCAAGGGATCTCAACGATCATTGTTATGGGTGGCTCTGGTGATTACCTAGATGTGGCTGATACTGTTATCCAGATGCATGACTATCAAGCGGTTGATGTATCAGAAAAAGCTCAAGAAATTATCAAGCTTCACCCTAGCCAAAGGGTGCATGAAAATCGCGACGCTTTCCAAACAATTCAATCTCGCTCGCTTAATGCCGCAGCATTGCAAAAGATTCTGGCTGATGGCAAGTTTCGAGTTTCAGCAAAAGGCCTCACCTCTCTTCGCTTCGGCAAAGAATTTGTTGACCTAACAGCGTTGGAACAGCTTGAATCCTCCAATCAGGTTAACGCCATTGGCTGGCTGTGGTTTCAACTGGCTCAGCAACCGGGATGGTGTAACGATCCAGCAGAAGCAATTAAGTCACTTTTACAAGGCGATTGGAAAGCGACAATGCCAGCGTACGGTGATTTAGCTAAACCAAGAACCATTGATGTGATGGCGACATTAAACCGGATGAGAAAAGCGCAGTTCCGCTAGTCGCTTATCTAAGTTAACGAAAGCTCTCTACTATTTAGAATTGCATCTATAGCTTTGTTTTATATACAGAATTGTTTTGTATATTGATAACATTTGCTTATGGATTGCAATTTTTCGTCCTTAATTGTACAGTGTTCATAATTATACCGTATAAAATATGTTTATGAGAGTATCCCTATGTCAGCATCAATAAAACCCTTAACTGGCACCGTTAAACTTTTAACCGCTCTCTATGGGTTAGTGTTACTGTTTTCCGCTGTTGACCCTTTGTCCAGAGCCGTTTGGTTTGCTGAGATTATTCCTGCGGTTTTAATACTGGCAGGCATACTTCTACTGTCAGCTAAATTTAGTTTTAGCCGCACTGCATACGTTATGATGTTTATTTGGCTGGTGTTGCACACCATAGGATCTAAGTACACTTTTGCAGAAGTTCCCTTTGATTGGTTTAACCAACTGATTGGCTCAGAGAGAAACAATTTTGACCGCGTAGCCCACTTCTCTATCGGACTTTACGCTTTCCCAATTGCTGAGTTTCTCTATAAAAACGGTCACAGCAACAAGTTGCTCTCTGCACTGTTTGGACTGTTTGCAATGATGAGTGTTGCCGCGGGGTACGAGATCATCGAATGGTGGTATGCGGCTATTGCCGGAGGAGATGAAGGCATCGCTTTTCTTGGTTCTCAGGGAGATATATGGGATGCACAAAAAGACATGCTTTGTGACACATTAGGCGCGATAGTTTCATTGATAGTGTTCGCCATCAAATACAAACAGCCCCAATAGATAAAATAATCCCCGCTAAGTCATACGCTTAACGGGGATATCACTATTTCTTTTTCGGTTGTACAAATTTACGGCCAATATCCACCAGCGCCACATCACGGAAGAAACTTCTTCCTAAAAGAACAGGAAATTCTAAGTGATTCCTATCCGATAGAGTGAAATCCGCTTTATCTTTAAGATCGCCAATTTCTATCCAGGCGGTTACCACTGGACGCTTCTGTATCTCTTCCGATCCGGACTGCTTTACTTTAGCCCAACGCAAAATTGGCAAACTGATTTCATTCGATGAAATATTGTCATGCTCAATTTTAAATTTCACCCAGTCTTTACCATCACGTTCAAAGCGAACAATATCTACTGCGCTAATAGAAGATGTGGTTGCACCTGTGTCCACTCTGGCTTTAAAACTTTTATCCAACCCAGGGATAAAGACCCACTCTTGTTCACCTAAAATCAACTTACCATCTGCTGTTTTAGTCGGAAGTGGCTGCGGTTTTTGTTCAGGTTTCTCTTCAACCACTTCAACTGGCTTTTCTACAACAACGTCAGGTTCAGGATTTACTACTGGTTGCTCTGTTTTAACTTCAGTCGCAGGCTTTTGATCTACAGTTGAGTCAGTTTGAACACTGGTTGTAGAACACGCCACCAAAGAAAAACAAAACAGTACCGATATTGTCGATTTATAACTGATCATAAATACTCCTAAGCCATTTTTATTGTTTTTATAAGACGTTAATAATTGCATCTGCTACATAAGGGATGTCTTTTTCCGTCAGGCCTGCAATATTAATTCGACCATCACCTACACCATAAATACCGTAGCTTTCTCTTAACTTACTCATTTGTGCTTCAGTAAAACCTAGCACAGTAAACATACCTTTGTGACTTTCTATAAAATCAAACTGTTGCGATTTGTGAACTGAGCGGAATTCGTTGCAAAGTGCTGCTCGCAAATTAACCAATCTGGACTGCATTGTTTCTAACTCATTTTTCCATGTTTGAGTTAATGCATCGCTTGAAAGTATGGTTCTTACTAACGCGGCACCATGATCTGGCGGCATGGTGTAAGTAGCTCGGGCAAGCTGCATTAGTTTGCCTTTAGCATTATCCGCTTGCGATTTATCATTACCTATCACAATCGCCGCGCCGGTTCTTTCACGATACAGACCGAAGTTTTTCGAACAAGAAGTGGTAATTAAGCACTCAGGCAAGTTATCGGCCATATATCTAAGACCTTTGGCGTCTTCTTGCAAACCGTCACCAAAGCCTTGATAAGCGATATCAATAAAGGGTAAGAAACCATTTTTATGGCTTAGCTTAGTAATCGCCTTCCAGCAATCAAAGTCAATATCTGCTCCGGTCGGGTTATGACAACAACCGTGCAGTAGTACCACGTCTTTGGGGCCAGCTTGTGCAATATCCTCTAACATCGCCGCGGTATCAACTTGTTTGGTTTCAGCACTAAAGTAACGATAGTGACGAACATTTAAGCCCGCAGCCTGCATAACAGGTTTATGGTTAACATAGCTTGGATTACTTAGCCAAACGGTCGTACCCGGTTGCGCTACGGAAATTAAATCTCCAAGCATGCGTAATGCCCCACTCGCACCGGGGGTTTGAATGGCCGAGACTCTGTCCATTGCTGATGTCCCTGACAGCAATAGATCAACCATAGATTGATTAAACTGCTCGCAACCCGCCAAGCCAACATACGCTTTACTGGTTTGAGTTTCAGATAGTATGATTTGTGCTTCTTTAACCGCCTGCATAATTGGCGTTTGGCCTTGGCTGTTTTTATATACGCCGATGCCAAGATCTACTTTTTCTGAGCGGGGATCGTTACGATACGCAACGGATAAAGAGAGGATAGGATCCTGAAGTGGTACTGGTAGATTTGAGAACATGAAAGTAACATTCCTTTACAATTCAAGTATTGAAGCCAAGTTATCATTAGTTGCGCAAGATCAAAAGAGATTTATAGCGGCAAGTGAACTTAACTCGCTGATTTAAGGCATCAACGCTGTTGATAAGATAAGTAGCTAACATGTCAGTAGAGGCGACTATTCGCCTCTTTATACCTTGAAATATCCAATGTTACGTTATTCTCTTAGCTTTCAAATGAACGCTTGTCACCAAATGCTTCTTTCCAGTCTTTATCAAATTGAGCGACAGCTGGCTCAACAGCGGGGTGGGCAAACATTGCCGCGGCGACATCTACAGGCAGCGTAATCGCTTCAATGCCTAGTTTCATCACTTCCATTGCTTGTTGCGTGTTTTTAAAACTCGCCGCTAAGATTTTTGCCGGAAGCTGATTTTGGTCGAGCAGAAGTTGCAGATCTGCAACAACCTCTACCCCATTACCGTTCATTGCATCAATTCGGTTAACGTATGGCGCTAGATAGTCGGCGCCACACAGTGCTGCGAGAAATCCTTGTTGGGCAGAATATATCGCAGTTGCTAATACTTGAATGCCTTGTGCTTTAATGCGTTTAATCGCCGCTAATCCATTCTCTGTCGCAGGCACTTTAACCACAATATCATAGGGCAACTCATTGAGCTGTTGAGCTTCTTCTACCATACCTTCAATGGTGTTACTCACTACTTGTGCATGAAAGCGCGGAGTGCCTCCCAAAACACTCTGCATCTCTTTTAGTGTATCAGTAAGGCCTTGTCGAGACTTAGCGAGAATAGTCGGATTCGTGGTAATGCCCTTAAGGGGTAAACATTGATTAAAACGCTGGGTTTGTTCTACATCTGCGGTGTCTAAGTAAAGTTCAATCATTTCTAATATCTCTCATATTCAATAAGACCATTTGTTGTTTCGGTCACTATAGATCTGACAATCGAATCAGATCTTGATATAAATCAATTGAAATTTCATTTGAAAGCATTCAAACTTCATTTAATAAAAGTAAATCAGAAATGAACGGTAAGCTAACTTGGCGATCGTTAGTATTTAACCATTGAGACAAAGGTAATAGGCATGCATTTCAACATTCAACGATTTTCAACTCACGATGGTGACGGTATTCGTTCAATTTTATTTCTTAAGGGATGTAGCCTCGCTTGCCCATGGTGCCAAAATCCTGAAAGTCGCAGTGAAAAGTACTCTCTTTTGTTTGATGAACGCAGTTGCCTTAACGACTGCTCTTTATGCTGCAATCAAGGCAGTGCTATTGAGCGCTCAAACGGAAAAGTTACTATTAACCGACAAATGCTTAATCAAGAGCAACTCATTGCGTTGCAAGATCTCTGCCCTACTCAAGCCCTTACTGTCGTTGGTCAACAGTCGAAAGCTGAAGAGTTGTTCGATACCTTAATGAAAGACAAACCTTTCTACGATCAAAGCGGCGGCGGTGTCACTTTTTCTGGTGGCGAACCTTTAATGCAAGCAAGTTTGGTCTCCGTATTAGCAGAAAAACTTAAACAACATGGTGTCTCGACCGCCATTGAAACCTGCCTGCACGTGCCATGGAAAAACATACAACAAACCGCACCTCATATAGACAGCTGGCTTGCGGACTTAAAACATACCGATGATGAAAAATTTTTCAGCTGGGCAAAAGGCTCAGCCAAACGCATTAAAAGCAACTTAAAACAGTTAGATTCCATCGCTAAACGCATCGTTATTCGCGTTCCTGTCGTTGCTGAGTTCAATGACACCGATGACGAACTGAAAGAGATCATTAACTTTGCCGCTTCACTTGAAAGCTGCAACGAACTTCACTTACTTCCCTACCACACACTAGGGATCAACAAATATCGTCTCCTCGATATGCCTTATCTTTGTTCTGACAAACCACTCAACAATCCTGAGTTACTAGAAAGAGCACAGCTATACGCAAGAGAGAACACTCAACTTAACGTAACTGTAAGAGGTTAATTATGGAGTTACATTTTCTACCTGAGCGCATCAAATCTCACAAATCAGAATTGGTTAATATCGTTACCCCTCCTATCTGTACCGAGCGAGCACAGGCTTATACCAATGCTTATAAAGCGAATGAAGATAAGCCGATCATCATCCAAAGAGCGTTAGCTTTAAAAGAGCACCTTGAAACACGGACGATTTGGATTAAGAACGATGAACTGATAGTTGGAAACCAAGCCAGCAAACTGCGTGCTGCACCAATTTTCCCTGAATACACAGTGCGTTGGATTGAAAGCGAAATTGATGAACTTGCTGACAGGCCGGGAGCCGGTTTTGCGGTGAGTAACCAAGATAAAGAAACAATACACGCCCTAACACCTTATTGGCGAGGTAAAACGGTTCAAGATCGCTGTTACGGGCTATTTAGCGAAGAACAGCAAGCGATTCTTGCCACCACCATCATCAAAGCTGAAGGCAATATGACCTCAGGAGATGCACACCTAGCGGTAGATAACGAAAAGATCTTATCCCTTGGCATGAACGGACTCATCAACGAAGTACGTCAATACCGCAGCAACAATGACACCGCAACGTTCGATGGCTTAAAGAAAGAGCAGTTCTATAAAGCCACTGAAATCGTTCTATCCGCCATCCAGCAACATATCGCCAGCTACGCAACCTTAGCTGCAGAAATGGCGTTAAAAGAGACACGAGCAAAACGCAAAGAAGAACTTGAAACCATCGCGAATAACTGCCGCCATGTCGCCTATCACGCACCTGATAACTTTTGGCAAGCGCTACAGCTGTGCTATTTCGTACAGCTAATACTGCAGCTTGAATCTAATGGTCACTCGCTTTCATTCGGAAGAATGGATCAGTATTTAAATGACTACTATCTCAGTGACATTAGCCGCGGAGAAATAAACAAAGGTTTTGCGATAGAGCTTCTGCAAAGCTGTTGGTTAAAACTGCTAGAGGTAAACAAAATCCGCTCAGGTGCGCACTCTAAGGCGTCTGCAGGCTCGCCTCTTTATCAAAATGTCTGCATTGGCGGTCAAAAACTCAATAACAAGGGAGAAGCAGAAGATGCGGTTAATCCCCTCTCATGGGTGATTTTAGAATCCTGTGGTCAATTACGTTCTACCCAGCCTAATCTAAGTGTTCGATATCACCAAAACTTGAATCAACAGTTTTTGATGGCCTGTATCGACGTCATTAAATGTGGCTTTGGTATGCCAGCATTCAATAACGATGAGATTGTGATTCCAGAGTTCATTAACTTAGGAGTCGAACGGCAAGATGCATACAACTATGCCTCTATTGGATGCATTGAGACTGCCGTACCCGGCAAGTGGGGGTATCGCTGTACCGGCATGAGCTTTATTAACTTTGCTCGTATTTTGTTGGCTGCCCTTAATAAAGGCGAAGACGCCACCTCTGGTAAAACATTCTTAGCGCATGATAAGTCACTGGCAGACGGCAACTTCAATAACTTTGATGAAGTTATGGCGTCTTGGGCGGATCAAGTGCGTTACTACACTCGTAAGTCCATAGAGATAGATACCGTAGTCGACACAGTTCTTGAACAGCAAGCGCACGATATTTTCTGCTCATCGCTAGTAGACAACTGCCTAGAGCGCGGTAAAACCGTCAAAGAAGGCGGCGCAAAATATGACTGGGTCTCTGGCCTTCAGGTCGGCATTGCCAACCTCGGTAATAGCCTCGCCGCAATCAAACATATGGTCTTCGACGACGCGCAGATAACCCAGCCTGAACTTGCAAACGCACTAGCTGAAAACTTCCAGTCATCTCAACAGGAGCAACTTCGTCAGCGAATTTTAAACTTTGCCCCTAAGTACGGTAACGACAATGACGCGGTTGACTCTCTACTTGCAGAAGCCTACCAAATCTATATTGATGAGGTAGAGAATTTTGTAAATACTCGTCATGGTCGTGGCCCAATAGGCGGAGGCTACTATGCGGGAACCTCCTCCATCTCTGCTAATGTGCCTTTTGGCTCGTCTACCATGGCGACTCCGGACGGTCGTAAAGCCAACACGCCACTTGCTGAAGGTGCGAGCCCAGCATCAGGCTCTGATCGCTTAGGTCCCACGGCTGTCTATAACTCGGTTGGTAAAATTCCGGCCAACAAAATCCTTGGTGGAGTGTTACTAAACCAAAAATTGAACCCTGCGGCAGTCGAGTCTGAGGAAGATAAACTTAAGCTTTCGATGCTTATTCGAACTTTCTTTAATCACCATAAAGGGTGGCATGTTCAATACAACATTATTTCTCGGGATACTCTGCTCGCGGCAAAGAAAAATCCTGAGCAATACCGTGATTTAGTGGTTCGTGTGGCAGGCTACTCTGCTTTCTTCACTGCCCTCTCTCCCGATGCTCAGGACGATATTATTGCTCGAACAGAGCATGAAATTTAACCTGTAAGTGCAGAGGACTTGTTATATAAAGTTTGTTTTATGTTTCAAGTCCTTTTCATATGAAAGAAAGAGGCGTTACAATAGTCTCATCTTTTACCTGGAGTAATGTTGTGAACTCAAGACAAAATGAAATTCTGCAAATTGTAAACCAACGCAAACGCGTGCAAGTCACAGACTTGGTCGAGACAATAGGTGTATCAGGTGTCACCATAAGACAGGATCTCAATTTTCTTGAACAACAGGGATACTTAAAACGCGTTCACGGCGCCGCTGTCGCGCTACAGAGTGATGACATAGATTCACGTCTTGAAGTGCGATTTGATATTAAGCAGGCCCTTGCTTCCAAAGCGGCTGACCTTGTAGCACCTAATGAAACCGTATTAATCGAAGGCGGAAGCGCGAACGCATTGTTAGCAAGAACGCTAGCAGAGCGCGGGGACGTGACCATTATTACCCCGTCAGCTTACATTGCCCATCTTATTCGCAACTCTTCTGCCAATATTATTCTGCTTGGTGGCGTGTACCAGCATCAAGGAGAGAGCTTAGTTGGCCCTTTAACCAAGCTTTGCATTGCCAACATCCATTTTAGTACCGCGTTTTTAGGGATAGACGGCTATCATCAAGATACTGGCTTTACCAGTAGAGATATGATGCGCGCTGAAATAGCGGATACCATCATCAGCAAGAAACGCCGTAATATTGTGTTAACTGACTCAAGTAAGTTTGGCCAAATCTACCCTTCTAGCATTAATGATCCTAGCGAGATTTCCATTCTACTAACCGATAATGCCGCACCAGCAGAGGATATTGCTTACCTTAAAGCACAAGGCATTGAAGTGATATTGGGGTAACACATCTGACAGGCAACGGCTCCGAAAAAAACTTTCAAGTATCCAGTTGTTCTACAAAAAGCCCTCCACTTATACTCTCTTTAACGGTCGTTATCTCCGTTTAATTCTCCCTTTCCGGGGATAATTTGGCCAACATAATCAATTTAGCTTTACTCATTCCAAGAAAATCTCAAACAGACCCTATGCCTCAAGTTTCTTCGACAGTTAAATCAAACCTAACCAATTGAATATATTGATATATTTAAAAATAGCCAGTTTATAAATCAGTCATTATGGATAGCATTTGTGTAAAAATATCAACCCAAATAGTGTGACGTAAAGCGCTAATCTTTTAAAAATATTGCATAAAAAATCAGAATGAGATTCAGATCTATTTCCTCTGATTTTATTTGTCATACAATAATACGCTAATACAGTCACACTAATAAGCGGACTCGTTACTATCCCCATAATACAAAAGTGAAAACAAGGAAAAACAACATGAAGAAAACTCTGATAACATTAGTCGCCACCTCTGTTCTATCTACATTTGCCGTGAATGCTAAAACCCTTACCCTAGGCCACGCTATGAATTTAGACAGTGCTGCACACGCTGGAATGGTTATCTTTGCAGATAAAGTAAAAGAAAAATCAGCTGGAGATATTAACGTTAAGATCTTCCCTAATGGCATGTTAGGATCCGAACGAGACCAAGCAGAACAAGTCGTAACAGGTGCTCTGCATATGGCAAAAATTAACGGCTCATTAGCAGAATCATTCGAACCCACTTATAAAGCAATTTCGATCCCTTATCTATTCCGTGATTCTAACCATATGCACACTTTCATGCGTAGTGAAGCTGCTGAGAAACTCCTCAAGTCAAGTGAAGGCAAGGGGTTTATTGGACTAACACTCTACGATTCTGGGTCCCGTAGCTTTTACAGCGCAAAACCAATCAATACTCCTGAAGATCTGGCTGGGTTGAAAATTCGTGTACCAGAATCTCCAACTATGATGGAAATGGTTCGCTTACTTGGCGCACGCGCTACGCCAGTACCGTTTACTGAAGTATATACAGCACTGCAGCAAGGGGTTATTGACGCAGCAGAAAACAACATTTCTAGTCTTGTGGAGATGAAGCACTCTGAAGTAGCTAAATTTTACGCAATGGATCAACACATGATGACACCTGACCTTATCATGATCTCTGAAAATGCGTGGAATGAGCTAACTGCAGAACAACAAAAAATCGTCAAAGAAGCCGCACTTGAATCTATGGAAGAAGAGATAAAAATCTGGGCTGCAACAGATGACAAGAACATGAAGATTGCAAAAGAATCTGGCGTTACTTTCATCGAGGTGGATACAAGCAAGTTCCGCGAAAAGGTTCTACCTATGATTGAAACCGCTAAGAAAGATCCTGTCTTAAAAGAGTACATCAACTCAATCGAAGCTATGTAACTCGCCATTTAATCCCTTTATTTCTGCCCTCCTTTCCGGAGGGCGATATGACCACTTTTGACGTGGAGGAAAGATGCATTCAATTTTGCGTCGGCTAAAAGCCATATTAGATAAATCGATTCTCACATTTTGTGGGTTCGCGATTGTCACTCTTGTGATTACCGTTACTTGGCAAGTATTTAGCCGCTATGTGCTGAATGATCCCAGTTCATTTACCGACGAGTTAGCTCGATACACCATGATTTGGTTTGGTTTGAGTGGAGCGAGCTACCTGTTTGGTAAAAACGGTCACTTAGCAATAACGCTCTTTATTGGTTCTGTTAACCACAAATACCGTAAACACTTTCATGCACTTATCAACTTAATTTCTATTGTATTCATCAGTTTAGCCATGATCAAAGGCGGAGTGTTGCTTATGGGGAGAACCATGATGCAGTACTCGCCAGCATTACAGATCCCTATGGCGTACGTTTATTTAGTCTTACCACTAACAGGGCTGCTTATGGTTATCTATTTAACCCTAAGCACCATCGATGTGTATAAACCCGTTCAATCAGCAAGAGAGGAACAGTGATATGGATATCTCCATCGGCTTTTGGTTGCTGTGTTTATTCTTAGTTCTAATCGCATTTAGTGTGCCTATTGCAATTGCCATTGCAATGTCTTCTTTGGTGATCATGTGCACCATCCTACCTATGGATGTTGCTTTTATGACGGCTGGCCAAAAGATCGTAACGGGTATAGACAGTTTTAGTTTGCTTGCCATCCCATTCTTCATATTGGCGGGTAATATTATGAACCGAGGCGGTATCGCAACTCGACTGGTTCAGTTTGCCAAGTTATTGGTTGGTCGTCTGCCCGGTGCGCTTTCCCATGTCAACGTGCTTGCCAACATGTTATTTGGTTCGGTATCCGGCTCTGCAGTTGCTGCCGCAGCCGCAGTTGGTAAAACCTTAGAACCAGAATTAGAAAAAGAAGGCTACGACAAGTCATATTCTACCGCGGTTAATGTTGCTTCCTGCCCCGCAGGTTTACTCATACCACCAAGTAATTCACTGATTGTTTTCTCTGTTGTAAGTGGTGGCACTTCAATTGCCGCGCTATTTATCGCTGGGTATGTACCAGGAATACTGATGGGTATAAGTTGTATGGTTGTCGCTTACATGATCGCCCGCAAGAAAGGGTATAAAAGTGCGGCAATTACGCTAACTGTACGCGAAAAACTGACCATTACTTGGCGTGCGATACCAAGTTTAGGCTTAGTTGTTGTGGTTATTGGTGGCATCATTGGCGGCATTTTTACCGCAACAGAGGGAGCGTGTATAGCAGTACTCTATTCATTTGGTCTATCACTCTGCTATCGAAGTTTAGGCATAAAAGAGTTAAGAACCATTTGTGTGGAAACCGCAGAGATCACTGGCATTATGCTGTTCTTGATCGGTGCATCAACCATTATGTCGTGGGCAATGGCGTTTACTGGCTTGCCTAGCATGATCAGCGAATGGATGCTCTCTATCTCTGATAATCCTGTTATCATTTTCATCCTTATGAACATCATCTTACTTGTGGTCGGTATGTTTATGGATCTCACCCCTGCGGTTTTGATCTTTACGCCTATCTTTATGCCTATTGCAACACAACTTGGCATGCACCCGATTCATTTTGCGATGATGATAATATTTAACCTTTGCATTGGTATCGCCACCCCTCCAGTAGGCACCGCACTCTTTGTAGGCTGTAGTGTTAGTGGGGCTAAAATAGAAAGTGTGATTAAATCAATATTACCGTTCTGCGCGGTGTTGATTGTTACCTTATTACTAATCACCTTTATTCCATCCATCAGTTTGGCATTACCAAGAGCATTTGGTTTAATCAACTGATCCCTTAGGCTGGACATCCGTTTTCACGCGAAGACGGATGTTTATTCTAAGCTTATACATTTCTTTGAGCATTAGTTCTGCATATGTTTAAACTGAAGCTCTACCAATCGTTGATAGAGTTGGCACTCCTCCATCAATGTTTGATGATTACCCGTTGCCACCAGTTGTCCTTGATCCAGCACGGCTATCTTGTCAGCATGTTGAATGGTCGACAATCTATGAGCGATGATGAGGGTGGTGCGACCTTTCATCAGTTGTTCAAGCGCTTTTTGTACATGGTGTTCGCTCTCACTATCCAAGGCACTGGTGGCTTCATCCAGCAGAAGAATATGAGGATCTTTCAAGATCGCTCTAGCGATGGCGATACGTTGTTTCTGACCACCGGATAACCTAACCCCACGCTCACCAAGAAAGCTGCTGTACCCTTCAGGCAACTGCATAATAAAATCGTGCGCCATAGCTTTTTTGGCTGCTGCAACAACCTCTTCATCCGTTGCATCAGGGTTGCCATAGCGGATATTGTGCAAAACATCACTGCTAAACAGTGCCGGTTGTTGGGGAACCAGCGCCATCTGCCGGCGTAGTTCCGTTGGCTCCAACTGACGAATATCCGTGCCACCAAACTCAATAGAACCCGATTGAGGATCATAAAATCGTTGCAACAACTCAAACAGCGTTGTTTTTCCTGCCCCTGAAGGGCCGACCAGCGCGAGGACTTTACCTTGTTCAGCGTTGAGGGAAAGACTGGCAAGCGCAGGCTGTGCAGGACGAGATGGATAGCAGAAGTTAACCTGATTAAAACTGAGTTCCGCACTCAGAGCAGAAGCATCGGCGGCACTCTCTACCGGCGGAACAATATGGCTCTCAACCTGAAGCACCTCAATTAAGCGCTCGGTTGCCCCCGCTGCACGCTGTAACTCTCCCAGCACTTCAGAAATCGTTGCCAAAGAAGAAGCGACCAGTATGGAATAAAACACGAATGCGCCAAGGTCACCACCACTCATCTGTCCAGAAATAACATCACTGCCACCAACCCAAAGCATGCCAGTTATGGCTCCGAACACAATAATGATGACACCTGCAATCAAAGTTGCCCTTTGTTGGATGCGATTTCTGCCCACCTGAAAGGCAGACTCCACTTCACGAGCAAAAGAGGCCTTCTCCTGTGACTCCCTGACGTAGCTTTGAACCGTTTTAATATGCTCTATCGCTTCTCCGGCATAACTGCCGACATCAGACATCGAGTCCTGACTCTTTCTCGACAAAGCTCTTACCCTTCGGCCATAAATTAGAATAGGCAACAAGATAAAAGGAACTGAGGCCAGCACGATCAAGGTCAGCTTGATATTGGTAGCAAACAGCATCACCAATGCGCCAATAAACATCAACACACTTCGCATCGCCATAGAAAAAGAAGAGCCGATAATACTTTGAAGTAGCGTGGTGTCTGTTGTCAGCCGCGACATAATGTCACCGCTGCCGCTGGTTTCGAAATAGCTAGGGTGAAGGGTAATTACATGATTAAACACCGCTTTACGGATATCTGCACTCACCCTTTCACCTAGCCACGACACCAGATAAAAGCGGGCAAAGGTACCACCAGCAATCAGTACGGTAACAATAAAGATAAATAGCACCGCATTTTTAAGCTGCTCTAAAGATTGCTGGGCAAATCCATCATCGATTAATACTCTTACCCCCTGCCCGACAGAAAGCATCACCGATGCGGTAAAAACCAGTGCGATAAGGGCTGCCGCTATTTTTAATTTATACGGACGGACAAATTGTAAAAGCTCCAGCAGAATGGAGAGCCGTTTATTATCTTTGTTGCCGATAACTTCCGATGCGTCGAAACTGTTTTCAGACATAGATTTCCCTTTTTTGCTCTCTGAGCGTTTGATGTCACTCTCCTGATCTGCCCTCTCAAGAGGCCGATTTCAATCCCTTACTCAAAAATATTATCCATTCCCACTCATCTAGCGATGGTTCAGGCAACATCAGTTCCTAAATGGCTATAAGCAAAGCGCATCCATAATTCGCTGCACGTTCATTCATGCGACCGTTTTGTTGGTCACTGACCGAGTGGTTAAGAGATATTTAATAAAAAACACCAAACCTATCGCAAACCACCAGCCAGTTATTGACATAGAAACCCGATAAAACATATGCTTACCCGGCACTGGCAAAATCCAGTGCCGGGATTGGAACACCGCAATGACTAACACTGGGCGCATTGTCGCCAGCTTTTTATGCTGGCCTTTTAATGTGCGGCTTCAGCACACCTGAAGAAAGTGAGTTTGTCTAGTATTCAGGCAGACACTTAATTATGGTGAGCTGGACAGGGGCGCTTCGGCGCGCCGTTTTCCTAGTGTGGCGGTAGTTCCAACCTTGTTCAGTTCACCACCCTAAGATTGGAACCTTTGTGTGGTGTTAAACATAATTCATCACTAGGAAGTCACCATGACCCATCAAAACCAACCTGATTTCTACCTTCAAGTCGAAGACTTTATCCTTAACGCAAACTGCGAGAACACCCCAATTGATAACGAAATACGTGTTTTTCTACTGACGTTGTTGAACCAGTTTAAGCATCAGGATGAAGAGTAACGGATAAAAGATAGGCACCTTTTCTAGGTGCCTTTCTTCATGATTATCTTAATAAATTCAATTAGCTATTAAAGATTGAAAACTCTGCATAATACTTATATTAGTTTTTTCATGGGATGCATGTCCCTGTTAGATCTGCTGTTAGGTCTGCGTGGCTGATACCGTTAGGATTTTCTGTTTTTGGTGGCGAGAGAGGGTTCTCTGGGTGGATTGAGTGGTTCTGGGAAGAGGGACGCCACTCGGATGAGTGGCTAGCTCCAACTAAAAATCTATTTTATTCCTAAGTTCTAAATCAACTCCATCATTAATAAGTGAAACTTTTTTATTACCTGTTTCACCAACAATCATAGACAATTCAAAAGTATCTTCTAGCTTGCCTAACTCTAACATCTCAAAAAGAGAGTAAAAGGAACTCCTTATAAGCATAGGAGCTATAATTTTAATTTTATCAATTTCACTTTCTGATAATGACTTTAAGCAATCATAAAATTCAGGGTCTGACTGTTTTAACAATTTCGGATCGCTATGTATCCACTCATCAAATATTCTCATCCCACTATCACTAGAATGCCTTACAGCTGCCACAAAGTCCTCAACCTTTTGTTTGTTTTCTAAACTCATATTTATCCTTGTTCATTTTCAGTAACTCTGAAATGCGCTCATTTGGCACTCCCACTTGTCTTAACATGCGAATATCATCTGCGAGCTCATAAGCTCATAACGAGGACATGCATCTTAAAAAAGATTCAAACCAGCCCGTTCTCATCTACTCAGTTATAAGTAGGTTAATATACTTTTTCTATCATTTAGTTGAAACATATTGAAAAACAACAATTTTATGCGAATTTATTGTATAGAGGTGCTCAGCAAATGCTGTGACCGGAGTTTCTATGAGAGTAATAAGGTGTCGTTTAGATTAATTTAACTGATAACCGCACATTCGTCGTCGATGTAGCCTTGATAAATTACACTGAATGCTCTCTTTCATGCCTATACAGAGCGCTCTTTGCTTCTCTAGTTGAGTACACGCCTTTAGCCACTCCTTTTGGTTGATATTTAAACGTTTTAATAAAGGTTGAAACATATTGAAAAACAACAATTTTATGCGAATTTATTGTATAGAGGTGCTCAGCTAATGCTGTGATTGGAGTTTCTTTGGAAATAACAAGGTGTCGTTTAGATCAACTTAACTGATAACCGAACTCTTATAAGATGCAACTCTTATAAGATGCCTGTCCCCGTTAGTCCTTTTCATAAGATGCATGTCCCTGTTAGATTTACTGTTAGATTTGTTAGATTCAAGATTGTTCTGTGGGCGGATTGGGTGGTTCTGGGAATAGGGACGCCACTCGGGTGAGTGGCGCTTGCTTAAGCTTACACAAAAAAGTAGAACGTTCTCGATAATAAAGATGGGCTAGACCTGTAGATTTCTTTTGTGCTGCTTTAACTGATTCTTGGTTATTCTTGTCAGCTTTGCCAAAGCTCTATCCCATTCCTGAATAGACTTATAGGAATTGCATTTCCTGCTACCGATAGATCGCCCCAAGCTTTGGGATGGCAATATCCTATTATACTTTGGGCTGCCTCAATTTTGTTTCCTAATTCACCTGAATTTAGTTCTTGCCAAAAGCATTTAAGCCTCAGACTTTCACGTTCAAAACCTGCTTCATTAAAGGCCATTAAGATATCATCTACAATCTTTTCGTTCTGTTTATTTACATTCATTTCCCTTCACCATCTCTTTTTATATCACCATTTATAACGACCTGACCTGATTGCCCCCACCTATTGCATTATCATGTGCCCACTGCTGGCCTTGCTGCCCTTTGACCTTTGCCTTCTAGTAAAACTTGGTCGCTACCTAACGACACATTATGTTCAACCTCTGCTGTATTAGATTTTGGTAAAGCTCATAACGAGGACATGCATCTTAAAAAAGAATCAAACCAACCAGTTCTCATCTGCTCAGCTATAAGTAGGTTAATATACTTGTTCTATCATTTAGTTGAAAAATATTGAAAAACAACAATTTTATGCGAATTTATTGTATAGAGGTGCTCAGCTAATGCTGTTTATTAAGATGGCTGTCCCCGTTGTTCCTTTTCATAAGATGCATGTCCCTGTTGGATTCTGATACAATGTATATAGGCTCCTACCCCATCGAATGCAAAATCATTTTTATCTGGCTCTATGCCCCAATAACTCATATAAGTAGCCTATCTTTCTTGCGTTTTAGATCATTGACGGTCTACGGAAATCACTTAAATCAGGATCCATGTCTTCCAGTAATTCCTCTAGCTTTAACACACCCTTATCACAGGCATACTCGACCTCCTTTTCATGTAATAAAACTAACCAAAGAAACTTCAATCCATCAGTTTCAAGCAATGCATCATCAGGGAAATATGAGGGAGACGTAATGTAAACTCCAGAAAAATCGTAACCATTCAAGACAGATTGGCTTCTAATAAACAAGTCTCCATACGTGGCTTTCGAGTTTAAAAAGTAATGCTGAAGATAAGTCATAGTAAAACCGCTAAGGTCAGTATCTTTATTGAGAGATTCTGGGTCATAAACAACCACTAGCTCAGCCTGTCTATCATCAAGTTTGCTAACTCCAACTGTAACCAGTGAATTTGCACCTTTAAAGGGCCTATCTTCAAAAATAAGAACATCAACTGCGAAGGATTCTAGATAAAACCTTTCTGCTCTCTCAGGAACTTTACCCAGCCCTTTTATCAAATTAGCTGCTATATCAGTCATTCTCATTACTCTCGATTTTTTTCTGTTTCTTTCTCTCTTGGCCTATTCTAGCACCATCACTAGCATTACAATTTACACATTCAACTTCTACTCTTTCCTGATATTTATCCAATACATCTTTCCTCGTAAAATCTTCATTATTTTCTGCTTTCTCCTTCCAGGTATCCTGTTGTTTCACCCATGGATCGTCTTCAGGGTGTCCTAACTGATAATCCCTTTTTCCATTAGATTGTTTTTCGCCAGTTAATGGTAGGCACAACGAGTAGGCACAACGAGGACATGCATCTTAAAAAAGATTCAAACCAGCCCGTTCTCATCTGCTCAGTTATAAGTAGGTTAATATATTTTTGCTATCATTTAGTTGAAACATATTGAAAAACAACAATTTTATGCGAATTCATTGTATAGACGTGCTCAGCAGATACTGTGATTGGCGTTTCTATGGAAATAACAAGGGAGAGCACAACGAGGACATGCATCTTAAAAAAGTTAGTATTAAGATGGCTGTCCTCGTTAGATCAGAGAGGGTTCTGTGGGTGGATTGGGTGGTTCTGGGAAGAGGGACGCCACTCGGGTGAGTGGCTTTTTGTAACATTTACGCTTTCTTGTGCTTCGCTAAAATAGCATGAACGTAAAAATCTAAACCTTCATCATTCGGATTGGAAGTAAAACTCTTTACTCGCTCAATGGGGAAAAATGATTGGTCATTGATTTTAACTGTAAATTGCTCAGATGCATCAAAGTAAAACCACTCACCTCCCGTGAACTTACATAGTACTTCTCCAAGATAAATTCCCGCCATAAACTCTGCACCATTGAGTGCTTCTTCATCCGTCATTTCTTTTAAACTAAGAAGGATTCCCTCTAGATTTACCATTGACTCTTTAGTCTTATAAAGAGGTGCACCTATCATGCTTGCAGTCTCTTCTAAATGAGCGCATATTTCCGCAACTTGTTCTTTCGACAATGCATTATTAATCACTATTATTTACCTTCAATATCAAATGTTCCATTGAAGTATAAATGCTAATAATTACCGTATTTAAAGCCATTCTTGGAATAAACCACGTTGTGTACATCAAAATCTACAACTCTGTTTTGATCAATCAGATAGTAAAAAACTCTACCACCCTCGTCCGTCATCTCTTTTGGAGCCGCAATCATAATAGGTTTTTCAATAGAACTGAGGTAGTAGCAAAATCTATGTTGCATGTATGGGCCCAACTTAAATGCCACCTGTTCTGCTGATTTAAGTTCAAACTTTTTATCTTGATATTTTTTACAGAACGTTTGTTTATAACCGATTATATCTGACTCCGATAACGGGAATCCTAGTCCAGTACTATTATATGTCTTGGTCAGTTCAACCAATTCCTCTTCATGCTCCTTGATGTATGCGATAGAGTCTTCTAATCGAGTACATTTGTAGGAAGTCAAACCATGCTTTTTACATACATCACTTACACATCCAGTTAACAACAGAGCTGCACATATTACTACAAATCCACTTTTACGAGCGATAACCATGATTCATTTCAACATTAAATTTAAAGTGAAAACATAATATAAATTAGACTGTTAAATAACTAGAACACATATCTCAACAACTAGAAAACACTAAAGAATCGATTATTTTTTGTGATCTAATTCTTCTATGAACTGAATCATAACACCTCTAATCAGGTGGCCAAATTCAATGTACCACTACAGTTAGCTTCTGTATCAGTATTAAGATGACTGTCCCTGTTAGCTTCTTATAAGATACCTGTCCCCGTTGCTCGGTGATTCTAGGGGGTGGGACGCCACTCGGATGAGTGGCGTTAGATGAATTTACGATTACTACTCAAGACTTTTTAAGAAATCTGGGTCTATCCATGCTGATTCTATCTGGCCATCTTTCAAGACGACGCTTTCAGGATCAAATGCTTCTAATTTTTCTAAGAACTTGTAAATCCCTTTCGCCAATAAGAACTCTTGACTGGGTTCTTCATGATCCCAAAAGTAAACTGACGCTTCTTTATCAAAGTTTATCACTACATAGTTCCCACCTTCTGCCCAAGCAATTGGGAAAGTACTTGCTCCAATATTTTCAAGCCTAGCACTTTCTTCAATCATCAAAGATAAAGGGATAAATTTATCTACCCCTGATTCATTCAGCTCTGTTATCGAGAAGATATTCGTTTCGGGTCTTGCACCATTATACTCAAGCAAAAACTTAGCAAACTCTTCTGGGAGGTCTACCCCTGTTTCCTGAATAAAGTCATCAATATCATGACTTGAAATAGCTAATGGTTTTGATAGTTTTATTTTCATAGTATATGCACTGATCCTATTTATTCCTCAGAATGGCAGCTCCACCTGTACGTCTAGCATTATTATGTATATCTTTAGGTTTTAACTGCATTGTTTTCGTGTCTTCAACGTGATGCTACACAAAACCATCGGGAGTGCTTTTTAAGCCTACAGCTTTATTTGCTATAGCTGCATCTTTAGCATAGTTACCAGTTAAGCCTTTAATTTCAACTTTTGCTTTTGCGTAAGGCGAGAAGTCTGGAAAACCTTGCTCTGTATATTCAACACCAGACGGATGAGTCGTTCCAGAAGCACAACGAGGACATGCATCTTAAAAAAGTTCAAGCCAGCCAGTTCTCACCTGCTCAGTTATAAGTAGGTTAATATATTTTTGCTATAATTTAGTTGAAACATATTGAAAAACAACAATTTTATGCGGATTTATTGTATAGAGGTGATCAACTGACGCTGTGATTGGATTTTCTATGGAAATAACAAGGCGTCGTTTAGATCAACTTAACTGATTGTTTATTAAGATGGCTGTCCCCGTTAGTCTTATCAGGAACTGAAGATGTTTCAGCTTCTTCTTTAGTTAATGAGCTAACACCCCTCATGTACAGACCACTCCAGCTATCTTCTTCTTCAATATACGCAAACTTAATATGAAACTGTCCCTCATCAGTTAGCGTTACTTTGCAATGCGTCCAGCGTTCTTGGTCAAAAACACTATGCTGCTGTAGTTCTTTTAACTGAGCTGAAATTAACTGAAGAACACTAGTTGGATGTTGTTCAAAATCATACCTCGATATATTTCCATCATGATCCAACCAGTTATACTTATAATCTCTAGATAAACGATATACTTGACAATAAAAGTACGCCTCCAGAGCATTTTCTGGAAAGATAGACCAAATCAGACGTCCTATTTCCTGATATATTTCTTGCGGATTTTTTATTTTGTTGTTATCCACTTTACATCCTCACATTCTCTATCGACTTAGATATCGGATCCCTATTACCAATCTGGTATGTTACAACAATTTCATCTGGTCGCTTACTACTTCCTGTATATACTCGAACTAACAGGACAGGCACAATAAACTTGTTTATTGTGCCTGTCTTATTAATTTTTTAATTTCTAATTTCGCTATTAATTTCAGCTACCTTAGAGTTTCGAACATGGCTGGACTGCTTTGTCTTTGTGACCGCACATGATAGGGAACATTTTTGCATGCTCTTGGGTTGGCTCGACATTTAAAACCATGTCTTTGAAAGTATCCCAGCTATACTCAGCCATTAATACACAATAACCTGGGTTTGAATCTTTTTGACATTCACGCTTTGCTTTTGAATAAACTGTATACTCAACAGAACAAGACTCAATCTTCTCTGGCTTGGTGAACGCAGTAGAACAGTAATTTGAACCCGCGTTATTCTCTTCAAGAGAGTCCCAAGAAACGGAGTTGCTCGCACACCCAGTCAATACAACCGACACTAATAAAAAGATAGTTTTATTTTTAAACACTATAATCTCCATATTTATATTTTGTTAATACTAATTATCATTAAATGAGTTAGTTCATATAAATTAACACCTTGGTTAATCACTACACTAAAAGGGACAGACACCATTTACACCCTTAAAGTACCTGCATAAGTGCCTGTCCTCGAACTTACAACCTACTATCAAATCATTTGTTTAATTTTAATTTTTCTATATAACGCAGCTCAGCCAATGCTATTTTATCTTTAGAGTTTATCTCTAGTGCTTCATGATATTTGGTTGATGCATCATCTAATTTTCCTTGCTCAATCAGTACAAATCCTATTCCTCTTAGTGCACGAGAATACTCCATATTCGCTCTATTAGTTGGTGAGTATAATTTAGCTGAAACCTGAGCTTTTTTATAAGTTGTTAGCGTTTTATCCCATAATTTTTTATTTTGATAAATATTGCCTAACTCGCTTAATATTCTAGAGTTTTGAGGCGATATATTTAGGCCATTTATCAGATAATATTCAGCAGCATCAACATTATTTAATTCGACATTTACATATCCCGCAAAAAAATGAGCATCAGCACAAGTCCCATCAATTACCCTGATCGTTCTTCCGTTGGTATCTGTCTTGCTTTTATAGAAATCTTCCTCTTTTTTACTTCTTGCACTATACACTTTTTCAGTTTCAGATTTAACTTCACTATTACAATGCTTTATCAATGGATTAAGATACTTCTCCATAGCTATTCGTGATTTATTATTTTGAATAGAAAAAATAGCCTTAGATAGCAGAGCGCTAGGAGTCGTATCTTCTATTTTTTGCGATTCTGTACTAGAACAACCGACAATAACTAAACTTAATATTATGGCTGAATATCTCAATTTTATTATTCCTTTTATAAATGGTTAGGTAATATTTAAGTATAAAATTGAACCTAAATGAATTTTATTTTATTGAAGAACTTATATAATTAACTACTACCACGCCAAAATTTAAATATAAATCCGCCAAGAATACATAAATTACATTTATAGCTCATATGCAACATAGAGAATTTTATTATACATATCGAAAATTAAATTGATCCAGATCTAACCATAATCTTATGATAGATCAGTCAGTTAGCCATACACTATGGTTTAGTGGTTGATATACTGAAAACTCATGATTTAGCTCTTTTACAAAAAAAAACGCCAACTTAAAAAGTCAACGTTTCAATTTCAATCATTAATTTGAAGCAGCGAAACTTCTACAAGAAAGTAAAGCTTAATCCAACTTAAACCGATGAATTATCTGGTTAGAACTGCCTCGCCATAAGAGCGCAGGGTCGTAGTTATCTTGCTCGAACTTACCATCAATTAACACATCAACCAGTTCTACAATAGACTTCTGCTTATCCGTCAGTTCGTCGATGACATAGCCTGTCCATAGCCAGATATCTTTATCTGGGCATTCTGTCTTTACTCGCGTTACCAATTGGTAGATAGCGTCAAGATTACTCGGATAGAGCGGATCACCACCAGATAATGACAATCCACGACGTTTGATACGTGTGTCTTGCAAATCAGCGATGATCTGATCTTCAAGCTCTTGAGTAAACAGATGACCAGAATTAGGATTTTGAGTCGATTTGTTGTAGCAGCCACGGCAGTTATGTTCGCAGCCTGAAACAAAGAGAGTACAGCGAGTACCCTCTCCGTTCACAACATCTACTTGATGATATTTTTGATAGTTCATTACAGTTACATATGCTTAACGCGACGTTTAACTTCTTCTTGCTTACCAAAGTTAAAGGGTCTTGCGTCTGGGCTGCCTAAGTAGCCACATACACGACGAGTTACCGATACTTTTGTTGCGTCATGGTTGCCACATTTAGGACAGGTGAATCCACGGCTTGTGCATTCAAACTCACCTTCGTAACCGCATTCGTAGCATTCATCAATTGGTGTATTGGTGCCGTAATAAGGTACCCGGCTATAGCTGTAATCCCAGACATTTTCTAACGCTTCAATATTGCGCTGCATGTTAGGGAACTCTCCATAACAGATAAAACCGCCTGTTGAGATCTGTGGATATGGCATCTCAAAATCAATTTTGTCGTATGGGTTCACGGATTTTTCTACATCCAAGTGGAAACTGTTGGTGTAATAACCTTTGTCCGTTACGCCTTCGATAACACCAAACTCTTTGGCATCAACACGGCAGAAGCGGCTGCACAAGTTCTCACTTGGCGTACCGTAAAGACTAAAGGCATAGCCTGTCTCTTCTTTCCACTCATCCACTTTTTGCTTAAGGTGACGAATAATATCTAACGCTTTCTCAGACAGTTGAGGGTTATCGTAAACGTGCTCACTATTACCATATAAAGCGTTAATTGTTTCATGAACACCGATATAACCAAGAGAGATAGACGCACGACCATTCTTGAAAATCTCAGCAATAGAGTCATCCGGATTTAGACGAACACCACATGCGCCTTCCATATAAAGAATAGGAGCCACTCGTGCTTTTACCGTTTCTAGTCGGCTTATGCGAGTTTCTAATGCTTTTCTTGCTAGCGTTAGTTTCTCATCCAGCAGTGCATAAAATGCCTTCTCGTCGCCTTTGGCTTTGATAGCAATGCGCGGCAAGTTAAGGCTAACCACACCAAGGTTATTACGGCCGTCGTGTACCAGTTTACCTTCTTCCTCATAAGGGTTAAGGAAACTACGGCAGCCCATTGGCGTTTTAAACGAACCCGTAACTTCAACTACTTTGTCGTAGTTAAGAATGTCTGGGTACATACGTTTCGATGCACACTCTAATGCTAAGCGTTTAATATCGTAGTTCGGATCGCTTGGCTGGTGGTTTAAGCCATCTTTAATAGCAAACACAAGTTTCGGGAATACGGCTGTTTTGCCTTTTTTACCCAAGCCTGCAATTCTATTTTTGAGGATAGAAGCTTGAATCAGTTTCGACGCCCAGCTAGTGCCTAGCCCAAAACCAAATGTAACAAACGGGGTTTGGCCGTTGGCAGTATGTAGTGTGTTAACTTCGTACTCAAGCGATTGGAATGCGTCATAACACTCTTTTTCCGTGCGCGAGGTAGCAAACTCTTTCGGATTAGGAATATCCCACTCCTGCGCGATTTTTAAGTGTTTTTCATAGCTTGCAATTACGTACGGCTCTAATATCTCATCAATGGCATTGATGGTCGTTCCGCCATAAATATGCGAGGCAACTTGAGCAATAATCTGTGCGGTGACCGCTGTGGCAGTAGAGATAGATTTTGGAGTGTCTATCTCAGCATTACCCATTTTAAAACCGTGCGTGAGCATGCCGCGTAGATCAATCAGCATGCAGTTAAACATTGGAAAGAATGGTGCGTAGTCTAGATCATGGTAATGAATGTCACCATTGTCGTGCGCTTGTACGATATCTCGTGGCAAAATGTGTGTTTTTGCATAATGTTTAGCCACAATACCCGCAAGCAAGTCACGTTGAGTAGGAATCACTTTGCCATCTTTATTGGCGTTCTCGTTGAGTAAATCTGCGTTGCTTTGCTCAATCAGACCTTGAATTTCTTTACTTAACGCACTTTTCTTCTCACGAGAAATGTCACGATCGTGTCGGTATTCAATGTAAGAACGAGCCATACCCTTATATGGGCCTTGCATCATTTCGTTCTCAACTAATGTCTGGATTTCTTGAATATCAACTTCATTGCGATCTAGAAGTTTTAACTCAACGGCTTCAGCGACTTTATTAGCATAAATGGTCACTTCATTATCTATGTGAGTCGAGGCGCTCTCCACTGCTGCAACTATGCGATCCCTTGTAAATGGGGCCCGAGAACCATCTCGTTTAATTACGACTACTTTCACTACTTCTCCTTACCCTAGATATATCCACAGATTACCCACAAATACACCATATAGGGTACAAACCGAACTGACTAACACTATATATTGTGGACGTATTTAACGAGAAGCACTACTTAAAAGTATTGATTTGGATCAATAAAAGTAGAGGCAAGGGTAAGATCAAATCGATCTTAGTGCTTAAGATCCCATTAGCAAAATAAAGAAAATTAAACATAAAAAATAGAGGAATTGGGGTTGAAATTTTTGATAGCCTGTTGGCAAAAGCGCTCACGCTAACTCAGGTTTTTTAATGATAAATATCGCAGTAAAAAGTAGGTGTTTTATCTCACAATTTATGCTTAGGGATTATTGATTCATAAAAACCTATAGTTGACCGTTTTATACACAAGCATGATCAAACTCGACCACTAGTGCCAAAATCAGCCTGTGGATAGTCTAAATTTTGAGACAGAAAAGTAGCCCAAAACCATGCAATCAAAACCGTAACGCTCGTTATGTTTGTAAGGGAATAAGATAGAGATGAGTAAAAAGAGAAGAGGTATAAAACGAAGCGAGAGGAAAGTCTCCTTTCCTCTCTTATTCACCACTATATAGGGGGAAGGTGAATAAATGTTATTTATATTTTTCCTTCACTGCCGCACACGCGGATTTTATCCATAACCACTTTTTTCATCGCTTCTTTACCCGGTACGATGTACTTACGTGGATCGTTGGCGTCTGGATGTTCGGCAAAGTGCTGTTTAACGGCGTTAGAGAAGGCTATTTTCAGCTCGGTAGCCACATTAACTTTACAGATGCCTAGCTCTATGCAGCGTCTTACCGCTTGGTCTGGCACCCCTGATGCGCCATGAAGCACAAGTGGAATATCAACAACGTTTCGGATTTGAGCTAAGCGATCAAAGTCCAGCTTTGGTTCTGCTTTATACATGCCATGAGCGGTACCAATCGCCACAGCTAACGAGTCGATACCCGTAGAGCGAATAAATTCAGCAGCGGATGAAGGGTCTGTCATCAGCGCATCAGCGCTATCCACGATCAGATCGTCTTCCTGACCACCGAGGCGTCCTAACTCAGCCTCTACGCTAGCGTCAAAACGGTTACAGTATTGCACTACTTCCCTCACTGTTTTGATGTTTTCATCAAACGCAAAGTGAGAACCGTCAATCATAACTGAGCGAATGCCTTGGTCTACTTTGCTCTTTATGTCAGCAAACTCTTCGTGATGATCAAGGTGTAAAACCAATGGCATTGAGTGTTTGTGTGCGGCTTCTTTACAGATGCTCACTAAGTAATCGGTGCCAGCATAACTATAGGTTCCCGGCGTACCCGCTAATATCACCGGAGATCCCATTTCCGATGCCGTTTCAACAATGACTTGCACAGTTTCAAGGTTATGAATATTAAAAGCAGGAACAGCATAACCGCCAGCTTGCGCTCGTTTAAGCATTTCACGAGAAGAAATCAGATACATATTGCCTCCGAAGCAATGTGCGAGTTATTGGAAAATACATTTTTGCCATTAACCCAAGTGTGTAAAATTTGATAAGAATCTGAAACCGCGACCATTGAGGCCATTTTGCCAACCGACAAGGTGCCATACTGATGGTGCAGATTGAGAGAACGAGCCGGGGTTAATGAAGCCAATAACCACGCCTCTTCAAAAGGTATTTTTAGCCATTCGGCTATGTTTTTAACGCTATCGATAAGTAATAAGCTGCTGCCCGCAAGGCTACCAGAGTCCGTTCTCACCACACCTTGTGACATCGTAACGTTGTACTCACCCAACTGATACTGGCCGTCAGGCATGCCCGCAGCCTGCATTGCGTCTGTAATTAACGTCAGCCTATCTCCGCAACAACGATGAGCAACATCAATAGCCGCAGGGTGAACATGATGACCGTCAGCAATCATCTCCACATAACAGTTATCGTGACATAACCCTGCTCCAACTACGCCCGGATCTCTGTGGTGAAGGCCTCTCATGCCGTTGTAGCAATGAACTATTCCATCCGCACCGTTATCCAGAGCGTCCGTCACTTGTTGATAACTGGCATCTGTATGAGCAAGCATCACCTTGATACCTTGGCGCTTTAAGTGCTTAATCGCTTTTAGCGCGTTGTTTTTTTCTGGTGCCAATGCAATCGCGATCAAACTGCTATCTGAGTACCCTATCCACTTATCGAGTTCGTCATTGTCCAACTCTCTAAATAGTTGTTCCGGATGAGCACCTTTATGTGTTGCAGTAAAATACGGTCCTTCCAAAAATCCACCGAGCAGTTCTGCCCCCGATAAACCCTTAGCTTTACTTTTGCCTATCTGTATTAATGCTCGTTTGATCTTTTCTACAGGGGCCGTCACGGTTGTTGCCACAAAGCCGGTAACACCTTGTTGAGCAAAAAACTGCGACATTGTATCCAAACTGCTATGAGTCGCGTCCATGACATCGCATCCCATCGCTCCGTGTACATGGGAGTCGATCAAACCCGGCATCAATGAGCAATCACCTAAGTCTGTATAATGGTTAGCAAATCCTTTGGCATCATCTATTGAGGCAATAGCGCCTAGTGAATCAATGCCAATAATGGCGTTATCTCGCCACTCTCTCTCTTGTAAGATTCTGGCGGCTCGATAATAACGAATATCAGATGCCATCAGCCTCAATTTCCTGTTGTTGTTTGTTACTCATCTGCTCTGCAAGAGATGTCATTCCACGATGACCCGCTTCTAACGCCTGATCTCTAAATTCAACCAGATTTAGCTCGTCACGTTCCAGTAGCATCTCTGCTACCATCTGCAAATTAGTACCAGTAATTACCTCAATATCGTCTCGCTGTTGGCTCAATAGAGAAGCTGTTCTAAACGGTGTTCCACCTAGTAAGTCAGTTAGAAAAACAATACCTTCAGCGGAATCAATTTCTGACATGGCCTCTTTCATCGCTTGTTCTAGCTGAGGTGTTGTCATCTCTACCGGAAAATCGATAGCACGAAACTGCGGTTGTTCACCTACAATCTGTGCAATGGCTTTGGCCAAACCTGAGGCAAACCCACCGTGGCCTGAAAGAATTACTGCGATCATTTTATTTCCTTAGTTGGGGCTGATATAAACCAGCCCCGATAGTCTCGATTAAAGAATGCCCATAAAGCGGCCTGCAACACCTAGAACCATAGTGATAGTGATGAGACGTAGAGGACTCCAGCCACGTTTCACTAAGGCGTACATCGCTAAGGTGTATATCAGTGGTAAAAATGCTGGCATAAGCTTGTCAATGACGTCTGCTTGCAATTTCACCACAGCGTCACCAGCCGTGATTTCTGCGGTGGTTGCCAGCCTTACATAGGTTGCAACCAAGGCACCGATGACTGTCATACCGACCATAGAAGCGGCATGACCCACTTTCTTGGTGTTGGCTTTGATCATTGGTATTGCTGCTACACCCATTTTGTATGCGTAGTGTGCAAGACCAAAACGTAAACCAAAGTGAACAACGTTAAACAGAACCATAAAGAACACTGCGCCCATAATGGAGCCTTGCAAGGCAAGGTCTGCGCCAATACCGCCACAAATAGGCAGCAGAGTTAGCCAGAACATCGCATCACCGATACCACCCATTGGCGCACCAACGGCGATTTTAGTACTTTGGATACTGTTGATGTTCTGTTTAGAACGTTCCATTGCCAACACGATGCCCATAACAAATGTGACCAAGAATGGGTGTGTGTTAAAGAAGCCCATATGACCTTTCATTGATTTAGCAAGGTCAGCCTGATTTGGGTGAATCTTTTTCAGTGCTGGCAAAATACCGTACAACCAACCTGAAGCCTGCATACGTTCATAGTTAAACGATGCTTGCAGTAGCAACGAGCGCCAAGCCATTTTGTTGATATCAGATTTAGTCAGTTCTGTACCGACTTCCTTGTTTTCATATTCGTCATCACTTACGCCAGGAGCAGGTTGAACATTTGCGTTGGTTTGGCGTAGTTCTATTTCATTACTTACATTAGATTCCATCGTTAAAGTCCTCTGCTTGTGCCGCTGCTGGAGTAGGTTCTGATTTGCGCATAAAATCGATAATTGCCATCGCGGTAACCGCTGCCGCAATTGCTAGAATAGGAAGTTGTAACCAAGCTGCTGCTACAAATCCAAGAATGAAATATGGGATATATACATTCTTCATCATGATTTTCATCAATACTGCGAAACCAATTGCTGGCATGATTCCACCCGCAACCCCTAGGCCGTCAATAAGGTCTTTTGGTAATTTCTCAACAATCGCCCCTGCATGTTCTGCTCCAAGATAGATTGGAAGAAAAGCACACAAAAAGTAGAAGGTTCCCAAAACAGCCAAAGCAAAATAGTTCACTCGCTCAATACCATCACCGTCAGCATTGGCGGCGTAGTCATCACAACGTGACATCACAGCAGACATGGCAGAGAAGAGTAAGGTGATACCCATTTGTACAGCGACCGCAAACGGTACGGCGACACCTACCGCAACATTCGGCTCTACTTTAGTGGTGATCGCAAATGTCGTCCCTACGATCGTGCCGATAATAACGTTTGGTGGCTGAGCTCCAGCAAGTGGTGCTAGACCCATCCAGATCAGTTCTAACGTACCACCAACCAAGATACCGGTATTAAGATCACCCAGTATCAGGCCGACCAAAGGTCCAAGTACAACTGGACGGTGAAAGTGGGTTAGACCATTAAATAAATCCAGCCCCGCAAAGAAAGCAAGGATGCCAAGCATCGCTGCCTGAAGTAATCCTATCTCCATAATTTTGCTCCTTAAGATTAAAGTAGAGTAAAGATGTCAGTAGCACTTTCTGTGGGAACGCCTTGTACAGTACAAGCCACCCCAAGCGCTTTTAATTTGTTGAATTCTTCAATGTCGTTAGCATCTACAGATACTGTCTTGGCAATTTGGTTTTTGCCGTCTGCATAATGCATGTTGCCGACATTAATGTTGCTAATAGGCACTCCGCCTTCTACCAACATTCTGAAGTCTTTAGGTGTACGGCAAACCAGTAAGATCTTTTGACGATCCGCCGCTTTATGTATGGTGTCTATGGTTTTTTGTACGCTCCAAAAACGGATAGCGATACCTTCAACCAATACCATTTCCATTAAGTTTTGTTGAATTTCATCATTCGCCACTTCGTCGTTAACGACGACAACGATATTGGCACCAGCAAACCCTACCCACTGCACGCCAACTTGCCCGTGCACTAGGCGTTCATCAATTCGACTCAATACAATATTTGGCATTGTTCTATTCCTTATAAATTGGATTCTACTGTGGCTTGTAAGGGTGAATAATGACCCCTTGAACCACACGGTTTACTTCGCCTGTTGGGCATGGGTTATCCGGACCAAGTCCAAGCTGTATGGACTTTTCGAACGCCAGCATCTGGGCAAAAATAATGAATGGGAAATTTAACCAAACCTCATCTAGGCCAGTGCGACCAATTTCTATGGTGGCGTCGCCGTCAAAGTCTTGTTCGGTAAGGGCAACTAAACTAAGCACTTGACCGTCTTTACTGATTTCGTTGTACAGATCCATGTCGTACTGTCGTGTGTATGGATCCGACGATAAAAGTTGAATAACTAATGTTTGCTCATTAATGGTGAATTTTGGACCGTGACGGAAACCTAGCGAGGATTCAAAAGACGCCATCACTTTACCCGCGCTCAGCTCAAGTGATTTAAGGGATGCTTCTCGGGCGAGTCCTGCAAATCCACCGCTGCCCAGAACCACTAACCGTTGATAGTTCTTCTTTGCCAACTCAGCGGTAATCGAAGTCCACTGTGAAATACGCGACTGACATAGCTCGGCGATGGTTGCTACTTTTTGTTGCAGTTCCTCATTAGTGTGAGGAGAAAGCAGTGCAATCGCAGACATGGTCATGCAGGTGAAACTAGAGGTCATTGCAAAACTTTGATCATTTGATCCTTCTGGCATCAACACGCACAGCGAGTTTGAACTATTGTCTGCGTGATTAGATAACTGACCATCTGGGTTACAGGTCAAGAACAGGTGATAACAATCATCAATAACCTGATCCGCCAGTTTTACCGCAGCAACACTTTCAGGGCTGTTGCCAGAACGAGCAAAGGAAACAACCAGAGTAGGACGCGATGCATCCAAATATTGCGCTGGATTTGAAACAATGTCGGTACTGGCAATAGCATCAACGCTAAACTGATTAAATTTTTGTAAATACGGTGCAATGGCATCACCTGCAAATGCAGAGGTGCCCGCTCCCGTTAAAATGATACGAAGATTCTGTTTAGCAAATAGTGGCTGCAAAAATGCATCTATCGACTCTCTATTCTCCGTTATTATCTCGGCTAACTCGCGCCACAACCTAGGTTGCTGCTCGATCTCCTTAGCCGTGTGTATTGCTCTTTTTTCTAGCAACCATGATTCGGCATGGTCTAAATAACTGCTCATAACGTGTACTCCTGATGCTCATTCGCTGCTTGGTTGCAGGCCTGTGCATAAACGCTGGTAACTTCCATTACCTTATTGATTATTAAATTAACTGGGTTGTTTTCTATCTCTCCCGCTGCCACTGCTTTTGCCTGATTAGGCATGTACTGACTCAATAACGTAATTGGTGTAGGGTTAGCGGCTAAGTTGGCAACCAGCTTGTTGTACGCTTTTTGTACATCCGCTTGCGGCCAGTAATATCGAATGCGATCACTTAAGCTGTATGCACAATCCAAATATTGTTGATGCCCTACTTGCTTGTAGTATGAATGCCAATAGTCAGGGGTCTCACGCATCACTTGATCTAGCGTGGTTCGTAAATGGGATGCATCGGCACTGCCAATCCACTCTTGCTCTATTTTGTCTAGGGCAAACAGCGCCTCACGAAGTGCAAAAGTAAGTGCAGGGCCCACTTTTAAAATAGCGAAATGGTCACGCACTAGTGCTTGGTATGAACTGTCGAGCTGATAGTCCGTAGAGTGCGCTTCAAATACCATTGTTGGATAAGCGTCAATCAACTTAGAAAGCGCCACTGCTTTTTCTGGTTGATAATGAATAACATTGTGATGATCAAACTCGACACCTGGCTGTACCACTAAACCGATGACTCGAGGCCACGTCTGTTGCAAGCCAAACTCTTCAAACGCAGCACGGTGAACATCAATAGTATGTTTAGCCGCCTCTGGTGTTGTAATTGCAAGTTCGTCCTCTAACGATTCTTGTGCCCCACCTGGAACCGGAACTTCTGTGCCAATAATGTAGACCGGAGCTTCACCACCAGCTGTTTTCCAACTGCACTCGGCTATGTCACAAAGTCTGGCGGCGCGCTGAGCCACAATCTCATCCGTTAACGGAACAGGGTCATCGCTACACGACATAGAGCAGTCAAGGTGGATTTTTCTAAATCCAGCAGCAATGTAGTCTTTGATAAGTTGTTCAGAGTTTGCCATCGCCTCTTCGGCCGTAAGGTTCTGCCAACAGTTTGGCCCAAGGTGATCGCCACCCAGTAACACCAACTCTTTTGCTACCCCTACTTGCTCAGCCAACTGGTAGACAAAAGCCACAAAATCAGCTGGTTTCATGCCGGTATAACCGCCAAACTGGTTAACTTGGTTCGATGTCGCTTCAATCAACACATAGCTACTGTCCTGCTTGGCTTGCTGTAATGCAGCTTGCAAGACGACTGGATGCGCTGAGCAGACCGAATAGATACCTATAGAACGGCCTTCTTTATGTTGACTAACAACATCTAATAACGTTTTCATTTGTTTCCCTTAAGCGTTACTTGGTCAGCGAGAATCACCTCAACACCCATATCTGTTAGTGTTTGCAGATAATGTTCAGGGATCTCGCTATCGGTAATTAATACATCTATCTCTTTTGCAGCTTTAATCATGCAAAAACTTTTGCGGCCAAATTTACTAGAGTCCGTTACCGCAATAACCTGACGAGAGACTTCACACATCGCCCGGTTAACTTGTGCTTCATTTTGGTTTGGCGTAGTTACCCCTGCATCTAAGTCAAACCCATCTACACCTAGAAACAACTTGTCAAAACGGTAGTCCTTAACTTGTTGAACACCATGGCTACCAATAAGAGAACATGAAGAGCGACGCAGGTTTCCGCCCACAACAAACAGGTCTACATTTTCATACGCGGTAAGTTGATAAGCGGTATTAATCGCGTTAGTCATAACCACCAGATCTTTCTTTCGATCCAAATACTCAGTCATATAACCAATGGTTGATCCAGAGTCTAAAATGATGGCCTCGCCATCTTGAATCATTGATGCGGCAACAATTGCGATCTTCTCTTTGGTGCTTTTATTGAGTAGACCTTTGCGATGAAGAGGTTGATCAAAAGCGAAATTATGATTGATAGTAGCGCCGCCATAACAGCGATAAACGCAGCCTTGTTGCTCCAGCAGATTTAAATCGTGGCGAATAGTGACGGTAGAAACAGCAAAACGCGCAGAAAAATCATCGACTTTTCCTTCTCCGTTTTTGCGAATCAACTCGACAATCTTTTGTCTTCGCTCAGTGCTGGTCATATTGCCCCCAAATATCTTTTGTTTTATTTCACTGTAAGAAACCAGCCTTTCGTTTTCTTACGGTATCTATTTAAACATCGGCAAAGAGCAAAAGATGCAATGGGGATCACAGTGCAACATGGTGCAAAATGAAAGGTAAAAACCTTTCATTTGATCAACAACGAAAGGTTTTAAGCTTGTTTTTGTAAAAAATAAGCGGCGAGAGGCCAATAAAAAGGAAATAACGCGACTAATAAGTGAAAGGTCAATACCGTACGAAAGAAGCCTATATATTTCAGCTTTCGAAATGATCAACGTCACACTTTTGTATTTATGGGTGATTATTATCGGTTAAAAGAGCTGGCGTAATTGCGAAGCGAAGAGTTAGAGAGTGGCTAGCCGATATCGGAGCGGGCCTGTCGAGAAGAAACTTAGGGATTGATGAAAAATAGAGTGGTTTGCTGTATCAAGTTTGTTGGCTAACAAAGCTCTGTATTGTTTGTCGCTAACACTGTGGTTAATGTCGAAGTAAATGTTGCGAAGTAAGTGTTACTAACAGTAAGGAACTTAAGTGAGTCGCTGAGCGCCTTGCCCTTCTTTATGAAGTTGATCATCAGGGTTCAATAGTTGGCATTTATCCATACTTAAACAACCACAACCAATACAGCCCGTTAGATTGTTTTTTAACGACTCAATTCGAGATATTTTGCTATCTAAATCTTTTTGCCATTTTTTAGCCACTTTATCCCAATCACTTTTGCTGGCAGATCGATTCATGGGTAACTCACTGAGCTCTTCTGTGATCTCCTCCAGAGTAAACCCAACAGATTGAGCGACTTGAATTAATGCTATTCGACGTAACATAGACGGCAGGTAACGTCGCTGATTCCCATGGGTTCGTATGGAGGCAATTAAGCCTTTAGACTCATAAAACCGCAATGCTGAAGCGGCTACTCCGCTGCGTTCAGATAACTTTCCTATTGTTAAAAAATCACTTCTTATCATTTGATTACCATTAATCCATATAAATAAAGAGCATTCCTTTGCTTTATCTAAAGGGCTAGCGTCAATGTGATGTTCATGCCAGTACCTTTACGTCATTTAACTATAACCGTGTTGTCATTATCATTGGCTTTAAATTCGAGAATATCACCGGGCTGGCACTCTAGTACTTCACATAATTTATCGAGAGTAGATAACCTAACCGCTTTTGCTTTGCCATTCTTTAATACTGATAAATTAGCTTCTGTGATCCCAACTTCTTGTGCCAATGTTTTTAAACGTATCTTTCTTTTCGCCATCATTATGTCTAAGTTAATACAGATCGTCATTGTGACCCCTTAAATCGTATGACTATTTTCATCGGCAAGAATGTAACCCTCTTTCATTACCCAAGAAATGATCAAAACTATGAAGCCGAAAACAAGTGTCAAAAAGTCCATCCCTACAAAGCTAATTGATAACACCCTTTCACCAGGTGGATTATTAAAAGATAGAATAACCGACATTACCGCCCCATACGCTATTGAAGCCGCTACCCAGTAAAACAAACAATAACCTAACTTTTGATAATAGTTGGCGTTACTAGCCGAGAAAACCTCGTTACGTTCATAATTTCGAAATAGAGCAATGAGTACATTCAAAGCATACATAATAATGCTGCACAGCGACAAGCTTGCAGTAACCGCAAGGAGTCGAGTCGTTAAAGAAAGAGGTTGCTGTGTGAACGAATCTATTTCATAGCTCATTTGTATAATACCTAATGTACTAAGAAAGTCGTATGGTGTTTGAACGAACAGCCAGAAATAGCACACCATAATAGGAGTAAGCACAAAAAGACTTTGAAACAGTATACGTACCCGTCGACTTTGCTTTTGAATCTTAGACATAATCTTTCACCTTATTGAATTGACAAAGAGATTCTAAGATCAAAACACACGTATAACAACATATATTTATCGTTTTACGATAATTTATTTCCGTTTATCAAAATATCCTTTGCGATTGCTCTTTCTGGTTTATGACGAATATAGAAAACAGAAGCAACCAAAAACGTCAGGCATTCACCAATGGCTAACGCGGTAACAAAACGATTATCATCAAACATCATAAACAAAATTATTAGCAATGAAGCAGGAAAAATAAGGCTACGACAGAGAGAAACCACTCCTGACTGGAACGGTAAATGAATCGCCGTAAGATAACCTGAAATGGTCATATTGGCCCCCGCAAAAATAAACATAGGCCAGACGTAATAAACGAATTCTATCGCCATTTCCACCGTCACTTCTGCACCTTCTTTATCTAGGAACATATAAATGAGGGACTCATTGAAAAACAGCAAAATCAAGATGGTAACTAAACTCACCACACTGGTGATAAAAAATGTGATCGCTAGAAACTGCTTTAGCCTATGTTCGTTTCTTGCGCCAAAGTTCTGACTGAGCATCACCTGCGCCGTATCAGCGATAGAAAAATAGACCATGAAACCGATCATCAATAGATAATTTAGAACTGTAATTGCCGCAACACCGTCAACACCAGCTCGGGATATAAGCATCCAGTTAAAAATAAACGCGATTATTCCCCCTGAGATTTCATTAATGAACTCAGATAAACCGTTATAAGCCGCTTGAAAGACTTCTGACCAATTCTTCTGCTGCATCGAGAAGTGAAGCTTCCGCTTGCGACTGAAAAAGTAAGTCATTAACGTTAGCAACGGAAATAACTGAGAGATACCTGTCGCCCACGCTGCGCCACTTAATCCCCAATTAAACACCGCAATAAATAAGTAATCTAGGGCTATATTAAGTACCAAACCGATAACCAGAGCGGCAGACGCGAGCGAGGGAAAGCCATCTAACTTAATAAAAAAATACAGCACTATCATCATCAATTGCGCCAGAAGAAACGGCATGATAACGCGATAATAGTCGCTCATTAATGGAAACAATGGCTCGCTCGCCCCAAGAAGTCGAAACAGTGAAGATTCAAACAGAAGGCCTAGGACTATAATGACAAACGCATAAATGGTTACAGCAATAAGTGTTTTACTAAATATTGCTGAAGCGGCAAGGCTATTTTTTTCCCCTAGGTATTTCCCTGCTCTTACCGATCCACCAATGGACAGCATTAAACCAACACCAAATAGCACCGAGAGTATCGGAATGATCAGATTTACAGCAGCAAGCGCTGAGACACCTACATAGTTTCCGATAAAAATCCCATCAATGATTGAGGCAGAGCTCATCGCCAGCATACCAACAATAGAAGGCAGCAAGTATTTTAGAAATGTCGAAATAATCGGCCCATTTAATGCGCCGTTTTGTTGTTCCAGTGTCGCTTCCATAATGACTTCAATAGATTAAAATGCTCACGCAAGGTAACAGTTATTGGTCGCTAAGACTACCAGTTACTTTATAGTCAAAAAATGAAATCAGTAGCACATTTCCGATCAAGCCATTTAGTGATTTTCAACAGAGAGGTTAAGTAATGAGTTCTTCAAGTGGCCTCAAACTGCAGGACTCAGAGCGACTTCAACAGGTTCAGTTCAACAAAGATAGTTAGATAAGTTACAGCTTGCGCATATGATGGGCATTACTGGGAGCTGGCAAATTAATCGCGTTTAGAATTGTAAGCTAAGCAATGTTTATACATTTCACAGAAATACTTATCGATTTTGCGGGTAACTGCTTATATCTAGGTAAAAAATTAACGTAATGCAATTGAAAATTCCTGCAACAATGCCATGCTCTGATATAGATAATAATGCGCTATTCAAGAATACTAAGAAACTAATGACCCTCAAGGAAATTGTTAAAGTTGATAATGTCCGCTACTTCTTAATGTTTCGAAGCAGTTATTTTGCACGCTTTTACTACCCGGTTTTTACCTTACTCTATTTAGATTACGGCTTAACCCTCTCCCAATTCGCCATGCTTAATGTGGTTTGGGCGACAACCATTGTTCTTGCTGAAGTCCCATCTGGAGCATTTGCCGACACCTTAGGACGCAAAAAGCTGGTGATATTGTCGTCGGTAGTGATGTTTATTGAAATAGCGATGATCGCCGTTGTACCAACCGGTAACCCCTCTCTGGTGTTCGTGGTATTTTTGATCAACCGCATATTAAGTGGTTTAGCCATGGCGTTAGCAAGCGGTGCCGACGAAGCATTGGCTTATGACACACTCAAAGAGCAAGGAAAAGAAGATGTGTGGCCACGGGTGCTACAGATTCAACTTCGCGTCGCATCCAGTGTCGGTATCTTTGTCACCCTATTAGGTGCTGCCATGTATGATGTTAATTTTATGGCTAACATTTATCAATTCTTCGGATTGGCCGCGCCCGAAAGCACAAAAGAGGTCATGCGCATTCCCGTTTATGCCACCTTAATGGTAGCCATGATCGCCATTTATGCAGCAATAAATATGAAGGAAGAGAAACGACCTTTACCAAGTGACCGCAGTAAGTTAGCAACCACCATAGCCAGCCTCAAATTGACCGCAAGTACTGGCAAATGGGTACTATCTACCCCTTATGTGCTGTTCATATTGCTCTACTACAGTCTATTCGAGCATACCTCCCGGATGTTTCTAACCATGAATAGCCAATATTATCGCGCCATTGATATTCCCATTCTCTATTTTGGTTTTATTGGCGCAGGAGTCAGTATCGTCAAAATTATTCTAGCGGGACAAAGCCGGCGGTTAGCGGAAAGTATGGCGCCAAAAAGCTTCATTATTGTCATGGGCTTAGCCACTATCGCGACCTATTACTGCATTAGCTTAGGATGGTCGATTTACGGAGTCATACCCGCTCTGGTGCTGATCTTTATCATCATGACAATGAATATATTTATCAGTTATCACCTAAACAAAAAAACCGAGTCGCACAACAGAGCCACCGTTTTAAGCTTTAAAGGCCTGATGTTTAATCTCGGCTATGGTTTAATCGGCATTTTGTATGCCTACTACTATAAATTACTCTCTCAAAACTACACCACAGAAGAAATAGAACAGAACATCGACTTTTTAGCGTCTCTCTCTTCGTTTTTCTATTATTTTACTTTTTTGTTCTTGCTACTCAGCGCGATATTTTATTTCCGCGACCGAAAGAAAGCGATTATTTGACGATTTAACCGAGCGTATATACACACCCTGAAAGGGAATGCCATTGCTTCAATTATCTTTCTTGAACTGAACTTGTTGATGTTGCTCTGAATCCTGAGGTCACTTGAATATATGGCGATACAAAGAGAAACAGAGCAATGCTTTTTCCGCTGTGTTAAGGTGCGCACCACAATTAGACAGCCCTATGTCTAAGCCATACAGTTGATACTATAATTTAGGAACTATTTTGACTAATAACGATATTTTACGCCGCATCCGCTATACGTTCGATTTTAAAGATACAGAGATGGTTGAGATCTTTGCAGCAGCAGACCACACAGTAAACAAGATTCAAGTGACCAACTGGTTGAAAAAGGACACAGAAGCCGACTATTGCGACGCGTCAGATACTGATTTAGCCATATTCTTGAATGGGTTGATCAACACTAAACGTGGCAAGCGTGATGGGGAGCAGCCGCAACCAGAAAGTCGTCTAACCAACAATATGATCTTTATGAAACTTAGAATCGCTTTAAATATGAAAGCAGAAGATGTACTTGAGACGCTAAAGGTTGTTGATTTTAGACTGAGCAAGCATGAACTCAGCGCATTTTTCCGTAAACCAGATAATAAACACTACCACGAATGTGGCGCGCAGGTTTTACGTAACTTTTTGATGGGTGTTCAGCGTCAACTTCGTCCTGAAGACAAGCACGAAGCGTAACACTGACCTTATAACAAGAGATGAAGATATAAGCTATGCCGTTTTCCAAGCTATCCCTAAGCCAGCAACTTGTTGATGCCCTGCCCGATCCAATTCGCACACCAACTGAGATTCAGGCCGCTGCCATTCCTGCGATACTCAATGAACAGGATGTGCTGGCAATAGCAAAGACCGGTAGCGGCAAAACATACGCTTACGGTTTGCCTCTGTTAGAACAGATAAAGCAGAGCACCTCTTCCTTCCTGTCTCTTGTTTTGGTTCCGACTCGCGAACTCGCCACACAAGTAAACGATGCACTCTGTTTAATCTCTAAGGACACCGATATCACGTCTGTTTGCATTTGTGGTGGGGTCGATAAAGAGCAACAAATAGTTCAGCTCGCTTCTGCGCCTGAAATCCTTGTGGCCACCCCTGGCCGCTTGATTGAACTATTCAACGCCAATGTCATTGATGCGAACAAGATAAGCAAATTGATTCTCGATGAAGCCGACCGAATGTTGGATATGGGGTTTTGGACAGACGTTCAAAAAATCATTGAACAACTTCCAAGCAAGCGTCAAACCATCATGTTTTCTGCTACCTTCCCAGAACCGCTGGAAAACAAGGCTAAGACATTACTCAATGATCCGATCTTAATTCAAGCGCAGACAACCACCAGCTCTGTAGAAGCCATTGAAGAGACTCTTTATTTAGTCAACAAAGGCAGTAAAACTAAAGCCCTTATAGCGTTAATTAAACAGCACAACTGGCAACAGGTATTGCTATTTGTCGGCTCTAAAGATAATGCAGATGGACTTTGTAAGAAGTTGAACAAAGCTGGCCTATCTGCTGCTGCATTGCATGGAAACAAAGATCAAAGCGAAAGAGAAGCGACGCTCAAACTGTTCAAACAGCAAAAAGTGAATGTTCTTATCGCCACCGATCTGCTGGCTCGCGGTATCCATGTAGAAAGTTTACCGGTCGTCATCAACGTAGAGCTGCCATCAAATGCCGAAGTATATGTGCACCGAATAGGCCGAACTGCAAGGGCGGGTAACAAAGGAACCGCAATTTCTCTCGTTTGTCATGGTGAAGCGGACTATTTAGCCGCAATAAGAAACACGACTCAGCGCGAGCTTCCGTTAAGTGAACTCAATGGTTTTCCAGTCACGGATAAGCCGTCTACTGGCGAAAATAAACGTGCTGCCAGAGATAAACAGGCCAATCGAAGAACCAATAGTAAAAAAAGTATCAAACAGTTTCAGGGCAAAGCTAAGCGAAAATAAGTTGTCAATCGCAACGCTATAACGGCACAACGACAACGTCGATACCGAGTTCTTGCAACGAGTGGAGGTAGTTATCAGGAATACCGCTGTCAGTAATAAGCATGTCGATATCATCAAGAGTCGCGATAATACAAAAGCTTTTACGGTTAAACTTACTCGAATCACAAACGGCAATAACGGTTTTTGCCACCTGACACATGGTTCTGTTCACTTGCGCTTCGCCTTTATGAGGCGTGGTAATGCCCATAGAAAGATCAAAACCGTCAACGCCCAAAAACAACTTATCAAATCGGTATTTGTTTAGTTGTTCTTCGGCATTTTCACCGTGCAGAGAAAAGGCATTTTTACGTATAGTTCCACCTGTGACCATAACATCGATGCTTTCGCTGCTTGCCAGATGGTAGGCGATATTAATGGCATTGGTCATAACAACCAGCGGCATATCTAAAGAGAGTTGATGGGCAATCTTTTCCGTAGTGGAACCAGAATCTAGAATAATGGTATCCCCTTGTTCAATATACTCCGCTGCTTTTTGTGCCAATTTTGTTTTAATATCCGCCTTTATTTTACCCTTCTCTTGCAACGAACGATCAAAAGCAAAGCTGTTATTTAAGGTTGCGCCACCATAGCAGCGCACCACACACCCTTGCTTTTCTAGCTGATTGAGATCATGACGAATAGTGACACTAGATACGCCGTAGCGTTTAACAAACTCTTCCACATCGCCGGAGCCATTTTGTTGTATTGAATCTAGTATCTCGCTGCGACGTTGCGCTGTTTTCATCATGGTGACAAGTCCGTAAATAACAGGTGGTTAATTGCATGGCTATTAGAGCCTGTTATTGCCCATATTTCAATGGGTCAACCACTAAAACATCGCCAGCGACTACACCTTTCCTTACCACATTCTGGTCACTTAACTGCACCAGTCTTGTCTGTAGTAGCCCTTGATTCACCACTTTCACGTAATCGAGTTGCCCAACCTGATAAAGGGTATTGTTCGGCAGTGTTAACAGCTCTTGCTCGCCAATCATCACAGAGACTTTACCAAAACTACCGGGATAGATAAGAGCATCACTATTGAGTGACAGTTTAATAATAAACGTTCTAGAGGTATTGTCCGCCGCCGGCGCAATTTCCACCACGTCTCCAACACCATGGATACCGTATGTAGGCAATTGATATTGCAACGAAGAACCTAAGGTGATCTCTTTAATTTGCGACTCAGAAATATCGGCTTGTAGTTGCAAAGTATCAGGGTTGTACATGCTAACTAGCTGCATACCCGGAGTAGCGGTATCACCTCGGTTGACGTTCTTTTGCGTGATCAAACCATCGAATGGTGCAGTGATCATACTAAAGCCAAAGGTGGTTTCTGCTTCAGAGACAGCAGCTTGTGATTGCTTAAAATTGGCTTGTGCGGTTTTTAACTCACTCTCCACTCGATCAAACTCTGCTTGAGAGAGCAGCTTCTTGTTTACCAGCTCAGAAACTCTTTTGTACTCTTTTCGGGCGGCATTTAACCTTGCTTGTGCGGAGGAGAGAGCTTGTTCCGTCTGTTTCACTCGTGCGTCAAGATCATCACTGTCTAAACGCATAATGACATCACCTTGCTTAACCACATTGCCCACATCCACCAGCACTTCCGCGACTCGAGCGGTGATACGGGCTGACAGAATGGCCTTTTGATCCGCCACAATCGTTCCGGTAAATTCACGCTGTATCGGTTGTGCTTTCGACAGCAGTTTTACCGTTTCCATCTCAGGATAGTCAGATTGAGAGATCACTCTTTGCTGGGGCAACTTCTCGGTAAAATAGCCCGCCATGTACAGAAACAAACCACCTAATATTGCAAAAAGAACCGTACCTAATAGGGTTTTTGACGTATTCATTATTCTTCCTCCTTAAGCACGGGTAATCCGTGTCCTTGAGTATTTTGATAAGCAAGGTTGTATACCACTGGGATAACCAGCAAAGTAAAGACGGTGGATGCTGTGATACCAAAGATGATAGCCCACGCCAAACCGTTAAATATTGGGTCTAAAGTAATAACAATGTTCCCCAATAACGTAGTACCTGCGGTTAATAGAATTGGCCTCATCCGTACCGCGCCAGACTCAATTAATGCCTCACGCAGCGGTTTGCCTTCAGCGAGCGACTGATGAATAAACTCTATCAATACCAGTGAATTTCGCACCACAATCCCCGCCAACGCGATCATGCCTATCATAGCTGTCGCAGTAAACAGCGCAGGGTTCGGGTAACCGTTAATCTCATCCCCTAGCCCGTTAAGAATCCAAAATCCGGGCATGATACCTATAACGGTAAGAGGAATCGCCAGCATGATGATACCTGATACCGCAGGCAGACCCGTTTGCACTAGCATGACAATAAACACACCAAGTAGCGCAGCACCATACGCAATGCCTAGGTCAATAAACACGTCGACTGTGATCTTCCATTCGCCTTCGCCACTCCAAACGATATTAATATCGTCCGCCACGCTCCAGCTGTCTCCCGCACCGTTGTTTAGGTAACTTCTCTGTGCAACAGGCACTCTAGATTCATTCTGCTCACCATTAAAATCGGCAATCACATCGGCCACAATCTCACCGGGAACACGTCCTACCGACTCGGCATACACGTACACCACTGGTTTTAAGTTTTTGTGATAAATAGGTTGTTCAACAGGCTGTTTTACAAACTCACCAAGTTCCGACAATTGCACCAACGGTTGTGGCGCATCTATCAAAGCTCCGTGTACTTCTTGTTTAACAATACCCTGCTGACCACGAACATAGAGAGAAAGTAATTTATTGAGGTCATCTCTACTGGTTGCAGGCAGACGCACTTTTACTGGTAAGGGTTCAATCTCTCTTTCCGCTTGCAAATTAGCAAGCACAAAGCCTTGGTTCGCGGCTGAAATGGTCTGGTTAATATCGTATACAGAGACACCAGACAACGCGGCCTTCTCTCTATCAACAATAAATTGCCATGTTTGATAATCGCCCTGAATGGAGGTATCGACCTCAGAGACAAACTCCTCTCGACGTAACCTATCCGCCAGCTTCTCCGCCTCACTTTGCAGCGTTTGATACGGCGTGGTTTCCGCCCCGTAGACTTCCGCGGTTAATGTTGCGATAACTGGCGGCCCGGGTGGCACTTCAACTAACTGGATATCCGCTGAATGTTTAGCGGCAATCTGCTCTAGATCCGCCCGCAACCGAGTAACAATTTCATGAGATTGCTGATGGCGACGATCTTTTTCCGCCAATACAATCCTCAATTCCCCTTGATTCGGCAAACTTCGCATAAAGTAGTGACGTACCATGCCATTAAAGTCCATAGGCGAAGCCACAGCGGAGAACGCCGAGACAGAAACCACCTCAGGTACCGTCACCAAGTAGTCAGAGAAGTCTCTTAATACGTTAGAGGTTTCAACAAAACTGGTCTGCTCGGGCATATTTAGTACCATTTGAAACTCATTTTTGTTGTCGTAAGGTAGCAGTTTTAGTGGCACTAGACGCATGGCAGGCAGCATGGCCGCTGCGACAAATAACACAGCAACAAGGCCAAGAAACAACCAACTATTTCTGCGGCTTTTTAAGATGGGTTGCAATAGCTTCTCGTACCAACGATATAGCAGCGTCGTCTTGACGTCGTAATGTCCACTATTATTGGCTGCGCGTAGTATCTTCCTTGCTAACCAAGGCGTGATCATAAAGGCAACGATAGTACTAAATACCACACTGATAGGAACGTTAAACGCTAAGGGTGCCATATAAGGGCCCATCATTCCGGTAATAAAGAACATAGGCGTAAATACAATGACGATAGCAACGGTAGACATCAACAACGCACTTCGTATCTCTGCCATTGCTAACACTATCGCTTTGGTGCGGGTTAACTCTTTACGTTTTAGATAACGTTCAATGTTGTCGATACTGGCAATGGGGTCATCAACGATCAAACCTAACGCCAAAATAAGCGCAAACAGAGTGACACGGTTAATGGAATAACCAAAGGCCAGATCCATGCCAAGTGCAGCGCCGTAACTAATTGGAATGGCGATGCCCACAACCAAGGCACTGCGCCAGTTCAAAAACAGGCCAACAAATACCACCACAGTCAAGATAGAGATCCCCAAACTTGACACCAAGTTGGATACTTTATCGTCTGCTGTTTGGCCATAGTTACGAATAATACTTACACCAACCTCGTCTGGAAACTGGGTAAGCTGTAACTCATTGAGCTCTTGCAACACATTGTCTGCTACCGCTACCGCATTCGATCCTTTCTGTTTCGCTACCGAGATAAACACTGCGGGATAAACATCGCTACTCTGTTCAGCGGCCGGGCCATACTGAAACCAGGTATCGTTTGAGGCTTCTTCCGGACCATCGATAATTGACGCAACATCTTGCAGGTAAACTGGTTTGCCGTTAACAACATTAACCACCAAAGAGCCGAGCTCTTCTGCTTTGGTAAAAAATTGTCCCGACTCCAGCGCGTAAACATTTCCAGACTGATGGATTAAGCCCGAGTCCTGTTTGTGATGGCTAAGCTTAAAGGCGTTTTGTAAATCGTCTATGGTGGTTTTTCGGCTTGCCATCGCAGCACTATTTAGCGCTACTTCAACATTTCGAGACTGCCCGCCAATGACTTCTACCATATTGGTACTGTCCAGCGATTTAAGACGCTGAGTGGCTTGTGTGGCAATTCTTCTTAGTTCGTATCGATCGATTTGCTCAGGATTTTTTGAATAAAGCGCTGCGACGACAATCGGCACATCATCAATTTCTATTGGCTTAACCGCCCAGCTTGTTACCGATGAAGGAATTCGATCCTGATTGGAATAGAGCTTGTTATAGAGTTTGACCAACGCGTCTTCACGACCTTCGCCCACGTAATAACGAACAATCACTTGAGCTGCGCCTTTCATCGACGAGGAATAGACATATTCCACACCATCGATTTGGCTAACCAACTTTTCCAATGGCTCCGTTACTTGTTTTTCCACCTGTTTGGCACTGAGCCCCGGCGCATTAATTAATACATCCGCCATAGGAACCACGATTTGTGGATCTTCCTCTTTTGGCGTAAGCCATAGAGAGACTCCACCAACAACCAGCGCCATAATGATCAGGATTGGCGGGAAAAAACTGTTCATAACGCTATGAACGAATCCACCCTTAAACTCCTTGGTCATCTTGTTCTCCTTTTACTACTCGTCACATCGCGATAATCAGACATGGGTAATATTGTAAAATTACACAACTTAATGTTAGTTGTTGTTTAATAACTTTCGACTGGCAAAACGATGCCACTTGATGCATGTCAATTACTGATGCATCACAAGCCTTAATTGCTAGAAAAATATCTTGAATGCCGAGAGTATCGCAGCAAACTTAGCCGGCAATGACCTTAATACAGCGGCCGCAGAATCATTGTTACTGTTTCACTCAGAAGCTGTTTCATGTAGAGGATTAGTTACATCGTAACCTTGCTCTCCACTGCCACTAAGTTGTTACAGAGCAGCGCAGTTAAATACAGTAAATTGAATGTAAGTTCTTAATTAATGCCGCAACACGTTCATCGGATAAGGAATAGAAAACCTGCTGAGACTCTTTCCTTATTTGGACCAACCCTTGCTTTCGCAGTACGGTTAGATGCTGAGAAAAAGCCGACTGGCTGAGTGATGAGTTCTCTTGAAGCTTGCCTGCCCCAACCTCTTCTTGCATCAACTGGCACAACACCATCAGTCTCTCAGGGTGCGCCATGGTTTTTAGTAGTTCAGAAACATAGGTCGCATTACTTTGCATTTTTTCAATGTTCATAACTGCATCGTCCATAACTGCCTCAACTTTTAAATTTATCTTAATTAGATTTTACTAATACATGTAATTTAGTCAACTCTTTATTAGTAAATTTTAATTATTTATCAAATTAATTAGACTTTGCTAAATTAGACATATATAGTTTACATGTTTTCTAGTTAAGGAGAAGAAAGATGACAGTTGAAAATGGTGTAAGAGTTTTGGCAGGAAGCATGATACTACTCTCAGTAATTTTAACCGCAACGGTACATGCTAACTTTGTTTGGCTAACGGTGTTTGTTGGGTTAAACCTATTACAAAGTGCATTTACCGGGTTTTGTCCCGCGGTATCGATACTGAAAAAAATGGGCATGAGTTCGTAAGCCATTATCGATACAGATAGACAATATAGACACTAAAAAAGCACGACAAGTATCAGGTTAACTGCCCCTGATCACTTGTCGGCTTTTTTAGGTTTTATAACGGAGTCCAGTATGACTAAGATTGTTATTGTAGGTGGAGTTGCCGGTGGCGCTTCCGCTGCTGCGCGTGCGCGTCGTTTAAGTGAAGACGCTGAGATCATCATGTTTGAAAGAGGCCCCTTCGTCTCATTTGCCAACTGTGGATTGCCTTACCATATTGGTGGAGATATCACAGAGCGAAGCAATTTATTACTGCAAACACCAGAAAGCTTCCTCAGCAGATTTAATGTTGATGTTCGCGTTATGAGCGAAGTGACTTGTATCGATAGAGAACAGAAACAGATCCGAATTAAAAACCAGCTGGACAATAGCGAGTACAGTGAAAGCTATGACTTTTTGCTGCTTAGCCCCGGTGCCGGTCCAATTGTTCCGCCAATCGCTGGTATTGATAACCCGCTTACCCATTCGCTACGCAATATCCCTGACATGGATAAAATCATTAAAACCTTGCAGATGAACCGCCCAGAACACGCAACCGTGGTTGGTGGTGGCTTTATCGGTTTGGAAATGATGGAAGCCTTTCATCAATTGGGTATTAAAACAACGCTGTTAGAGTTGGCAGATCAAGTTATGACGCCGGTTGATCGCGAAATGGCAGGATTTGCACACGCAGAAATCAGAGAGAAAGGTGTTGACCTTAAACTCGGTGTCGCTTTGCAGTCTGTGGAGTATATTCCCAGCGATCATGTCCCTGTACTCGAAAGCGGAGAAACAGACACCAAACAGCATATCGAAGGGCATTTAAGCCTGCAACTCAGCAATGGTGAATCACTGGATACAGAGATTCTTATTATGGCTATTGGCGTTCGTCCAGAGACCAAACTTGCCGCTGAGGCCGGATTACAAATTGGCGCATTGGGCGGCATTTATACCAATGAAAATTTACAAACCAGTGATCCTTCTATCTACGCGGTAGGCGATGCCATCGAAGAAGCAGATTTTGTCACTGGCCAGCCGACTTTAGTTCCACTGGCCGGTCCTGCAAACCGACAAGGCCGAATGGCTGCGGATAACATGCTTGGTAAAAACGACAGCTACCAAGGCACCCAAGGCACAGCGATCTGTAAAATATTCGATTTGGCGATTGCCTCCACAGGAAAGAATGAGAAATCGTTAAAAGCAGAAGGAACCGCATACGAAAAAGTGTATGTTCATACTGCCAGCCACGCCAGCTACTATCCGGGAGCAGAGCTGGTTTCGTTTAAGATGCTCTATTGTCCATACACCGGAAAAATACTTGGTGCGCAAGCAGCAGGTAAAGATGGCGTCGATAAACGTATCGATATTATGGCAGTAGCACAACGTGCCGGAATGACGGTAGATCAACTTCGTCACTTAGAACTGACTTACGCACCACCTTTCGGCAGCGCAAAAGATGTCATAAACCAAGCGGCATTTGTGGCACAAAATATAAGAGTGGGCGATGCGAAAGCGATTCATTATGACCAAATGGATAGCCTGACCGACCAGCAGTTTTTGCTTGATGTACGTACACCGGGAGAACTTAAAGCGACTGGATTTATTGAAGGTGCGGTAAACATCCCTGTCGATGCCCTACGCCATCGTATGGATGAACTACCAAAAGATAAAGAGATCATTATCTACTGTGCGGTGGGTTTACGTGGCCACGTTGCCTACAGACAGTTGGTAAATAACGGCTTTCAAGCAAGAAACCTTATTGGTGGATACCGAACTTATATTTTGGCTAAAGCATAACAAGCGATCTGCACAATAACGCAAAAAAAGGAGCATTTAGGTGCTCCTTTTCTATGTTGGCATTAGTGCTTAGAACTCATGATGTGAGCATAACCGACAAGGAAAGCAGATTCTTGGTACTGTTTTAAACCTGTCTCTTTAAATGGCACCGCGAGTGGGTTCTTTTTTAAACCTTCTTTGGTTTCAGTTGCAGGAATGACTTCCACTGAAAGATCGTCTATTAACTGAATGGCTGCTTCCAATTTAAAACCAACCGCTCCACCAGCAAATTTCCCTTTTGTCTGACGTTGACGGATCACCACTTTGTTGATCTGGTAATCTTGCATCAATTTAGCAAAAGAAAACTGAAAGTCTCTCATATTTTGAGTGTCGTTTGCGTTGCCTATAGAAACCTTAGCTACTCGGCAGTCAAGAATGGTAAATACCCCATCAGACAGTTGGAGCAAACTTACAATTGCATCATTACCACTTATTTCAACACCACAAATTTTCATAACATTACCTTATCTTTGAGTAACCGAGGATTATACGATCCGTTACCGCGTAGTACCAGCATAAGAAATGGCTAAGTCCATTTTAGTTTAATGCCAGATATTCAAATATTTTTCGATATTTGTTCGTCTTTTTTTCCCTTGATTCGTCTTACTAGTGTAAGCAAAGCCCCCCTTAAAAAGAGAGAAAATGATGTTAAAAGTAATAAGCTTTAAAATATGCCCATTTGTTCAACGTGTCACGGCCGCTCTTGAAGCCAAAAATCTTCCTTATCAAATTGAATATATAAACCTAAAAGACAAGCCACAATGGTTTCTCGAGATATCACCTAATGGCCAAGTACCTATTGTAACGACGGAAAATGACACTGTTTTGTTTGAGTCTGATGCGATTATTGAATATATCGAAGATGAATATGGCCCATTAGAGCAAGGGGTTTCCAACGAACAACGCGCCATAGATAGAGCGTGGAGCTATTTAGGGTCAAAAAATTATCTGCCGCAGTGTGGAACAATGAGTAGCAAGGATAAAGACACTTTCCAACAGCGAGAAACGAAACTTAGAACAGTGTTTGAAAAAGTAGAGAAACAACTTACCAATGACTCAATGTTCTTTAAATCTGACGTAATAAGCAATGTTGATATTGCTTGGTTACCATTATTGCACCGTGCCGCTATCGTAAAACAACACACTGGTTTTGACTTTTTGTGTGGTTTGCCTAATGCTCAAACTTGGCAGCAAAATCTTCTAGATACAGGGCTAGCAGATAGGTCGGTTTCCTCAGATTTTATAGAAAAGTTTTCAGACTTTTATTTGACCAATACTTATCTTAAACAAGGGAAAGATGTTCAACCTTCCGCATGCGGTTCGAGCAACTGTTGCGACTAATTTTTTGACAAGCGCTCTAACGAGCGCTTTACCTATCTATCACCAATTTAAATTGAATATTGACGAGTACACGATTGTGAATGTAGAAAAAGTTTGGTCAGAATATCAGAACAGTCTTAAAGGATTCCTACACAACAACGTGTCTGATCCTGATGATATAGATGACCTTCTACAAGACATTCTGATTAAAACCTACCAGAATTTATCTAAAGTACATGACAGTAAAAAGGTCAAATCTTGGTTATTTCAAATCGCCAAAAACACCATTATTGACTTCTACCGTAAAAAGAACAAACAACCGGATATAACGGACAAGGAGCTTTGGTACCACGACAGCGAGCCTGAAGTTAATCAACAACTATCAATGTGCATTATTCCATTTATTAATGAGTTAGCTAAAGAGGATGCGGAGTTATTAACCGCGATTGAAATAGAAGGCTTAAGTCAAAAACAGTACGCACAGAAATTAGGGGTAAACTATTCAACACTGAAGTCTAGAGTACAAAAAAGTCGTGCCAAACTGTATGATTTATATAATGAATGTTGCACCTTCTCTATTGATAAACAAGGCAATATCATCGATTACCAAAGCAAAAAAGACCGTTGTTCCGGTTGTTAATGGCTATTTATACATCCGACCCTGTAAATAATTCTGTGTAACTGCCATTGGTTACAAGTATTCAGTTAATCGGTCTTCGAACATAATCATAAAGCGGTTCAGCGCTTGCTTCCAGTTTCGT
>NZ_VTXE01000019.1 GCF_013114595.1 Vibrio sp. 99-8-1 | reverse complement strand
GAGAGTTACCTCTTTTCTTTGATTTAAGATTCAGCACCTTAATCAAAGTGGGTAACTCTCTTCTTTTCAAATTGAAGTGTCAGATCTAGTCGGAACTAATACATTTTATGGTTTGTTTTCGCGCTTTAACCATCTTTATGAATCACACACATCAAGCCATATTATGTTGATGAGTTTAACTGTCGACGGGCGACTTCTGTTTTCAATTCCATTTTCTCTGCATCAGATAAAAACGAAATATCCAAACCGTTAATTTGCGCCTGATGAACCTGTGCTGTACTTAATCCTGCTTGCGGAGCGGCGACTTCGTATTCATGGGGAAGTTCAATGCCCTCAACGGCCGGGTCATCAGTATTAAGTGATGCAAGAACACCGTGTTGTAAGAAGGCTCTAATTGGATGCTCAGCTAATGAAGGTACCGTGCTAGTTTGAATGTTTGATGTTAAGCAGGATTCAATGCCAATACGTTTCTCTACCAAAAAGTCCATCAGTCTTGTGTCTTCAATGGCTTTAACGCCATGACCTATTCGTTCGGCACCTAGCTCTTCAATTGCTTGCCACATACTGGCAGCTCCAGCTGCTTCACCCGCATGGACGGTCACTCTAAGTCCTGCATCACGAACTTGTTTAAAGTGTGGTACAAATAACTCTCCTGGTTGTCCGAGCTCGTCTCCTGCTAAATCTACCGCGACTAGGTGCTGCTTCTGGCTAAGTAAAGCATCAAGTTCTTGTTGACAGGCGTCAGTGCCAAAAGAGCGGCTCATTATGCCTATCAAGTTGGTTTTTACGCAGAAGTCTCGGCTACCCGCTTGGACACCATCAATGACCGCTTCAACCACTCCAGCTACGGGTAAATTGTGTTTCATCGCCATGTAATATGGTGAGAAACGGAGTTCCGCGTAATCTATTTGAGCGTTTAGGGCATCCTCAACATTTTCATAAGCAATGCGACGGCAAGCGTCTAAATCACCCAGTACGGCACAGCCCCAATCAAGCTTGGATAAGAAAGCAACGAGTGTAGGCTCTGCTTCTATTATCTGTACGTATGGGCGTAAAGAGTCGATATCATTCGCGGGCAAGTTAACAGAAAATTTGCTGCCTAACTCTAAAATGGTTTCAATTCGAACATTTCCGTCAAGATGGCGATGAATATCTGTTAAAGGCAGCTCTTTATTAATCATTGTTGTTGTCCTTGGCTTGGTCTTTTAATGTTGGTCGGACAAACCTGTGGTATCGAAATTGAATGGTACACATTATCAACAGACAGGTTTAGATAAGTATATGGAGAGAAATGTCGATTTGTCTGTAGCAGAAACAGAGAAAAACAGCCGAATAGGCTGTTTTTCTTTATCTGTTAACCATAGCTGTTGATGGCTCTTTTGGGTGAGGAGTATGGTCATACCCAGCTTGCTGACGTTGTGATTAGATCAATTGATATTCAGCTCTTTCAGTTTTCTCGTTAGGGTATTTCGTCCCCAGCCAAGTACTTTAGCGGCTTCTTGTTTGTGTCCATTGGTATGATTGAGCGCTGCAGTAAGTAGTATTCGTTCAAACTCTGGCAATGCGTATGATAGCAGTTCCGTCTCTCCAGAGGTGAGGGCTGCTCTTGCCCAGTTATCTAACTGTGTTTGCCAGTTATCACTATTAGATGCCAACAGTACCGGCTTCTCTTGTACCAGTTCTGTAGGCAGATCTGTAGGCAGTACTTCACTGCCACTGGCCATTACGGTGAGCCAGCGACAAATGTTCTCTAACTGACGAACGTTTCCCGGCCAAGGAAGCTTTTTAAGAGCCTCAATGGTGGTTGAGTGTAGGGTTTTTACTTCTACCCCTAACTCTTCAGCAGCAAGCACTAGAAAGTGCTGTGAGAGCTTTTCTATATCCTGTTTTCGTTCTCTTAGCGCCGGAATTTGTATGCGTATTACGTTTAAGCGATGAAAAAGGTCTTCCCTAAAATCCCCTTCATGAACAAGCTGCTCTAAATTTTGATGAGTCGCGGCAACAATTCTAACGTCCACTTTTATCGCAGAGTGACCACCCACACGATAAAACTGACCATCGGAAAGGACTCGAAGCAGCCGTGTCTGAATATCTAAAGGCATGTCGCCTATCTCATCGAGAAACAATGTTCCTCCATTTGCTTGCTCAAATCGGCCGTGACGGACACTATTTGCGCCAGTAAATGCTCCTTTTTCATGACCGAAAAGTTCCGACTCAATTAAGTCTTTAGGGATAGCAGCCATGTTGAGTGCAATAAAAGGATTTTTCGCTCTAGGACTGTGGCGATGAAGTGCATGAGCCACAAGTTCTTTACCTGTACCTGATTCGCCATTAATTAATACAGAAATCGAAGACCGAGAGAGACGACCAATTGCTCTAAAAACCTCTTGCATGGTTGGGGCTTCGCCGATGATCTCTGGAGTATCACTAGGAAGAGTATCGTCAAGGTTATTGCTTCTCTTCTGCTCGTAACTGTGAGTGATGGCTCTTTCTACTAAAGTTAATGTCTCATCAATGTCGAATGGTTTAGGAATGTATTCAAAAGCACCATGTTGGTATGCGTTAACGGCAGCATCTAGATCAGAATGTGCTGTCATAATGATAATGGGTAGATCGGGATATTGGCGATGAACCTGACCTAGCAGATCCAGACCGTCCATACCTGGCATACGAATGTCAGACACCAACACATCAGGGCACTCTCTTTCTAATGCAGTAAGAACACTTTCTGCATCAGCAAAAGTTTCACAGCGAATCTTCGCTGAAGAGAGGGTTTTTTCCATTACCCAGCGAATTGAACTGTCGTCATCAACAACCCAAACGTATCCTTTACTCATAAATATCCTTGTTTATGCCTATATGGCATTTATCTTTCGTTATATCGGCAAGTAAATAGTAAATGTGGTTCGACCCGGCCAGCTCTCTACATCGATTTTGCCTTTGTGCTGATCGATTAAGTTTTGTGAAATAGAGAGCCCTAACCCTGTACCTCCCTCTCGGCCACTAACCATTGGATAGAACAGAGTGTCTTGCAACTTAGTGGGAATTCCCGGTCCATTATCGATAATTTCAATTCGAGCTGAGAGTTTATATCGTTGACCGTGAATATTGGCTTGGTGAACCGTGCGGGTTTTTAGAGTAATACGGGCATCTTGTTGACCAGACAGTATTTGTGCCGCATTGCTAACAATATTGAGTAGGGCCTGTTCAATTTGATCGGCATCGATCAACAGATCAGGCAAGCTAGGGTCATAATCGCGATCAATAATCACTTTAGAACCGGACTCCAGCTCCACCAATTGTCGCACTTTCTCTAACACTATATGCAGGTTTTCTGGCCGTTTCTTGCCCGGTTTTTGTGGCCCTAATAATCGATCAACAAGAGCTCGAAGTCTGTCTGCTTGCTCTATGATAATTTGGGTATATTCCGTTAATGATGGTTCTGGCAGCATTTTTTCTAACAGTTGTGCCGCGCCTCTTAAGCCCCCTAGTGGGTTTTTAATTTCATGAGCCAATCCTCTGACTAACAGTTTTGCCGCTTGCTGTTGAGCGTGTTGATTCAGCTCTTGGCTTAATCGTCGCTGTTGACCAATTCTGCGCATCTCAATGAGCAGCATTAGCTGCTTTTGCCATGTGATTGGACTGGCGGTCACTTCTAGCATTAAAGGTTTTCCGTCAACAACAAAGGTAACATCGCTGTCGGTAATACTCTGTCCGCTCTGCAGTGGCTGGGTGAGTAATGCCAGATCCATCGAGGCGTGCTGAATCAGTTTGGAGAGAGGGCTATCAACAATACGTTTTGTGCTTTGTGAAAAAAGCTGCTCGGTCGCGGGATTAGCGTAGCGAACCACTAGGTCCTCATCCAGCATTAGCGTGGCGGTGACGACATTCTCTAAAATGGCAGTGGAAAGATCATTGGTCACAACAGTTTCCTTATTTCTGCTCTATTATTGAACATTGCACCAAAATTGTGCAACTCAATTTTTAGTATGAATGATAGTGCGGCGCAACGGTAGCGTTAATAGCACTATTTCTCTACATTGCTGAGCAAATCGTTGCTATCAGCGATGACATCCTCTGGTATGACTCTAATAATGCAATTAGCTTGCCGCTTTGGCCGTGAGTGACAACGAATTAAATTATGAACTGATTTTGCGAGGGCTGGTGGTGAGTTTGCTCTATTGCTAGAGCGCTTTCTTGTTGATTGGCTTGACGATTCAGAGTGTTAAAAGCATGAAACAAAAAAGCTCGCCAAATGGCGAGCTTCGATTAACAAGTCAAATCGTGGCGATTATACAGAGTAGTAAAGTTCAAACTCTAGTGGGTGAGTCGCCATATTGATTTTCTCAACATCTTCAGACTTAAGCGCGATGTAAGAATCGATAAAGTCATCAGAGAATACGCCACCGGCAGTCAAGAACTCACGGTCGTCATCAAGACATGCAAGAGCTTGCTGCAATGATTCTGCAACGGTTGGGATCTCTGCTGCTTCTTCAGCAGGCAAGTCATAGAGATCTTTATCCATTGCTTCACCTGGGTGAATCTTGTTCTTAATGCCGTCTAGGCCTGCCATCAGCATCGCTGCAAAACCTAAGTATGGGTTTGCTGTCGGGTCACCAAAGCGCAGTTCGATACGACGAGCTTTAGGGCTTGGTACCACTGGGATACGGATTGAAGCTGAACGGTTACGTGCAGAGTACGCCAGCATTACTGGTGCTTCAAAACCGGGTACAAGACGTTTGTACGAGTTAGTTGATGCATTAGCAAAGGCGTTAATAGCGCGAGCGTGCTTAATGATACCACCAATGTAGTAAAGAGCCATTTCAGATAGGCCGCCGTACTTATCACCAGCAAACAAGTTAACACCATCTTTGTTTAAAGACATGTGAACGTGCATACCACTACCGTTATCACCAACAAGTGGCTTAGGCATAAAGGTTGCTGTTTTTCCGTACGCGTGAGCGACATTGTGAACAACATACTTATAGATTTGGATTTCATCTGCTTTTGCAGTTAGGGTATTGAAACGAGTAGCAATTTCGTTTTGACCTGCTGTCGCTACCTCGTGGTGGTGAGCTTCAACAACCAGTCCCATCTCTTCCATCACTAGACACATTGCGCTACGGATATCTTGAGATGAATCCACTGGGGCTACTGGGAAGTAACCACCCTTCACACCTGGACGGTGACCTTTGTTACCACCTTCAACGTGAGAACCAGTGTTCCAAGACGCTTCTACATCATCAATCTTAAAGAAAGAACCTGATATGTCGGTATTAAACTTAACATCATCAAATAGGAAGAATTCTGGTTCAGGGCCAACCAATACTGAATCGGCTACGCCAGAAGCTTTCATGTAGTCTTCTGCACGTTTCGCGATAGAGCGTGGGTCACGGTCATAGCCTTGCATAGTGGCAGGCTCTAGAATGTCACAACGGATATTTAGCGTTGAGTCTTCAGTGAATGGGTCTAATACAGCACTTGTTGCGTCAGGCATCATGACCATGTCTGACTCGTTGATTCCTTTCCAACCAGCAACAGACGAACCATCAAACATCTTACCTTCTTCGAAGAAATCTGCGTCGATTTGGTGAGCAGGGATAGAAATATGCTGCTCTTTACCTTTGGTATCGGTAAAGCGTAGGTCGATAAACTTAACTTCGTTTTCTTGGATAAGCGATAAAACATTTTCTACTGACATCTTGGATAACCTCCAGTGTTATTAATGCGGTACAGTTTCGATTTACTAAATCGTCATTGATTAATGTCTTTGCAGTAATTGCATTAATCTATGATGCTGTTACTAAGCTAAAACCGTGCCACTTATTATAATCCTTTTAATTTCATGGGCTTGTAATTTTAAAGCGGCTCTTTGATGGCGGCTGTGCACCAAAATGATCACTGTTTGCACATATTTGGTGCAATGTGATGTGGCTACAATAAACTTACTTGTTCATTCAGCATGGTTTGAGGTAAATAGTCAAGATGAAAACTGTCAATGTGTAGCATATTGCTGAGCAGTTTTGAGATGCAGGGGCTATACGCGGTTAATGGATTTTGCTGTAGAAAAAATTTGTAGAAGAGCCCACTTTTTTAGAGCTTTGGTATGAGTGGTTAATATTCAACGTTAATGTAAAACGAATAAGATTGCTTGGCTCTACAAAGCAAACTATGGTTAACAAGTAGGATTTTTGACAAAAAATGAACAATTTTCGTCGTATCAGATCACATTTCTTAGCTGTTTAGAGAAAAATCTGCTACATTAGCGCCGATTTTTTAAACCAAAAGCAGCGAATGAACCCTGCTTGATAATTGAGTGACTCAAAATTCATGGCTACTCCACAGATTGATAAATTAAGAAATATCGCGATCATCGCGCACGTTGACCACGGTAAAACAACATTAGTAGATAAGCTGCTTCAGCAATCAGGTACTCTAGAATCTCGTGGAGAAGCAGAAGAACGTGTTATGGACTCGAACGATATCGAGAAAGAGCGCGGTATTACCATTCTTGCTAAGAACACAGCGATTAACTGGAACGACTACCGTATTAATATCGTAGATACTCCGGGACACGCCGATTTCGGTGGTGAAGTAGAGCGTATCATGTCAATGGTAGATTCTGTTTTATTGATCGTTGATGCTGTTGACGGCCCAATGCCTCAAACTCGCTTTGTAACACAAAAAGCTTTCGCACACGGTCTTAAGCCAATTGTTGTTATCAACAAAATTGACCGTCCGGGTGCACGTCCTGATTGGGTTATGGATCAAGTATTTGATCTGTTTGATAACCTAGGTGCTACCGATGAGCAGTTAGACTTTACTGTTGTTTACGCTTCAGCTTTAAACGGTTGGGCAACAATGGAAGAAGGTACGGTTGGTGAAGATATGGAACCGTTGTTCCAAGCTGTTGTTGATACTGTAGACGCACCAAGCGTTGATATTGATGGTGCTCTGCAAATGCAGGTATCTCAGCTTGACTACAGTTCTTATGTTGGTGTTATCGGTGTATGTCGTGTAACTCGCGGCTCAGTTAAGCCTAACCAGCAAGTAACTATTGTCAGCGCTGATGGTAAGAAACGAAATGGCAAGGTTGGTACCGTTCTTGGTTACCTTGGCTTAGAGCGCCATGAAACGGATCAAGCCAATGCGGGTGACATCATCGCAATTACAGGTCTGGGTGAGCTGAAAATTTCAGACACGATTTGTGACCAAAATAATGTTGAAGCGATGACTCCGCTATCTGTTGATGAACCAACAGTAACCATGACGTTCCAGGTAAACACCTCTCCATTCGCCGGTAAAGAAGGTAAATTTGTTACCTCTCGTAATATCCTAGAGCGTCTAGAGAAAGAGTTAGTACACAATGTTGCATTGCGTGTAGAAGAAACTGACAACCCAGACCGTTTCCGTGTATCTGGTCGTGGTGAGCTTCACCTGTCTATTCTGATCGAGAACATGCGTCGTGAAGGTTTTGAATTAGCGGTATCTCGTCCGGAAGTTATTCTGAAAGAAGAAGATGGTCAGCTACTAGAACCTTATGAAACCGTTACGATTGATGTGGTTGAAGAGCATCAGGGCGGTATCATGGAAAACATTGGTATCCGTAAAGGTGAACTAACGGATATGGCACCAGATGGTAAAGGCCGTGTACGTATGGACTTTATGATGCCATCTCGTGGTCTTATCGGTTTCCAGACAGAATTTATGACACTGACTTCAGGTTCAGGTCTGCTTTACCATACTTACGATCATTACGGACCACATAAAGGTGGTGTTATCGGCCAACGTAATAACGGTGTGTTGATTTCAAATGCAACAGGTAAAGCGTTAACTTATGCTCTGTTTAACCTTCAAGAGCGTGGTCGTCTATTTGCTGAGCACGCTGATGAAGTGTATGAAGGACAAATCATCGGTATTCATAACCGTTCAAACGATTTGACCGTTAACTGTCTTAAAGGTAAGCAGCTAACCAACGTTCGTGCATCGGGTACCGATGAAGCACAGGTTCTGTCACCACCAATCAAATACACTCTGGAGCAAGCGCTTGAGTTTATCGATGAAGATGAGTTGGTAGAAGTAACACCTGAAAGCATCCGTATTCGTAAGAAGTTATTGACTGAAAACGAACGTAAGCGTGCAAGCCGTCCTGCCAAATAAGTACCGCTTATTGGCGAGCATGAATAGCTAAATAAAAAGGGTGAGAAGATAACTTCTCACCCTTTTTTTATGCTTGATAGGTGAGTAACTCTATTTTTGTTTTAGCTTACTAAGAAAAGCATCTGATTCTTTGATGGCTGAATTCATCTGCTTTATGGCGTATTGAATGTCTCGTTCAAGATTAGAAAACTCCCCTTTTAACGAACCAATGGCGCTGGCATTTAGGTTATGTTTTAAATAAAGCGTATTGTCCCTTAGGGTATTGAGTACCGGCGTCATCTTTTTCTCAGCCATTTTCATGGCATTTAGCATCTTGTTGTAGGATGACTTGGTTTCACGCAGCTTTTGCTCACTAGATCGGCGTAAGCTAGCACTGGTGTATAATTGCAACTCTTCTTGCCACTCTTCAAACAGTGCCGAAGATACATCTTCTATAGCACTAATACGGTCACGTACATCCTGAGCTGCACTTTCACTGCTCTCATATTTATCATTAATGGTGTTATAAACCGTTTCCAACTCACCACCGTTAAAATTGGTCAGTGCAGAGAGTGCTTCTAAGGCGCTGGTAAATTCTTGTTGGGCTTCTTGTTGTGAATTTCTGGCATCTTCAACGCGATCAACCATAATATCTCTTTTATGGTAGCCGACTTTTTCCATGGCAGAATAGTAGGTCGACTGGCAGCCAGTTAGTATAAATATGGACATAATAGTGCCCAATAAATAGCGCATATTTGCTTCCTTTCTATTAATATGATGAGGACTCTAGATATTATAGATTGGCTTAGTTAGCAGGGAGATACAAGTTGAAAATTGAATTGATAACGAGACAAGCGGTGCACTTTGGGCGTTATCTTTTAACACGGATGAATCATGATCGGATTAATGTTAATGCTGGCTACTTGGCTTACATTACTTTGCTCTCAATTGTGCCAATGCTAACGGTACTGCTATCGGTGTTATCATCGTTTGCCGTTTTTGCTGATGCGGGAAATGTGATTCAAGATTTTGTTATCACAAATTTCGTTCCTGCCGCAGGAGAAGCGGTTAAGACCGCCCTTGCAGAGTTTGTGGCGAACACCGGAAAGATGACCGCGGTAGGTGGTGCATTTTTGTTTGTTGCTGCGTTGATGCTGATTTCTAATATCGATAAAAACTTGAATTATATCTGGCGAATAGAGCAAAAACGTCGAGCTGTATTTTCATTCTCTATGTACTGGATGGTATTAACTTTAGGGCCGATACTGGTTGGCGCGAGTATTGCCGCCACTTCATACGTTACTTCATTGCGTTTTTTAGATAGTACTGCCCTCTCAGGCATTTACGATCTGTTGTTACGCTGGCTTCCTCTTATTCTCTCCTTCTTTGCTTTTATGGGATTGTATATGTTGGTGCCGAATAAAAAAGTTGCTCCTGTTAATGCGGCAGTTGGGGCTCTAATTGCCGCGTTGTTGTTTGAACTCAGCAAAAAAGCGTTTGCAGCTTATATCACTCAGTTTCCTTCCTATCAGCTGATTTATGGCGCATTAGCGGCTATCCCTATTCTGTTTGTCTGGGTCTATTTGTGCTGGTTGATCGTTCTTATTGGTGCAGAAGTTACCGCTTCTTTAGGGGAGCGTGAGCAGTGGAGTCTGTCACAAGAGATGGTACACTCGTCTAGCATTGAAGAAAGCATTGAAGGAAGGGAAGAGAGTGATAGCGTTGATTCAGAGAGTAAGTGAGTCGTCTGTTAAAGTCGATGGTGAGATTGTTGGAGAAATTGGCCAAGGACTATTGGTATTACTTGGTGTAGAAAAAGACGATGATGAGGCCAAAGCGAAGCGCTTAATGGAGCGAGTAACCACATATCGCGTTTTTTCTGATGATGATGGCAAGATGAACCTAAATGTGAAACAAGTTGGTGGTAGCGTACTCGTAGTTTCTCAATTTACTCTTCCTGCAGATACTAAGAAGGGCACGAGAGCGGGCTTTTCTCGTGGTGCACACCCAAGTGATGCGGAGCGTTTATACGATTATTTTTCTGATCAGTGTGCATCGGTACTGCCAACCGAAAGAGGCCGATTTGCGCAGGACATGAAAGTGTCGCTGGTGAATGATGGCCCTGTTACTTTCTGGTTACAAGTATAAAGAATGAGCAAAAGGATGACGTAGACACTGTTGTTGTCGACGACGATTGAATCACCTTAATAAGGAATATTATGTTTAAACTAATCACGCCAAAAACGGATAATCAGATAGCCAAGTATTATCACTTTCGCTGGCAAATGCTGCGTGAGCCACTTAGGTTACCTGAAGGATCTGAGCGTGATGAGTATGACGAAATGAGTCACCATAGAATGATTGTTGATGGCCGAGGGCGACCAATGGCTGTCGGGCGGTTATATATTACGCCAGACAATGAAGCGCAGATTCGTTATATGGCGGTAAAGCCGAATCGTCGAAATAAAGGGCTTGGTTCACTCATTTTGGTGGCGTTAGAATCTTTTGCGCGTCAGGAAGGGGTGAAAAGGCTGGTTTGTAATGCTCGCGAAGAAGCCATCGCTTTTTACACTAAGAATGAGTTTGAAAGCAAAGGTGAACTCAGTGATCAAGTGGGCAAAAACCGTCACCAGCAGATGGTTAAGCAGCTTGATCCTCTGGAGAATATTTTACGAAAACCTCAATGGTGCGCGGAGCTGCAAGAACGTTGGGAACAGCAGATCCCCATTAGCGATAAAATGGGCATTAAAATTAATCAATACACTGGCTATCAGTTTGAGTGTAGTGCACAACTAAACCCTAACCTGAATCCGCGTAACTCCATGTTCGCAGGTTCCGCTTTCACTTTGGCTACCTTAACAGGCTGGGGAATGACTTGGTTACTGATGCGTGAGCGCAACCTAAATGCCGATATTGTTTTGGCAGACAGTAAGATTAGATATCGCTTTCCCGTTGAAGAGACACCAATAGCTACCACCTCTCTTGATGGAATCAGTGGAGACTTGGATAGGCTTAAGAACGGCAGAAAAGCACGGGTTATTATTAACGTAACCATCTACAGTGGCGACATTGCGGCGGTGGAGTTTATAGGTACCTATGTTCTATTACCAAAAACGCAGTAGAGTAGTTGATTTTTAAAGAGAAATCTTGATAGAGGCGTTCCCTCAGTTAACGTTTTTTGTCCCACTATCAAGTGACAATAAACGGCCGTTAAAACCGAGGCCGAAGGTCAACCGAGTTTTTCAAACCAAGCCATCTGTTATTGCTCACAGGTGGTGAGAGTGTCGGTGCTGTTGTTTAGCAAATCATAGTGAGTACGGGTACACTTTTCAGATAACTCTAACTGTAAGTGATTATTGCGTTTATCTACCAAATCATATTGTCCGGAAAGGAAACCAGCGACACCTACGCCTTTTATCTGTTGGTTTGCAATTTTCACCCTACCTCTGTCAGCAATAATCTTGAGTTCAGTAACATCGATAGGTTGGCTGACGATATCAGACTCCCCGGTCTGGTGAACTAATATAGCGTCTCGAAGTGAAGCAGAAAGTTGCCCTGTTAAGCTATGTTGAAAGTTTAGCGGGTCACCTGCAAGGCCATTAGCGGTAAGCTGATAATCCACGGTACCTTCAAGTTTAAATGGTAAGTCAGTCCAGTATTGATAGACGTTGGTTGGTACACCATACCCTGTTGATTCAATTTTCCATGGGCGACTGACTTTATCCAGTTGATAATGCCCTTTGGCCTCAAGTAAACCATCTCGAAGAGGAATAAATAGATCATTTAACTGCCATATTCCCTTATCACTTGTCATGCTCATGACTGGCAGGCTTGAATACAGTTGGTCATAACTTGCATTATTGGCCTTTATATCCAGTTTTCCATTCCAAAGTGCTATTTCTCCATCTTTTACTAATTGAAGGTTGTCACCTTTTACCTCTAATCCTGTCAATTGCCAATTAGGTTTCTGGGCAAGCTGAATGATCTGAGCGTGCTTGATTGCTAGTTTTTTGACCGATAAATTTTTGATATTACTAATGTTGTTGCTTATTAGGTCGAAGTCATCCAATTGTTCACTTATCCATTTAATGCCAGAAAGGGACAAATGAGAGAGTTGCCAATTGTTTGGTTGAAATAAGCCACTTGCTTGAAGTAAACCTTGTTGGAATTCAACACTGCCTTCGACTAATTGCACGCTGTTGTTATGCAAGTAGAGCTGGAAGACAGGATCAAGCCATTGTTGATTTAAATAGCCAATACTTTCTGCATTTAATGAAATATATCCTTCGCTTTGCTGCCATAAATTAAATGGAAACGTTAGATTTTCAATCGACAGGTTGGCATTGGTTAACTGAATATTGTTAAGGCTAATGCTGCTATCAAGCAGATCCAAGCTATTGATATGACTGATATGCTTGGTAATGGCTTGCCATTTGTTTTGTTCAAGAGTGTTTAATGGCGATGCTGCTAGGCGAAGTTGGTTTATCGTTACGTTTATTAATGACCAACCGTGAGGATACTGTTCTGCTTGGCCAGAGAACTCACCGTCTCGCCAACGGAAGGATAAGCCATAGATAGTGCTGTTTTGTTGTTTGTAGTCAGCGTCAAGCAAGACGCTGTCAAATGCTTCACCTTGCCAATAAATTTGCTCTGCCGAGAATTGAATGGTGCCAAATGGAATGGGACCCTGCGCGACAAACTGAGGGTTCTTTATCTGTATGCTGGCGTCTCTGGCGATGAAGCTATCGTCTGAAAAGTCTAGGTTAGAAATGGATAGCTGCTTTACTTTTATAGTATTTGGCCAGGGCAAGTCAGGTAAGCCATCTTGCAAAGAGAGCCCATTAATGAGAACGCTTTCTAGTTGTTGCTGCTCAGATAATAGAGAGGAAAGATCTAACCAAATATCGATGTTATCTATATTGATGGGGTGTTGCTGTTCGGGATGTAACTCAACATCGGTAACCGACAACTGATTGGGGTAATGATAACGAATAGAACTGATGGATACTGGTGTCTTAGAATATCGCGCAAATAGTTGGTTGACGATATTGACCCCATATTGATTTTGCATTGCCCAATAGAGCCCTGCTAGAGCGGCTAATAACAGCAACAAAAGGGTGGTGATGGTCAAAAATAACGCTTTTCTCATCAATATCTTCTACTCATTTTTAAGCGCAGCTAGAGCGTTGAAGCAGTACGCAAGGCCATATTAAACGATATGAGTTACGAGATTGCCGTAAAAAAGTATTTGATTCAATTAAAAAGCCCCTCATTTGAGGGGCTTTATCATAGTTTTATGTCATTTAGTCTAACTGAGGTCCTGCAGAAACTAATGCTGCACCGTCTGCGTTATCAGTATACTTCTCAAAGTTCTTGATAAAGCGCTGCGCCAAGTCTTCAGCTTTGCTTTCCCATTGTAGTGGATCCACATAAGTATCACGTGGGTCTAAAATCGCAGGGTCAACACCAGGAAGTGCCATTGGAACTTCTAAGTTGAATACTGGAATTTGCTTAGTATCTGTTTTCTCGATTGAGCCATCTAAGATGGCATCAATAATACCGCGTGTATCTTGGATAGAAATACGTTTACCTGTACCGTTCCAGCCAGTGTTCACTAGGTAAGCTTCTGCTCCTGCTGCTTCCATACGCTTAACCAATACTTCTGCATACTTAGTTGGGTGTAGTGTTAAGAACGCTGCACCGAAGCAAGAAGAGAAGGTTGGCGTTGGCTCTGTAATGCCTCGCTCAGTACCTGCTAATTTGGCGGTAAAGCCTGATAAGAAGTGGTACTTAGTTTGCTCTGGAGTCAACTTAGCAACCGGAGGTAACACACCAAATGCATCAGCTGTTAAGAAGATAACTTTCTGTGCGTGTCCTGCTTTAGATACAGGTTTAACAATGTTGTCGATATGGTAGATAGGGTAAGAAACACGAGTATTCTCGGTTTTAGAACCATCATCAAAATCGATAGAACCGTCGTTACGTACAGTGACGTTTTCTAGTAGTGCATCGCGGCGGATAGCATTGTAGATATCCGGCTCAGCTTCTTTAGATAGGTTGATGGTTTTCGCGTAGCAGCCACCTTCGTAGTTGAATACCCCATCATCATCCCAACCGTGCTCATCATCACCAATTAGCTGGCGTTTTGGATCGGTTGATAGTGTGGTTTTACCTGTACCAGATAGACCGAAGAAAATAGCGGTATCGCCTTCTTCACCCACATTGGCAGAACAGTGCATTGATGCAATGCCTTTTAGAGGTAAGAAGTAGTTCATCATGGCGAACATACCTTTCTTCATTTCGCCGCCATACCAAGTACCACCAATTAACTGCATTTTTTCAGTCAAGTTAAATACGGTGTAGTTTTCTGAGTTTAAGCCTTGTTTTTCCCAGTTAGTGTTTGTTGTTTTTGCGCCGTTCATAACGACAAAGTCAGGTTCAAACGTTGCGAGTTCTTCTTCTGTTGGTCGAATGAACATATTTTTAACGAAGTGACACTGCCAAGCTACTTCAGTAACAAAGCGGATAGAAAGACGTGTATCTTCGTTTGCGCCACAATAGCAGTCGAGAACAAATAGTCGTTTGCCGGATAGCTGTGTTGTTGTTAGTTCTTTAAGCTCGTTCCACACCTCTGTAGAGATAGCTTTGTTATCATTTTTAACTTGATCGGATGTCCACCACATGTTTTCTTCAGTTGTTGCATCTTTTACGATGAACTTATCTTTAGGTGAACGACCGGTGAAAATACCAGTATCAACAGCAACAGCGCCAAGCTCAGTTACTACGCCTCTTTCATACCCTTCTAAATCAGAACGAGTTTCCTCGGCGAATAACATTTCGTAACTTGGATTGCGAACAATCTCTTTTACGTTTGTTAGTCCGTATTTAGTTAGGTCTAGTTGTGCAGCCTTAGTATGTTCCATTACGGTCATAGGTGCTCCTTATTGGATAATTGTAGGGAATTTGTAAATTCTTTTTTTTAATCTGTTCACCATGCTATCAACGTGAAAGCGAGAAAACAGGGAGATAAGTCAAAAATAATTGACGAAAAATACATCGATTATGCTCGTTCGTCACACTTTAGTACGCTTCAGTTGTTGCGGACGCAAAGCTTTGCGCTAGATCAAAATATTGTACAGAAAAGAAAGTAAGAAATGTGTGGAGAGTCGATTAACTGGGTGATTTATATGGTTTTATGTAACAAAAAAGCCGGTTTTTGCCGGCTTGATCTAAATATTAAAATAATGTTTGCATATATGCATGTTAGTGAACGGTTTTGTTCTCTGCTTCTGCTTGTGTATATAGAGCGGTAACATCACTTTCGTCGAACGAATAACTCGTGCCGCAGTAATCACAATGTAAAGAAATTGTTCCTTCAGTTGTTAACATGTCGTAAACCTCTTCTTTTGCCACCGTAATGATGGCAGAGGCGCTTCTTTCGCGTGAACAACCACAATGAAATTCAACAGGTTGAGCATCAAACAGTTTAACCGTCTCTTGATTGTACAAGCGATAAAGTAACTCATTGGCCTGAAGTGAAAACAGCTCTTCATCTTTCACTGTGTCAGTCAACTGCTCTAAATGTTCGAAATCATTGTCAGAACCAGTACCATCCGGCATAACCTGTAGCAACATACCTGCAGCATGGGCTTTTCCTTCATGTTGACCTAAACGGAACCAAAGTCGTGTTTTAAGCTGCTCAGAGCGAACAAAGTACTCTTCAAGGCAGTGAGCCAAGGTTTCCCCTTCAAGACCAACGATACCTTGATAGCGCTCTCCTTGCTTGGGTGAAATGGTAATCACCAAGTGTCCTTTGCCCATCAAGTCATGCAAACTCGCATCGTTGGCGATATCTCCTTCCCAGCGAGCGACACCGCGAACCTTCTGATCGTGATCGCCGTTGATAACCGCTAGTGAAACAGGGCCGTCACCTTGTAATTGTAAGGTGATGGATCCTTCAAACTTTAAGGTTGCGGTTAGCAGCGTTGTTGCAACTAATAGTTCACCCAACAAGTTTTGAACCGCAGTAGGGTACTCCTTGCTGGAAATTATCTGTTGGTATGTCTCATCTAGTTGAACCAACTCGCCACGAACAGAAAGATCTTCAAATAGGTAGCGGTTTAATACATTGTTTGCCATTTCAGGAAACTCCAGCTTATTGATGTTTAAATTTAATAATATTACGGCGCTGTTTTTTATCCGGTCGGCGATCCGGGCTTGGACTATGGAAAGCATTTAGTTTTCGTTGCTCGTGATTCTCTTCACGTTTCGCGATGCTCTCTTCTGTCTCTCTATAAAGCAGTTGTGCTTCAGGTGCTCCACGACGTTGATCGGAAACTTTTTCAATAATGACCGTCTTATCGTCATGGCCTTGTTTCAATGTGATGACTGCTCCCAGTTCAACGAGTTTACTGGGTTTAGATCTCTGTCCATTGTAGTGTACTTTGCCACCGTCAACCATGTTACGAGCAATAGAGCGTGTTTTGTAGAATCGTGCTGCCCAAAGCCATTTATCTAGCCGAACAGTGTCTGAATTTGATTTCACTTTTATACCCAACCCTAAAAATAATGAACGCTACAGGATGATACTGGTCTTATAGCCAAGTAAATTCGGTACATGCCGTAAAATAAGTCGCTAAACCCTGTTGCTATTTTGTGTAGAAATGGTGATATGACTCTATTTTTTCAAGTGCCGAGAATAAAATGTAGCAGTTATCTTACGTAGATAATCATCAAGATATGCTATTCTTCTCCGCTACTCTTTTTTTTGTCTTTGACTAGTATGAGGTTATGGATGCTCTCGACTGTGAGCCTGAATAAAAAGCAAATGCGCTTTTTCGGGAAGTTACCATTGTTATGGACACAATCACAATCTGTTATTAGTGTTGTTGTAACGCTAATATTTATTGCATGCTCATCGTGGCTGTTGGGGCAACTTTTTTGGCAACTACAACAACCGAGCACAACCATTGCTTCATGGGAAGCAAACCAATCTCAAGTGACACAATTGTCAGGCAAAAAACCTACCGATATCTCTAACCTTGTTAATGCCAACCTCTTTGGTCGTTATTCTGAGACCGCACCTGTTATCGTACAGCCTATTGTTCAAGATGCACCAAAAACCAAATTGAATTTGGTATTAGTTGGTGCCGTTGCGACGTCAGATAAGAATAACAGCTTGGCGATTATTGCTAATCGAGGCAGCCAGTCTACTTATGGTATTGGTGAACAGATAGAAGGCACTCAGGCAAAATTGAAAGCGGTGTTTATCGACCGAGTTATTATTGATAATTCAGGAAGAGATGAGACGTTAATGCTTGAAGGGATTGAGTACAGCAGACGAGCGTTACAGCAAGATTCAGTGACTTCTTCTCAAGGTGTAGGAAACAACCAAGTACGATTAGCGGACATTAGAGCGCAAGTTGTTGAAGATCCTCAAAGTATCTTACGTTACATACGATTATCGCAGGTAAAAAGAAATGATCGCTTGCTCGGCTATCGTGTTCGACCTGGAAATGAGCGAGCGCTGTTTGACTCTGTAGGATTACAAGAAGGGGATATTGCAACGCAATTAAATGGTGAAGACCTCACTAATCCCACTGCAATGAGTAAGATTTGGCAATCTATAAATGAGCTAACGGAATTAAATTTGACGGTTGATCGTGACGGTCAACTTCATGAAATATATATCGCATTTTAAGCTGGCACATTAAGTGTTAGCGATAGTTAGGAGTTTCTAGTGAAAGGGTGGTTAAGCAAAAGTGCGTTATTGCTGGCAGGAAGTCTAATGTGTGTGCCTGCCATGGCAAACGAATTTAGCGCTAGCTTTAAAGGAACAGATATACAGGAGTTTATTAACATTGTTGGTCGAAATTTAGAAAAGACCATTATTGTTGATCCTTCTGTGCGCGGAAAAATCGATGTTCGTAGCTACGATGTACTCACCGAAAAGCAATACTACCAGTTTTTTCTTAATGTTTTAGAAGTGTATGGCTTTGCGGTTGTCGAGATGGAAAACGGTATTTTAAAGGTGATAAAAGCCAAAGATGCCAAAACATCCGCCATTCCCGTGGTTGGTGATGATTCGTCAATAAAGGGTGACGCAGTGATTACCCGTGTGGTTGCCGTGCGGAATGTCTCGGTTAGAGAGCTCTCTCCTCTCCTTCGTCAATTAAATGATAATGCAGGAGCGGGTAATGTTGTGCATTACGACCCTGCCAATATTATTTTGATTACCGGACGTGCTGCGGTGGTTAACCGCCTTGCTGAAATTATTGAGCGAGTGGATCAGGCCGGCGACAAAGAGATTGAAGTGGTTGAACTGAGAAGTGCCTCTGCATCGGAGATGGTACGTATTGTGGAAGCGTTAAATAAATCCGCCAATACCAAAAATACCCCTGAGTTTTTACAGCCAAAGCTGGTAGCCGATGATAGAACCAATTCCGTATTGATTTCTGGCGACCCTACCGTTAGAAAACGTCTGCGCAAACTGATTATGCAGTTAGATGTTGAGATGGCAACGAAAGGAAACAATAAGGTTGTCTATTTAAAATATGCTAAAGCTGAAGAGATGGTCGATGTCCTTAAAGGGGTATCAGATAACATCCAGTCAGAGAAGAAAACCGCCGGGCAGCAGTCTGGTTCAAATCGTACAGAGGTGATGATCGCGGCTCACCCTGATACCAATGCCTTGGTACTTACCGCGCCAACCGATGTGATGACAGCGCTGCTTGACGTTATTGCCCAATTGGATATTCGTCGTGCACAGGTGCTTATTGAAGCTCTGATTGTAGAAATGTCGGAAGGTGATGGCGTCAATTTAGGGGTTCAGTGGGGCAACCTAGAAACTGGTGCCGTTATTCAGTACGGAAATACCGGTGCGCCAATTGGTCAGGTGATGGTTGGCTTAGAAAATGCCAAAGATACTACTGAGAAAAAACCTATTAGAGATTCTAATACGGGGGCGATCAAATATTATGAAGAGACTACTACAAAGGGTGACTACTCTACTTTAGCCAGTGCGCTAGGCGGAGTGAATGGTGCTGCGGTAAGTGTGCTGATGGGCGATTGGACGGCCTTGATTAGTGCGGTCTCTACCGATTCAAACTCTAACATTCTTTCCTCTCCAAGTATTACTGTTATGGATAATGGAGAGGCGTCGTTTATTGTTGGTGAAGAAGTGCCAGTGATCACCGGTTCTACCGCCAGCTCAAGTAATAGTAACCCCTTCCAAACCGTTGAACGTAAAGAGGTGGGAATTAAGCTCAAAGTTGTTCCTCAAATCAATGAAGGCGACTCAGTACAGCTTAATATTGAACAAGAAGTGTCTAATGTCTTGGGAGCTAGTGGTGCGGTGGATGTGCGTTTTGCCAAACGTCAACTGAATACCTCAGTAATGATTCAAGATGGGCAGATGTTGGTTCTGGGTGGATTAATGGACGAACGTGCCATGGAGAACGAATCTAAAGTGCCGTTTTTAGGGGATATCCCAGTGCTTGGTCATCTCTTTAAATCCACCAGTACTCAGATAGAAAAACGCAATCTAATGGTGTTTATTAAACCAACCATTATTCGTGATGGTATGACGGCGGATGGCATTACTCAGCGTAAGTACAACTATTTCCGTGCTGAGCAGCTATTTAAAGCCGAACAAGGGTTGAAATTGCTCTCAGATGACGCGATTCCAGTGTTGCCGGAGATAGGTTCTGAGAAGCGTTATCCTGCAGAGTTCCAAGCCTTTATTGATCAGTTGGAGGCAAAATAATGCGAGGGATGGGTGACGACTTGTCTCGATTGCCGTTTAGTTTTGCAAAACGGCATCAGCTAGTATTGGAAAACAATGAAAAAGAGGCTCAACCGCTGACGCTGTTTTATGTTGAACCTCTCGCTGTGACGACGTTATCGGAAGTACAACGAGTGACTCTTCAGCCATTTGTTCCTGTAGCTATCTCTTTAGAAGAGTTTGAAAAAAAACTGACGCTGGCTTATCAACGCAACTCCTCTGAAGCTCGTCAGTTAATGGAAGATATCGGTGCTGATAATGATGATTTCTTCTCATTAGCGGAAGAGTTACCGCAGAATGAAGACTTGCTCGAAGCAGAAGACGATGCACCTATTATCAAGCTGATTAACGCCATGTTGGGTGAAGCGATAAAAGAAGGTGCTTCTGACATCCATATAGAAACGTTTGAACAGTCGCTATCCATTCGTTTTCGGGTTGATGGTGTACTGCGAGAAGTGTTAGCACCGAGTAGAAAGTTGGCGCCGCTATTGGTGTCGCGAGTTAAGGTGATGGCTAAGCTGGATATCGCTGAAAAGCGCGTACCTCAAGATGGCCGAATCTCGTTAAGAATTGGTGGTCGGGCTGTGGATGTGCGTGTATCAACCATGCCATCGTCACATGGTGAGCGAGTGGTTATGCGTCTGTTGGATAAGAATGCCACTCAACTTGATTTACACAGCTTGGGCATGACTACACAGAACCATGACACATTCCAAAAGCTGATCGCTCGTCCTCACGGCATTATTTTGGTTACAGGCCCGACAGGTTCAGGTAAAACCACCACGCTTTATGCTGGCCTGCAAGAACTCAACAGCAGCGAACGCAACATTCTTACCGTTGAAGATCCTATTGAATTTGATATTGATGGTATTGGTCAGACACAGGTAAACCCAAAAGTGGATATGACCTTTGCTCGTGGTTTAAGAGCGATTTTGCGTCAAGACCCAGATGTGGTGATGGTGGGTGAGATACGTGATTTAGAAACCGCCCAAATTGCGGTCCAAGCCTCTCTTACTGGTCACTTAGTGATGTCTACCTTGCACACCAATACTGCTGTGGGTGCCATTACACGTCTCAGGGATATGGGGGTTGAACCATTTCTCATCTCATCTTCATTGCTTGGAGTATTAGCGCAACGTTTGGTTCGTACACTGTGTCCGGACTGTAAACAGCCATTCCAAGCCGACAGTGAGCAGAAAAAGCTGTTTTCTCTGTCTGCGGATGACGAGTTAGTTTTGTATAAAAAACAAGGTTGTGAAGAGTGTAATTACAAAGGCTATCGAGGCCGAACTGGTATTCATGAATTGCTGGTGATCAATGACGATGTGCAAGAGCTGATTCATTCAGAAGTGGGTGAGCAAGCTATTGAGAAATCGATTCGCGCAGAAACACCAAGTATTCGTGATGATGGGTTAAATAAAGTTCGCTTAGGTATAACCACGTTGGAAGAGGTTATGCGTGTCACTAAGGAAGTCTGATGGCGGCATTTGAATATAAAGCCTTAAATGCAAAGGGCCGACAGCAAAAAGGCGTGGTTGAAGGAGACAATGCACGTCAGGTTCGCCAGCGTCTGAAAGAACAAGGGTTAATTCCTGTTGAGGTGGTAGAAACCAAAGCAAAGAAAACGTCTACGAGCTCTCATCAGCCGTCAACAATTAAGCGCGGCATAAGTGTGAATGATCTGGCTTTAATAACGCGTCAACTCTCTACGTTGGTTCAAGCGGGGATGCCATTAGAGGAGTGTCTTAAAGCGGTCGCAGAGCAGACGGAAAAACCAAGAATCCGCACCATGATAATGGCAGTAAGATCTCGCGTTATTGAAGGCTATACCCTTGCAGATAGCATGGCAGACTACCCACATATTTTTGATGATCTATTTCGCTCTATGGTGGCAGCTGGTGAAAAATCCGGTCACTTAGACACTATTTTGAATCGCCTCGCGGACTACGCCGAGAACCGTCAGCAGATGCGTTCTAAGTTGCAGCAGGCAATGATCTATCCTGTAGTGCTAACGGTATTTGCAATCGGTGTTGTGGCGTTTCTGCTTTCCAGCGTAGTACCACAAATAGTCGATCAGTTTGTGCAAATGGGACAAGAGCTTCCGGCATCAACCCAATTTTTATTGAGCGCCAGTGATTTTGTACAGAGCTGGGGGCTGGTGATTGTGTTGGCTATTATCGCTCTGATTGCGTTATTTAAGTTTGCCATGATGAAAGAGTCGACACGCTTGTCGTGGGACAGGAAGGTGCTCTACTTTCCCTTGATAGGAAAAATAGCGAGAGGATTAAATACCTCTCGATTTGCTCGCACATTATCCATCTGTACATCGAGTGCCATTCCTCTATTGGAGGGAATGAAAGTCGCGGCAGATGTAATGACCAACCAGTATGTTAAACGAGAAGTTCTGCTAGCAGCAGAGAAAGTGCGAGAAGGGGGGAGCTTAAGAAAGTCATTGCAACAAACCAAGCTTTTTCCCCCTATGATGCTGCATATGATCGCCAGTGGTGAACAGAGTGGTGAACTGGAGCAGATGTTAACGCGTGCAGCGGATAACCAAGATCGAGATTTTGAATCCACTACCAATATTGCGCTAGGGTTATTTACCCCAGCATTGATTGCCGTTATGGCAGGGGTGGTACTGTTTATTGTCATGGCAACCTTAATGCCTATTTTAGAAATGAATAATTTGGTATCAGGCTAGGTTTTACTGACTTTTAGCCGCTACTTTTGATGAATTATTCATTGTGGACAGTTAACCAAATCATAAACAAACAATTACAGCATTAATTTAGTTGGAGAGAAAATGAAAAGAAAACAGACAGGCTTCACCTTGCTTGAAGTTATGGTGGTTGTGGTTATTTTGGGTGTATTGGCCAGTTTTGTTGTTCCTAACCTACTTGGAAATAAAGAGAAAGCGGATCAACAGAAAGCCATTTCGGATATCTCTGCACTGGAGCAAGCTCTTGATATGTATAAACTGGATAACAGTGTTTACCCGTCGACAGATCAAGGGTTAGAGGCATTGGTGAACAAACCTAGTGGCACACCAGAGCCAAGAAACTACCGCAACAATGGCTATATCAAGCGTCTACCGAATGACCCTTGGGGACGTGAGTACCAATACCTTAGCCCGGGTGATAACGGAACCATTGATATTTTCTCACTTGGTGCTGATGGCGAAGAGGGTGGTGAAGAAGCCAATGCTGATATTGGTAACTGGAACTTACAAGATTTTCGCTAATGCGCACTGATTCTTCATCCGCTTATCTTCTTTCGCTTAGACAGCTAACATTATGATAAGAAAAAGTGCCGGTTTTACACTTATAGAGATCATGCTAGTGATGGTATTGATCTCGCTAAGTGCAGTGGCGGTGGTGATGACTTTGCCAGATAACCAGCAAGATACTGCTAAGTTACAAGCTCAGCGCTTTTTTTATAAGTTACAACTGCTTAATGAAGACGCCATACTAAATGGTCGGGATTATGGTGTCCGGTTTGATAATAGTGGTGATAACTACCGTTTTGTAACGTTAACAGAAAAGGGCTGGCAACCTTTAGAGAATAAAACCTATAAAGAGACCACCTTTGAACAGGGGCTTAGCGTAGATTTTCAATTAGGCAGTGATGCTTGGGCTAACAATGACACTCTATTTAATCAGGAGTCGCTATTTGATGAAGAGATGTTTGCTGAGTTAGATGAGAAAACTCAATCATTACCACCGCAAGTCTTTGTGCTATCCAGCGGTGAGGTGACCCCGTTTTCTGTGACAATCTCTGCAGAATCTCAGCCAGAATCACTCTGGACCATAGAAGCAAAAGAGAATGGAGAGATTATCCTTGTTACGCCAATGGAATACGCCAAAAGGGCGGGGCAATGACAAAGAAAATCAGAGGGATGACATTGCTGGAAGTGCTGGTGGCTTTAGCTATTTTTGCCACCGCGGCCATCAGCGTAATTCGTGCTACCACACAACACAGTAACACCCTCTCGTACTTAGAAGAGAAAACATTTGCTTCTATGGTGGTAGACAATGTGATGGCAAAAGTAATATTGGCTGAGTCGCTTACCGCGGAGCGGAGCGGCAAGAGTAACATGGCTGGACGAGAGTGGTACTGGACAGTGAAGCCTGTCGCCACAGCAACGGATTTTATTAAAGCTTTTGATGTCACTGTTTCTACTGATCAAGAGCAAAAAAGTACCATCGTTACGGTAAGAAGCTATGTCGATAAATAGCAGAAGCCTGAGAAGAAACCGCCAGTGTGGTTTTACTCTTATTGAGGTCTTGGTAGCGATTGCCATATTTGCTGGATTAAGTCTTTCTGCCTATCAAGTACTAGACCAAGTGCAGCGCAGTAACGCTCAATCGATAGAGAAAACCGATCGATTAAAAGCACTGCAACGAGCCATGGTGATCATTGATAACGATTTTCGCCAAATAGCATTAAGACAATTCCGCACCAATGGCGAAGTGGCCAGCGATATGCTGATTGAGTGGGGCAGTGGTTTGCTCTCTTCTGATGAGAATGGCGTTCTATTTGTTCGTTTAGGTTGGTTAAATCCGCAAAGTCGTTTTCCTCGAGGGGAAGTATCAAAAGTCGGTTATCGGATCATCGCGGATACATTGCAAAGGGTATGGTGGCGTTACCCCGATACTCCTGTAGGGCAAGAGGGGATCACCACTCCATTATTGGATAGAGTCACCTCGCTGAAAATGCGTTTCTATTCAGAAGGTGAATGGAAAGAAGAGTGGTCAGAAAAACTCGCACTGCCTAAAGCCGTGGCCTTTACCTTAGAGCTTGAGGATTATGGAACCATTGAGCGGATTTACTTAACCGCCGGTTCATCGTTAAATACCAAAAGTGGTGATGACGAGAATGGTTAATGGTCAGCGAATGAAAAAGCAACAAGGTGCTGCACTGATTGTGGTGATGATGATTTTGGCGATGATGATCTCAATTGCGGCCACCATGTCTGAGCGTCTGTTTGTGAATTTTAAACGAGCAGAAAATCGGCTGGACCACCAGCAAGCATATTGGTATAGCATTGGTGTAGAAGCGTTAGCTAAGTATGGTATTGCAGAGAGTTATAGCGATGGTGATACCATAAATTTAAGTCAGCCTTGGGCACTGGAAGAGCAGGTTTACCCATTGGATTATGGTGATGCGAAAGGAAGCATTCGAGATATGCAATCCTGCTTTAACATTAACGTGTTTTCTGCTTTGCCACAGGAGACAGCAACAGACACTAAGCCTTATTTGGTTAACTTGTTTCAATTGATATTAGATGAACTGGATGTGGACAGTTACCAAGCAGAAGTTATTGCAGAGTCCGCGTGGGAATTTCTGGATCAAGACACGGTTGCTCGCTCTAGTTTGGGAGCCGAAGATGGTAGCTATGAGTCATTAAGTCCACCCTATTTAACGGCCAATGGTATTTTAGCGGATAATACGGAGCTTCGTGCTATACAGCAGATGGATCAGAAGATAATGGACGCTATCGGTTCTATTGTTTGCGCCATTCCAAGTAGTGACTGGCGACTTAATGTCAATACCGTATCTGAAGAGGGTGGAGTTCTATTAGCGGCTCTATTTTCTCCTGCATTAAGTGTCGCTAACGCGAAAGCGCTGATTGATAATCGTCCTTTTGATGGTTGGGCGACGGTGAACGACTTTTTGTTAGAGTCGGATATTGCCACGATTGATGCAACCATCAAAGATAAAGCAAAAGGGTATCTCACTGTAGATAGTCACTATTTTGAGCTTGATGCTCAGGTCATCGTTAATGAATCTAGAGTCAGGATAAGAAGCCTGCTTTATTCTAAAGATAGAAAAGATGTCGAAGTTGTTCGTCGGCGCTTTGGAGGAATCAGTGAGTGAATTTCTGACCGTACGGTTAAGTAGAGAAAATGACGCAACCCTTTCGTGGTTGGTTTGGTCTACTAGTCAAAATGATGTAATTGCCAGTGGCGAGCTGGGTAACAAAGCTCAGCTTAGTGAGCTATTGCCTTATGCCGAGAATCGCACAACAGTGCTATTACTCGATAGCCGTGATGTCATCGTTACCGAGGTCGACATCCCCTCTGGTGCATCTCGCCAGTTCGAAAATATGCTGCCCTATTTACTGGAAGAGAATATTGCTCAAGATGTTGAGGAGTTGCATTTTACGATTCTTAATCGCACTTCAAGCCATGCTTATGTTGCAGGAGTAGATAAAGAGTATTTAACGACTTGTCTCAGTGATTTCAAACAAGCAGGCCTTACGGTTAAAAAGGTGATTCCTGATCTGTTTGCTATGCCACTATTACCCGACGGCGTTAGTGCTTTGCAAATGGGTAACACTTGGCTGTTTAGACAAAATCAGTTTTCTGGAGTTGCGGTTGAGCAACAGTGGCTCACTCATTTTCTACATTCTCTACAGAGCCAAGGTGAAGATAAGCCAGTCACGGTGACCTCATACACCCCTTATGAGCATGATGTTACCCGAGTTAGTCACGTACATTGGAAAGCAGCAGAACCAGAGTTGGTGATGGCCCTGTTAAGCCAGGGAGCCATATTCTCTTCAATTAATTTGCTTACGGGTACATTTAAGTCGCAGTCGTCCCTATTTAAGCAGCTAAAAGTGTGGCGAAAAGCGGTGATTGCAGCAGGACTTTTTGTTGCTGTCATTGTCGCGCAGAACGTTATTCAGCTACAGCAATTTGAATCTCAGGCAAGCGCCTATCGAGCTGAAAGTGAACGGGTATTTAGAACGGTTTTTCCTGACAAAAGAAAAATCCCAACTATCAGTTATTTAAAGCGACAGATGAATGATGAAGTGGCTCGACTTTCTGGCGGAACGACAGGTGATTCCGTGCTGGATTGGTTATCGTCACTGCCAAGCGCATTAGAAAAATATCCATCGGTTGAGATAGAAAATATTCGTTATGACGCTAAACGTGGAGAAGTTCGCTTGCAAACTGTGATGAAGGATTTCCAGACTTTTGAACAGGTTCGTATAAATCTGGCTAAGACGTTCACGGTTGTACAAGGTCCGTTGAGTAAAAAACAGGACAAGGTGTCAGGCAGTTTTGTATTAAGGAATAAGCAATGAAAGGGCAATTAAGTTCTATTCGCTTGTGGTGGAGCACCATCTCTGTCAGAGAGCAAAGATTACTAGTGAGCGCGATCATTTTTATTGTAGCGGCGGCCATATACTGGGGAATCGCTCAACCTACTATTGCGAGAGCTGAAAAAGCGCAATTAAAGTTAACCAGTGAACAGCAGCTCCTGCAGTGGGTGACAAATAAAGCCGATACTATCGTAGAGCTGCGCCAAAGTTCTGGAGCGCCTAGCTCAACGAAAGCCATTAATCAGGTGATTTCGGAATCCGTGAAGCGCTACAACATTGAACTTATTCGTATGCAGCCAAGGGACGAAATGCTGCAGATTTGGATTAAACCTGTGCCTTTCAATCAATTTATTACTTGGGTTCAATATTTAAAAGAGCAGCAAGGTATTGCCGTTGAGTTTATGGATATTTCTGCCGCTGACAAACAAGGCATGATCGATGTAAAGCGTTTGCAGCTAAAGCGAGGCGGGTAGAGTGAAACGAATAATTTTGTATATCTTCCTTTTTACAGGGCTTTTCTCTTTGAGTGTAGTTGTGCATACACCAGTGTCGTTTGTGTTGCCTTACGCAAATTTACCTATGGATGTTAGCGGGGCAAGCGGCACGCTATGGCAGGGAAATATACAACAGCTGAATTGGCGAGGACAAAATTTAGGCAAGGTGAGTTGGCAATTTTCACCAAGTCAGTTATTTAAAGGCAAAGTGGAATATGCGTTACGTTTTGGTTATGGGAGTGATTTAGGGTTTAACGGCAAAGGCATTGTTGGTTTCGATTTTTCGGGTTTATACGCTAACAATGTTGTGGCATCCATTGCGGCAAAAAGCATTCAAGATAAAGTCAACTATCCTTTGCCTATTGATGCAAATGGGCAAGTGGAACTGGCCATTCAACAATACCGCTATGAGCAGCCTTGGTGTCAAGCCGCTCAAGGAACACTAGTGTGGAATAACAGCGAAGTAAATAGCCCGTTAGGCAACTTAAACCTTGGCACTATCATTGCAGACCTCTCTTGTGCGAACAGTGTGCTTTCAGCTGAATCAAATCATGAAAATGGCCAGCTCGCTGCTGCGTTTACTGCTGAGCTAAGCCGCGATATGCAGGTTAAGCTTGATGCATGGTTTAAACCGAATAGCGACTTTCCTGCGGGAATGCGTTCACAGTTAAAATGGCTGGGTAATCCAGATGCACAAGGACGTTATCCGTTCGTTTATTCCGGAGTTGTGCGGTATTAGCGAATACTAATGGCAACGAATCTATTTACATAGTAAGTAAGAGCGCTAGTATGTAATTAATGATCGCCAGACTAATTCAAGGGAAGGGAAGAGAGATGGCAAAAAAAATAATGCCGAAAATTTTATCGGTTGAGATGGTCGCGAAATCGAAACTGTTTTCTATTGAGTCTCTCGATTTAGAGTTTTCAAATGGTGTAAAGCGTACATACGAGAGAATGAAGCGCAGTGGCAGGCAAGCCGTGATGATGGTTCCTCTTACTGAAGAGGGGGACTTGCTGCTGGTTCGTGAATATGCTGCGGGAACCGAAGAGTACGAACTGGGCTTTCCTAAAGGATTAGTTGATCTGGGGGAAACTCCTCAGCAGGCAGCTAACAGAGAGTTGAAAGAAGAGATTGGATTTGGCGCAAGAGAGTTGACGCCGTTAAAACAGGTGATATTGGCTCCTTCATACTTCTCGGCAAAAATGACGTTATTTTTGGTCGAAGATCTCTATTTGGAGTCACTGGAAGGGGATGAGCCTGAACCATTAGAAGTTGTTCGCTGGCCGTTAAGTCAGGCAGAAGATCTTCTTTCTCATTTGGATTTTAGTGAAGCGAGAAGCATTGCGGCACTTATGTTGGCTCAGCGACACATTGCCAATAGAGAAATATAGGGATAGTTAATGTCGACGTTACGAAAAGATCTTTCTCACCTTTTACCATCTGTTATCGATATTGCTCGTTCAGCCGGGCAACTGATCTTAGATATCTATCAGAACAATCAGTATGAATCCTTTATTAAGAGTGATGAAACTCCGGTGACGAGTGCAGATTTGGCTGCTCATAAGCTTATTTCTGAAAAATTAAGCGAATTAACGCCTGATATTCCGGTACTTTCTGAAGAAGCGGCCGATATTGCATTGGAAAAGCGCGCCCAATGGGATCGTTACTGGTTAGTTGATCCACTTGATGGAACCCAAGAGTTTATTGCCCGAAGTGGCGATTTTGCCACTATCATTGCTTTAGTGGAAAACAATCGGCCTGTAATGGGGGTTGTTTATGCGCCGGTATCTGGAGTCTCTTACTATGCCTATGAAGGTAAAGGGGCTTGGAAGATTCCCAATATGAGCGAGAGTATCCGTATAAAAACGCTGATACATGAAGAGCAGAGCAGTACGTTATCTATTGCTATAAGTCGCCGACAGAATATCAATAATATTACCAATAAGATGTCTCCAGCGTGGAACTATGAGCTGATTCCGTTAGGCTCTGCAGCATTAAAGGCCTGTTTAGTCGCAGAAGGTGCTGTGGACTGTTATTTGCGTTTAGGGCCAACAGGAGAGTGGGATACGGCTGCGACACAGTGCATTGTTCAAGAAGCGGGTGGTCGAATATTAAGTACCCAATTAGAAGCCTTATCTTATAACGAAAGAGAAACCTTGGAGAACCCAAACTTTATTGTGTTGGGGGACGAAAACCTACCATGGGCAACGATTTTAAAGGAAAAAGTATGATTGAGGCACAAATCTAGGTATCCCCTCCTCTAAAATAGCTATTTTTGCCAAGCCAGTGATATAAATTGCTGGCTTTTTAAATGTAGTTGTCTTTCCTTTCTATCTGATATTTCTTCATATTATTGCCCTCCTCACCTTAGAGAACGAGATTGGCTCGTTTTGATGAGCTGATCAAAGTTTGTTAACCGCAATATCTAGAGCAGATTTAGATTAAATTTGGAACACGACAGATAGTTTTCCAGTTTCGTTTACTAGAAAACTATTTTCTATCAAGTGCTTATGATAGCCTTCGCGTTTTCTGTTAGTGCTATATTCGTAGCGATTAACTCTATATTCACCCCTTACCAAGTATCATGTTTGAGAGTATTTTGATATTAAGTTTTAAGGCATCATTTATGTATTTTAGACGCTTATTTTTAACAGCTAGGTTGACTAAATACCTTTTATTAAGAGAATTTTGCTCGCGAAAGCGTAAGTTCATTTTGAACACTAAGTTGGTCAAACTTTATATAAGATCGGGTGCTTATAACAAAGCTATAAAGTATGCAGAAGAACTTTTTTATGATGGTGAGAGGCAGGATTACTATTTTGTCCTGCTAAATCTGTACATCATGAACAACAAATATGAAGAAATGGAACAGTTAGAAAAAGAACATAACTTTTCTTTTCAAGAAGGGACGACAAATCTAATTCGTCTTATCGATGATCTCAATGATAACTTGTATGATGTTGATAAAATAAGCTTTATTAAAGATTACATTGTTAGTAAGGGAGGTGTTCCGTCATTTATTCAAGTGACAGGAAAGGGAAAACTGCTTAGAGGAAAATCTGCTCAGGAAAAAGATCTTATCGCAAATAGCTATCTATACATAGCAAACAGAAATGATTGGAGTAAGACAAACAATCCACCCAGTTATATTAAGCAGTTATATACCGAAAAATATGATAACAAATTTAATGAGCTGTTTAGTTATACCCCTCCAGTGATCAGAGCAACAAAGGTTCAACTTTCAGATTTTGAAAATACACTAGTATCCGTTCGCAATGGGTTACGTACCACGGTAAATCAACCTGAGACAGTGGATAGAAAAGTGATATTTTTTGGGTCATCAACGACTTTCTCTATTGGTATGAGTGACGAAGATACCTTGGTTAGTCAGGTGCAAAAGCAAGTCAATCGGGCGCATGACGGCATTAAGTTAGAGAATCATGGCGTGTTAGGTATGAACTTACTGCTGGCAATGAACAACCTAGTACAAACTGATATCAATCCAAATGATATCGTGGTGTTTTTCGACTTTGATGAGTTTAATAATATAAATGACGACTGTATTACTCGTATAGACTTAAATGATGTCAGTCGTGGCTCTGACTTTTTTATTGATTTGACCAAACACCAGTGTCATTTTTCACCTAAAGGTAATCAGGTTATTGGCAAAATTATTTCCGATAATATTTTGTTGCCATTGATTGATCGCCATCGCGTATCGATTCCAAATTCTATTGAACCAGATGACAAAGTCTTGGATGTGTTAGAGAAATTTAAGTATTTTCTATATAAACAAACGGCACAAGCGCTTGAGTCGTGCGATATGAATAGTTATCTTGAAATGCTCGATAGTTACACTCCGGAACCCGAGCAAAAGGTTGGTAGTGTGGCTGTAAACTGCAATCCTATTACGATTGGCCACATGCACCTTATTGAGCACGCTTCTAAGCAGGTCGATAAGTTATTTATCTTTGTTATAGAAGAGGATAAATCGTTTTTTAAATTTGAAGACAGGTTAAAGTTAGTTTCTGAAAGCACCGCTCATATGGATAATGTGACCGTGCTAAGAGGGGGGAAGTTCATCTGTACAGAGCTTACTTATCCCGATTATTTTGCTAAAGAGAATTCAGAGGCAAAAGCCGATGCCTCAGTAGAAGCTTGGTTCTTTTGTGAGTACATCGCTAAGAAGTTGAATATAGATATCATCTTTTTGGGTGACGAACCAAAATGTGAAATTACCCGACAGTACAACGAGAAGATGCAAGAATTACTGCCGAAGTACAACATAGATGTTGAGATTATAGATAGGGTTTCAACCGATGGTGAAGTAATTAGTGCTTCAAGCGTACGTAAGTACCTTGAATACAAAAACTTTGAGCAAATTAGAAAAATAGTCCCTGAGCCTACTTACCTTTTTTTGAAAGAGAACTATTAGTTAGATAAAAGCCACCGATTCAGGTGGCTTTAGCTAAAGATCTGTGTGGGATTGACTTAGTAGTAAGAGTGCTCGCCGCGATCGTGCTCTGTGGAGTCACGAACCGCTGTTAGTTCACCTTCAAACTGTTGAATAAGCTCTTTTTCAATGCCTTCTTTTAGTGTGACATCAACCATTGAACAGCCGTTGCAGCCTCCACCAAATTGAACCAGTGCGACACCATCTTCGGTTATCTCTATTAAACTGACATGACCACCGTGGCCGGCTAGTTGAGGGTTCACTTGAGTTTGAATTGCGTATTCAACGCGCTCCATTAAAGATGCATCATCGGAGACTTTACGCATTTTGGCGTTCGGAGCTTTCAAGGTAAGCTGAGAGCCCATTTTATCGGTTACGAAATCAATCTCAGCCTCTTCTAAAAAAGGCATGCTAAGTTCGTCAACAAACGCAGAGAAACCGCTAAATGGCATCTCGGTATCGGCAGCTTCTACCGCTTCTGGTGGGCAGTAAGATACGCCACACTCTGCATTGGGTGTTCCTGGGTTTACCACAAATACACGGATGTTGGTGCCTTCCGGTTGCTGTTCAAGCAGCTTGGCGAAATGAGATTGAGCATTTTCAGTTATAGATACAATATTTGACACGACTAATACCTGACTTATTTGGTAGGTTATTTCAGTTTATTCTACTCTGCTACTACCAGGATGCCAATAAAATTTCATTTTTCTGTTTATGATGGCTCTGGTGTTCGGCATAGAGAGTAAATATCAATTTTTTTAACGCCAACATCAAGCAGTAAATCGCATAAATGTCGTACCGTGCTACCTGTTGTAACGACATCATCAACAATCGCAATATGCTGATAAGGTGGTTGCTCTTGCAATCGAAATGCATTGTTTAAGTTTCTTTTCCTCTGCTGTTTGTTTAGCCCTTGTTGATATGGCGTGGCCCGGATTCTTTTAAACAGTTGCTTATTCAGAATTGACGGCGTAGAGAAGTGTTGGCAAAGGTAATGTGCAATAACGTCACTTTGGTTAAATCCACGTTTAAGGTATCGTCGCCAATGAAGAGGAACAGAGGTGATAAGAGGTGCTGGTGTATCAATATGTTGAGAAAGTAAGTAACTTAGATCATAGGCGTATTGGAACATACCTGCATATTTTAATTGATACACATAATAAGAGAGTGGGTACCTATAGTCTCCGATACAGTACAGCCTGTTCCATGGTGGAGGTTGCGTTAAACAGCGGCCACACTGGCTCACTGGTGTGGGGGTTAATAAACCGCATTGCTGGCATCTTGGATTCGTTTGAAAATAGCGTAAGCAGTGGTTACACCAAATAGTTTCACCAAGTGGCGGAGAGATGGTGAGACCACATAGATGACAATTGGATGTAAAATGGTGATGTAATGTACGTCGTATCAATGGAAAAGCCATAGCGATTGACACCTTATCGGCTGGTATTGAATGAAATTAGCATTGCAGTGCATAACAAATGTATGAAAGAAGTAGGAGATGTAATGAAGTCGGAACTATATTGGCAGCGGGAAGGAAGTGGTGATGACCTGGTTTTGGTGCATGGCTGGGGAATGAATGGTGCAGTTTGGCAGCAGACCGTTGATGCCCTTTCTCATCATTTTACCGTGCACGTTGTTGATCTGCCCGGCTATGGCCACAGCTCCGATGTTGGCGCTGAAGACTTAGATGAGATTGTTCGCTTGGTTCTACAAGCCGCGCCGGAAAAGGCGATATGGGTTGGTTGGTCGTTAGGAGGGCTTATTGCTACTCAGGTTGCCTTACAGCACGCAGAAAGAGTCTCTAAGTTAATTACTGTAGCCAGTTCACCTAAATTTGCTGCAGAGCGTCCATGGAGAGGAATCAAACCGGAAGTTCTGGATGCCTTTACCGAACAGTTGATGGTGGACTTTAAAACGACTATTGAGCGATTTATGGCGCTTCAAGCGATGGGAAGCCCAACAGCAAGGCAAGACGTTAAAACGTTAAAGAGAGCCGTTCTCTCTCGAACATTACCTTCAGAAAATAGTTTGAAACTCGGCTTAGCACTGCTCGCAGAGATCGACTTGAGAGGCGATTTAGCAAAACTGACCATGCCGCTGCTGCGTTTGTATGGACGGCTTGATGGGCTTGTTCCGGTAAAAGTCGCAGATGATTTGCTAAAAACCATTCCATATTCAACACATTACGTATTTTCTGACTCTTCTCATGCGCCTTTCATGACGGAATTAGATCTGTTTTGTGACAAATTAATTCAATTTAGTGGTAAATAATTGAACAAATTGGCCGATAAGTAACCTAACCAAGCAGGATATAGTTGATATTCGGACTGGTTGATGTAGAAGGAGGTTTGTCATGATTGTGTCGCCGACCAATGTGAACGTGCCACTGATTGCCCCTTCGGTCAATGTTCAAACTGAACAAGCGGCAAGAGATAATAAGGTTCGTGAACCTGTTACGCCGCCAGTAGAACTGGCTAAAACCAATGCAGAAAGACGGGTGAAGGCCGAAGACAAACGCCGGAAACGACCTGCTTGGGAGCCATCTGACCACCCTGACTATGAGTTGGATAATGAGGCTAATACGTCTTCTGCTCGCAGTGAAGAGCCAAAAGACACACTAAGTCGCTTATTTGAGTTAATTGCGTTACAAACTTATTCTGAAAAACAGGGAATGGGTTATACCATTCGCTTTCGGTTACCGAAAAGTTTAGTTGAAGCGGCAATTGTTCAGGGAAAAATGGAGCGTCGACGTACAGTGATTAAGTATCACTATGGTCATGCCGTCGCACCAAATACGCCTTCTGAGGTGATTGCGGTGCTCTAGATACTCTTTGAGTATCTAGAATACGAGCTAGCGGGAGGTCTGGACTTGGAAAAATGCTGTCTCCAAAATCCAGTAACCTCGCTACCTCGAGTTCCGCTTATTATTTGTTTCGTTTGTTATTTGCAAAAGCTGCTGCGAATGCGCCACCCATTGCGCTATTTGCTGGCGGCTCTTTGCGTGTGTTTTGTTGCTGACGCGGCGAAGCGTTGTTTCCTTTTGCGTTACGGTTATTACTTGAACGCGGCGTATCGGTTGTTCGAGAATGACTTGCAGAGCTATCATTTAAGCGCATAGTGAGAGCAATACGTTTACGTTGAACATCTATCTCTGTCACTTTTACGGTGACAATATCTCCCGCTTTTACAACTTCACGAGGATCGGCAACATATCGATCTGTCAGAGCAGAGATATGGACTAAACCATCCTGATGAACACCAATATCGACAAATGCCCCAAAATTAGCCACATTGGACACCACCCCTTCTAAAATCATACCTGCTTCCAAGTCTGATATTTTATTGACTCCTGCAGCAAAGGTAGCGGTTTTAAACTCTGGTCTGGGATCTCGACCCGGCTTATCAAGCTCCTTAATGATATCGGTTACGGTAGGGATGCCAAACAAGTCACTGGTGTAATCGCTAGCGTTTAATGCAGTAAGGAAAGCACTATCGGCCAATAGACTTTGGATGTTTTTATGATTTTTGTCCGCAATGGCTTTTACCACAGGATAAGCTTCAGGGTGAACCGATGAAGCATCTAATGGGTTCTTACCATTCATAATACGTAAAAAACCAGCGCTTTGTTCAAACGCTTTTGGTCCAAGGCGAGCGACCTTTTTTAGAGTCGTTCTGCTTTCAAAACGACCATGTTCATCGCGAAAGTTAACAATATTCTGTGCAATGGTATTGGATAAGCCAGCCACACGGGTAAGCAAAGCGGCAGAGGCCGTGTTTACATCAACGCCAACAGCGTTTACACAATCTTCTACAACGGCATCAAGGCGCTTTGCTAGCATAGCTTGGCTAACGTCATGCTGATATTGACCTACACCAATAGATTTAGGGTCAATCTTAACCAGCTCTGCCAGTGGATCTTGTAGACGTCTGGCTATGGAAACTGCACCTCTAAGCGATACATCCATATTGGGAAATTCATTTGCAGCCAGTTCGGAAGCAGAGTAAACCGATGCCCCTGCTTCGCTAACGATAATTTTTTGTACGCTTAGATTTGCCTGCTTTAAAGCATCGGCAACAAAGCTGTCTGTTTCACGAGATGCTGTGCCATTACCAATAGCAATAAGATCGACGTGGTGTTTTTTGATTAACTGCTGAAGAGTATGAGCAGACTTATCTATCTGATTTTGTGGCGGATTAGGATAAATAGTCTCTGTTGCTAACACTTTACCTGTGCTGTCAACAACAGCCATTTTGGAGCCGGTTCTTAATCCTGGATCCAAGCCTAATGTTGCTCTAGGTCCTGCTGGTGCTGCCATTAACAGATCTTTAAGGTTGCTGGCGAAAACATCAATGGCGCCAATTTCTGCTCGCTCTTTCATGGCACCGATAAGCTCGGTTTCCATGTGGGTAGAGATTTTGATACGCCATGCCCAGCTAATCGCTTGTTTACGCCATTTGTCCGCAGGAGCATCACTTAAATGTATACCGTAATGTTTGCCTATAATTTCTTCGCAATAGGAGCCTTTGGTCGACTCTAACTGATTAGGGTCGGCTTGCATGGAGAGTTGCAAATAACCCTCATTACGTCCTCTTAACATGGCTAATGCTCGGTGAGAAGGTACGCGAGTGATCTTTTCGTTGTGTTCAAAGTAATCTTTAAACTTTTCCCCTTGCTGCTGCTTACCCTCTATTACACGAGATTGTAACTCAGCATGGCTAGACAAATAGCGACGCAGTTTTTCAATGAGATTCGCATCTTCTGCAATGCGCTCCATGACGATTGCGCGGGCACCGTCTAAGGCTGCTTTGCTGTCGGTTATCTTCATTTCCGGATTTAGGTATTTTTGTGCTTCTATTTCCGGTTGAGTATTTGCCTGTTGCCATAGCGTGTCGGCTAAAGGCAGTAAGCCCGCTTCAATGGCGATTTGCCCCTTGGTACGGCGCTTGGGTTTGTAAGGTAAATAGAGATCTTCTAAACGAGTTTTACTGTCTGCTTGAGCGATTTCTCTTTCTAGTTCGGCGGTAAGTTTGCCTTGCTCAGTAATGGATTTAATAATGGCGTGACGACGTTCATCCATTTCTCTTAAATATGTGAGTCGGCTGTCAAGCGTGCGCAGTTGAGTATCGTCCAAACCTCCGGTGACTTCTTTTCGGTATCTCGCAATAAAGGGGATAGTACTCCCTTCGTCGATCAGATTTATGGTGGCGTTGACTTGCTCTGGTCGAACATTCAACTCTTTTGCTATTTGTAAGCTGATCCCTTGACTCATGGGTACTTCTCTTTAGTAATGTTGGCTATAACCGTATATGACTCTATAAATGGGGGCAAATAATAAAATATCCAGAGCAAAAACTTACCAAAACTTCACAATTCTATCTGTTGTTATTTTGTATATCGTCTAAAATCAGTAATGAAATAAATAAAAGATATCAATAAATTACGACATTTTGTAAAACTGACAAATAGAGATTTAGATTCTTGTTTTGTATTGGGCTGGGAATATTCAATGAAAAAAGTTGTTAGAGCGTTAACACTGCTGGTGGCTGTATTTTCTATGGTAGTGACATTTACTTCAAATTTAGCGATTGCTAAAGATGCGAAATATACCACTCAATACCCCGCCTATACATTAGATGGGAAGACCGTTTTGGGGCGTCTTGAGCATATCTACTTTACTGGATCTGGTAAATACAGTGATATTCCTTTTGTCGGGAAAATTGATACTGGCGCAGACACCACCTCAATGCATGCCGATGATATTTTGATCTATAGCTTAAATCCAACCTATAAGGCGCTCACCAATCGAGAGTTACTCAAGAAGGTTATTGTAGATTTTGGCGGTGTTGAGAGTGATTGGTGGCGAAAAGCATTTAATGACGCCGAACATGAAAACCTACAAGTCAGGGTTAGCTTTACTATTCGGAATCCATTATCTGGCGAAGTGCTGGAGTTTGACCGGCCTCTATACCGCATTAGTGTTGTACGGAGTCGTACTAGTAAAGAGCCGTTGTATCGTCCAGTGATTGACCTGAAGATGAAAATTGCCGATGTTGATATTCATACTGAAGCGAGCTTGACGGATCGATCCAAATTTACAGCGCCTATTCTTATTGGTAAATCATTTTTGAAACAACATGCATGGGTGTTTGCCGGTTATGATTTTTTACAGGAACAACCCAAAGCGCAATTGGTTGGTCGTCAAGAAACACTGATGGTGGGAGACCTGGCGATGGAAACCAGTTTCTCATTAACCAGTCGTCATTCCGTTATGCACGCTACCAATATCAACGTAGATAAACAAAACAATATGGTGAGCTTTACCACTGAAGATGCGCAAGGCAAATCGGAGTCTTTGACCTTACCGCTTATTGATACTTTGACCTTTGGCAAAACGGAAAGACCAGAGGTTTATATTGCCGTGAAAGGGAAAAATGGTTTTGAGACGCATTTATTGGTTTACCTAAAAGATCGTTCAAAAAACAGTACTCAATTACGAATTGGGACCGACGTATTAAGTAAGAATTTTGTTTTAAGTGCCAATGAGAAACATTTGCTGGATAAGCCGGCTGAAATGTTTTCTGACCGAATGAAACAAAAGCGACCACTGGTGATCTCTCCAGAAGAGGAGTTGCTCATTGATGGTGTAGAGGTTAAATCTGAGATTGATTTAAACGTGCAGACGCCACTACTTACCTTGCCTAGTTTTGAGTTATCTGGTGCCAATAAAGGGCAGCAGGTGACGTATTATTTGCAAGATCGCCATGGCGAGTTGAAAAAGCAAGTAAAAGCTGTCGAGCGAAAAATTAAAGTGGGTAATTCAGTTCGACCTATTGTTGAGATGCGTATCGAAGCAAATGGTCAGTACAAAGACTATCAAGTTGCCTTGGATAGCTTAGAAAATGAGGGAGATCAGCAAGTAACTTTCCATATCGGGCGGGGTATGGGGAAAAATGGCCTTCTAATCAATACCCGCACCGATTTATTGCTTGAGTCGCATCAATTGATTAAGGCGGGCTATATTGAAAATGCAACGGTAGAAGGGATGACTTTTCCTGTTAAGTTAGATACCGGGGCAGATATGAGCTCAATCCATGCGCAAGACATTACTTTGTATGAACAAGACGGCAAAAAAATGGTGGACTTTACATACCGAAACTCTCAAGGGCAAAAACAAACATTTACTCGAGACATAGTTCGAATGATGACAATTAAGGCAAAGTCAGGAGAGAAAGCGAATCATCGGCCTGTAGTGAAAATGGATGTGCAAGTGGGAGACATTAGAGAGACAGTTAATGTTAATTTACAAGATCGTTCTCGATTCGAATACAGCATGATATTGGGTGAGAACTTTCTGCGTCATGGAGTGGTTGTCAGTAGCGACAGCACTTTTTTACTTGAATAGCTTTTAACCACAACAATGGATCTATTATGGCGGTAACAAATCATCACAGTGACGGTGATGCATTACCTTGTGCTATGCGAGCTTGGAATGCGAATGAAAAAACATTGGCACTTTGGTTGTATAAACAGACTCAGGATAAACAGCGAGCCCATGATATTTTGCAAGAGGTGTTCATTCGGGTTATGGGGCAAGGTTCTGCATTTTGTGATGTGGAGAATAGTAAGGCGTGGATGTTTCGAGTTGCTCATAACTTGATTATTGATCTCTCCAGAGAGCCTTCTTTTCAGTTGTTAGCTGATGATATTGAAGAGAGTGAAACATCGCTAGATGCCGTTGATTTGCTTGCCATTAGTTGTCTGCCTAGAGTGTTGTCTGAGCTCGAACAGCCCGATAGAGAAATTATTACCGCTTGTGATTTGCAAGGAATGAATCAACAAGATTTTGCCATACAACACGGTTTAAGCCTGCCAGCTACAAAATCAAGAATTCGCCGAGCAAGGGAGAAGCTTCGTCATCAACTGAGTGTTTCCTGCAAGGTTAAGTTTGATGAGAATCATCAAGTGTGCTGTTTTACCCGCCGAGAAAATGGCGAAGAGAAAGAAAATTAAAAAAAGAGTGAATCCTTTTTAATCTTTGTCCGTCTTTAGGGTAAAGATGAATTAACTAGGATTATTATGTTTCAACTCTTTACTGATTTCGCCTCTTGGCTGGTGTTTGATACTTTGCAACTTTCCCCGCAGAGTAAACTGGGTGATGCTCTGCATTTCTTTGTTGAAGATACCGCCAAAATTTTTGTTTTATTGCTGGTTATGATTTATGTCATCGCTATGATTCGAGCATCATTAGATGTTGAACGTGTGCGAGATTATTTAGCCGATAAACCGCGTTTTTTAGGTTATGGTTTAGGGGCTACCTTTGGTTCAATTACTCCATTTTGCTCCTGTTCCAGTATCCCTGTTTTTCTCGGTTTTACCTCTGCAGGAATTCCCCTTGGCATCACCATGGCCTTTTTAATTACTTCTCCCCTTATCAATGAGGTCGCGGTGCTTTTGTTGGTGAGCTTGCTTGGTTGGAAGTTTACTCTTATGTACATTTTGGTAGGCCTTACAATTGGAATTGTGAGTGGCTTTTTTCTTGATGCTATAAAAGCTGAACGCTGGTTGCATTCGTTCGCCGCAGAGGCACTACAACGTGGTATTGAGCAGCGTCATCAACCTTCTATGAATCGAGATAATGTGCCTTCTTTATCACTCAAGCAACGTCATACATTTGCCAAACAAGAGACACAAGAGATCGTAGCGAGAGTATGGAAATGGGTTTTTATCGGTGTTGGTTTAGGAGCGGCTCTACATGGCTTTGTTCCTGATGGCTGGATAGAAACACATTTGGGAGATGGACAGTGGTGGTCGGTTCCTGCTGCGGTGCTGCTTGGTATCCCTTTGTACTCAAATGCTACTGGCGTCATTCCTGTGATGGAAAGCTTGATTGTCAATGGTCTGCCCATTGGAACAACCTTGGCTTTTTGTATGAGTACCGTAGCGGCAAGTTTTCCTGAGTTTATTTTATTGAAGCAAGTGATGATGTGGAAGTTATTACTGGTGCTGTTTTTGGTGCTGCTATCTGCATTTACCCTAATGGGGTGGCTATTTAATTATGTATTTATATTTGGTTAATTTTTTAGGAGATAAAAGATGAAAGTAGTAAAAGTACTCGGCTCGGGCTGTAAAAACTGTCAAGTGACAGCGGCATTGATCGAAAAAGTGGCGATAGAACAGGGAGTGGAGATTGAACTGATTAAAGTGACAGATTTACAACAGATCATGGCCTATAGCGTGATGAAAACTCCTGCGGTGGTGATTGATGAACATGTTGTTCATAAAGGCAGTGTACCGGATGAAAAAGAGGTGGCTAGCTGGTTGTAACGAGAGATGATCGTCAGGCACTGCCTGACGATCATCAACATAAAAGCAACAGAACTAAGAGGCTGACTCACTCGCTTCTTTGAGTGGGCTTGTTTCTTCCGTTGTTGTATGTTGCTTGTTATCTGTTAGTGGAAGAAGAATGTTCAGTACAATCGCCGTGATGCCGCCAGCTGAGATACCTGATGAGAAAATGCTTTTTATGAATTCAGGCATAAATTGCAGTATCTCTGGCTTTTGAGCAATTCCTAATCCCATGGAAAAAGAAAGCGCCATAATTAATATCGCTCTTCTGTCTAATTCTTCTCGTGAGATAATTCGAATGCCAGCCGCAGCGATAGTACCAAACATCACAATGGTTGCTCCGCCTAGTACAGGCTCAGGTATAAGCTGAACAAAGCTCGCAACACCAGGAAATAGACCCAGCAGCACTAACATGCCCGCAATAAAGTAACCTACATAACGACTCGCCACACCGGTAAGTAAAATAACGCCGTTGTTTTGACTAAATGTGGAATTTGGAAAGCTATTAAATAGTGCTGCAATGGCGGAGTTTACGCCATCTGCCAACACGCCCCCTTTGATACGTTTTAGATAAACGGGTCCTTTAACGGGTTCGCCAGAGACTTCTGAGGTGGCGGTGATGTCACCGATGGCCTCAATGGCGGTGATAAGAAACACCAAGACCAACGGGATAAAGAGAGACCAGTCAAAACTAAGACCAAACTGCATAGGCATTGGTACAGCAAACAGTGCTGTTTCTGCCATTGATGAGGTGTCAACCATACCCATTAAGTAGGCAACGATATAACCAACGGTCATTGCAATGACGATAGAGGCCACTCGTATATAGGGATTTGAAGAGCGATTCAAAATAATAATTAGGCTGAGAACGATACCGGCTAAAGCGAGTTTATCTAAACTGCCAAATGTTCCATCACCCAGTGCTGAGTAACCTCCTCCCATAGAAACAAGCCCCACTTGAATCAGGGTTAGACCAATGAGGGTAACGACAATACCTGACACCAATGGTGAAATAATGCGGCGAGCGTATTCTAATACACGAGAAAGAAGCATTTCTGCCGTCGAGGCAAACAGAATGGTGCCAAAGATAGCCGCCATCATTGTTGGTATATCTGCACCACCTTGTTTCAACGCTAATCCAGCACCAATGATTGGGCCGAGAAAGTTAAAACTGGTGCCTTGGATAGAGAGAAGACCAGAGCCGATAGGGCCAATGGTGCGAATTTGAATAAATGAAGATATGCCAGAAGCAAACAGAGACATGCTAATGATGGTGTTGGTCTGCTCGGCAGAGACGCCAAGAGCTTGGCATATGATCAGTGATGGTGTTATCACTGCAACAAACATAGCAAGTAGGTGCTGCATTGCAGCAAAAATAGTATGTGGTAGTGGTGGTCTATCATTCAGTTGGTAGACCAGTTCTGACTTACGCGAAGCGCTTTGAGTCGTCATTTTCGTTTCCTAATTTTCAGTTTCTTCGTTATCGCTGAATGGGATAACTCAGTTGAGCTCGATACAGTTTCTGTGATTGCTGTTAATCAGAATCGGCTCGGGTTTGTGGTGTTATTCGATAATCATTTTGCTAGTTGTATCGAATTGGGCGGGATTATATCGATTTGAATATAAAAAGCAAACGTTTGCTTTTGTGGGTGACAATTTGAAAACAGATGATCTTAAAATGGTACGGTTTGGAATTAGCGTGTCTGCATCTCAGCCCACCACTCTTCATCGGCGACGATCTGTCCTGCATCATCCAGAGGTGGGTAAGGGAGTTTTTTTCGTTTTGCAACTTTTGCCAATACAGGGTGACCACGTTCAAAGAGAGTGGTGTGGATAACATGCTCGCTTAGTGCGGATACATCTCGATCGTACATACCTGCTAGCTGACGTTGGCGCTGTGCTTCAAACAGTATAAGTGCGCTGGCAACCGAGACATTGAGAGATTGAACCATGCCTACCATAGGAATAATGATATCTTGATCTGCCAACGATAAAGCGTGAGAGGAAATACCGTGTTTCTCTCCGCCTAGGATAATGGCGGTTGGTTTGGTGTAGTCGATTTCGCGAAAATCCACCGCGTTGTCAGACAAGTTAGTTGCCAATATCTGCATCTCTTGCTGCTTTAATTGGGTAACGGCACTGTCTATATTGCTGTGTGTTTCTACTTCTACCCAATTTCTCGCGCCGGCAGATGTGTGGCTTAATGTGCGCATTTGCTCATTTGGCCAAACAGCATGAATTTTATGTACCCCTGCGGCGTCCGCAGTACGAATAACCGCGGAGACATTGTTTGGCTTGTGAACCTCTTCTAAGCACAAAGTTAAATCTGGTTGTCTCGCTTTTAGTACGGTTTGAATTCGTTGATAGCGTTCTGGGTTCATAATACTTTTTCGATTTTAAAAAGAAGAAGCCGATATTATCGTATCGACTTCTTAATTGGGTAATTGAGTTTCTTGCTTACTGTCGTCTGCGGCGTACTTTTAACGCATGAGGCATCACACGTATTTTCTTCATGATACTGGCCAAATGAATACGATCTTTCGCGGTTAACGCCAAAGTAATCGTGTACAAACGTCCATCTTTTTCTTCTGTAGAAATACCGTGAATGTTTGAGCCTGTACGTGATACCACGTTAGTTAACTCAGCAAGCGCTCCTTGATGGTTTTGCATATCAATTTGTAGCTCAGAGATAAACTCTTGTTCGTGCTCTTCTGCCCACTCTACACTCATGTATTTATCTGGTTCTTTTTGATAACCACGAATATTTGGACAGGTTTCTCTATGAACCACAAGGCCGCGTCCCGGAGAAACGTGAGCGATAATATGATCGCCCGGAATCGGGTGACAACATTTCGCATAGGTCAGTAAGATCCCATCCGCGCCTTTAATAGAGAGCTTTTTATTCGAGCTAGAAGGCAGTGAGCTGGTTTCAGTAAGTTCATCGGTATCACCCAGTAAACGACGAGCAATCACGATACTCATTAGTTCACCTAGCCCAATCGCTGCTAAGAGATCGTCCACAGAAGCAATCTTAAGCTCGGTTAAGACATTTTCAATGTTTTCTGGATAGATGCTATCAATAGAGTGACGACCCAATGCATGGTTAAGTAAGCGGCGCCCTAATGCGACGGACTCTTCACGTCGCATGGTTTTTAAAACCTGACGAATCTTAGTTCGAGCACGGGATGTTACGACGTAGTTTAACCATGCGGCGTTAGGTCTGGCGCCGGGAGCACTGATGATTTCAATGGTTTGTCCATTTTTCAGTGCTTTACTTAACGGATAAGGCTGGCGATCTACTCGGGTACCAACGCAGGTGTTGCCTACATCGGTGTGGACAGCGTAAGCAAAGTCTACCGCTGTTGCACCCGCAGGCAGCTCAACAATGCGTCCTTTTGGTGTGAAGACAAAAATTTCATCAGGGAACAGATCGGATTTAACGTTCTCGATAAACTCAAACGAAGTTCCGGCACTTTGCTGTAACTCAAGCAGGCTTTGCATCCAGCGCTGAGCTTTCACTTGTGCTGTGGTGCCTTTTGTGTCGCTGCCCGCTTTGTAAGACCAGTGTGCCGCTACCCCTTTGTCCGCCATTTGGTCCATATCTTCAGTACGAATTTGTACTTCAACAGGAACGCCGTGGGGACCAACCATGGACGTATGAAGAGATTGATAGCCGTTCGCTTTAGGAACGGCAATATAGTCTTTCATTCTGCCCGGACGAGGTTTGTATAAGTTATGAGCTTGCCCTAATACGCGATAACAGGTATCTGGACTATCAACAATGACACGAAACGCGTAGATATCCATAATCGTGTGGAATCGCTGCTCTTTGGTTCGCATCTTATTGTAAATAGAAAAAAGGTTTTTCTCGCGTCCAATGACTCGAGCCGCGAGTCCAACTTCTTCAAGTCGACCTTCTATCTCTGAGTGGATGCGCTGTATCATCTCTTTACGATTTCCGCGTGCAGAGCGAACAACCTCTTTGAGAACCCGATAGCGATTGGGGTAGAGAGCTTCAAATCCTAACTCTTCTAGCTCGGTCTTGATATTGTGAATACCTAAACGGTGAGCGAGTGGGGCATAGATCTCTAATGTTTCACGGGCAATACGACGGCGTTTGTCTGGACGCAATGCACCGAGGGTACGCATATTATGTGTACGATCCGATAACTTAATGAGAATAACGCGGATGTCTTGCACCATGGCAAGAACCATTTTGCGGAAGTTTTCTGCTTGTGCTTCTTTTCGATCGCGAAATTTAAGCTTATCCAGCTTGGATACACCATCAACAAGCTCGGCAACGGTTACACCAAATTGCTCTGCAAGTTCTTCTTTGGATGTTTCCGTATCTTCTATCACGTCGTGTAATAATGCGGCCATAAGCGTCTCATGGTCTAATCGCATTTCCGCTAATATGCGGGCAACAGCAACGGGGTGGATGATATACGGTTCACCACTTGAACGGGTTTGCCCTTCATGGGCGTCTTTTGCTACCACATAAGATTGACGCAGAGCCTCAAGTTGAGGCTCTGTTAGGTATTCTTGGGCAACATCTTTGAGGCTATCGAATAGATACAAATTGTAGTCTCGGAAGCTGACTTGATGTTAGTTAGCGAGTGATTAACGGCTGTGAGCGATGCTGCTTACTGCGGCTAATTCTGCTGCTTCTTGTTCTTGCTGCTCTTGACGCTCACGTGCATCGAGAACTTCTTTAGTGATTAAACCTTCTTCGATTTCGCGAAGGGCGATAACCGTTGGTTTATCATTCTCTTCAGGCACCAATGAATCTTTGCCGCCAGTTTGCATTTGACGAGCGCGGCGAGCCGCAATAAGAACTAGGTCGAAACGGTTGCCAACTTTTTCAACTGCATCTTGAACAGTTACGCGTGCCATGAGGACTCCAAATTAGTTAATTAATATTTACAATGACGAGAAATTATACAGTCTAAAGGCTTATTCTGCCAATAGCGCTGTAAGCATACCACTATATTTAATGGCTTGTTTATCTTGCTTTAAGCGTTCTGCACGAATAATAGCTTTAAAATCCATTAAAGAAACATCAAAATCGTCGTTTATGATTAAGTAATCATATTCGTCGAAATGAGACATTTCAGATTTTGCTTCGCTCATGCGTTTTGCGACAACAGCGTCACTATCTTGACCACGAGTGGTTAAGCGGCGCTCCAGTTCTCCATTGGATGGTGGAATAATGAAGACACTTTTTGCTAGTGGCATCTGTTGACGAATTTGACGGGCACCTTGCCAGTCAATATCCAAAAATACATCTATACCTTTATTTAGCGTCTCTTCTATCCATATGCGAGAAGTGCCGTAGTAATTACCAAATACTTCCGCGTACTCTAGAAACTGCTCTTGTTCGATCAGCTCTTCAAATTGCTCTTTTTGAATAAAATGGTAATGGACACCATCTTCTTCTCCAGGACGCATCCCTCTAGTGGTGTGGGAGACAGATACTTTCATTGCGTAGGTTGGGTTAGTTTCCAGTAACGCATTGATTAAGCTTGATTTACCTGCTCCGCTTGGTGCAGATACGATATATAGAGTACCTTGTGCCATCTTTTATGATTCCACTTTATATTGAAGAGTTGTAACGCTGAATACTGACATTACTGAATAAGCTATTTCTTTCAGTATGACGTAAAGATTCAGTATGACTTAAAGATAGTATCGACAGTGGTTGAAATAAAACCAAAGACCGAAAAAATGGAGGCGAAGGATAGCACGATATAAGGATCATTCTCAACTAATGCGGGATCTTTGCTTTGATGAGTGGTTGATTCATTCAATTCTACGTCAATTATGGGAGAGCAGGTTATAGCTAACGTTAGCTATGGGCTACAAATTTTTTTGGACAGCTTGCTATTGATGGATCATTATTTGGCTGTTCCATTATGAGGATAGGATTGGCGATGAATGAAGATTTGGGGTTTAAATTTAACCGAGTTAAAGGTGAAGTGACTATTTATCATCATGGTAAGAGAGCCACCGTTTTGCGAGGGGCTAAAGCGAAAGAAGTGGAACAAGAGCTGAATGACTGTGATTTTAATGGTCAGCAACAGCTGATGGCCAGATTAACCGGAAACTACAAACGTGGTAATGAAAAGTTAGCCAAGAACCATCTAAGAAATAAGTCTTGGTAAGGCGTTGTTATTTAAAGCTCTGAAGTGAACAGTTGATTAGAAACGTAATGAATATATAAAAAGCCCTTAAAAATTAAGGGCTCTGGCGAATAATGTCATTTGAACTTATTCTATATTCTGGATCTGCTCGCGCATTTGCTCGATCAATACTTTCAACTCGACACCTGACGCGGTGATATCTGTGCTGATGGATTTCGATGCCAGTGTATTAGACTCACGATTGAACTCTTGCATCATAAAGTCTAGGCGGCGTCCAACAGCCCCACCTTTGTTAAGAATGTTTTTGGTTTCTTTAACATGGGAGTCTAGACGGTCTAGCTCTTCTGCTACATCCACTTTTTGCGCCAGTAAGATCAGCTCTTGCTCAACTCGGTTGGCTTCAAGCTCTATTTTTGCATCTTCAAACTTGCTGATTAGACGCTCTCGTTGCCACTCTAATATTTCCGGCATGCGAGAACGAACGTTTATTGCTTCTGATGTGATGGCGTCTAAGCGCTGTTCGATCAGTTCACGCATGTTGGAACCTTCGCGAGCACGAGCATCAATAAAGTCTTTAATGGCGTCTTCAAAAGCAGACAATAACTCTTTGTTAATGGAGTCCATGTCTTGCTCTGGGGTTTCCATTACACCCGGCCATTGCATTACTTGAAATGGATTAATGCGGTTAGATTCACCTGTCATGGATGAGATTTGATTGGCGGCATTGATCACCTGCTGAGCAAGTGATTCATTGATAGTAAGCTCCCCTTTCGCGGCTGGGTTTGCTTCAAATCTCAAGTGGCATTCAACTTTTCCACGAGCCAGACGTTTGCGAAATCGCTCTCTTAGAATGGGCTCTAAGCTACGAAACTGTTCTGGAAGGCGAAAGTAAGTCTCTAGATAGCGCTGATTTACAGAGCGAATTTCCCAGATTGCACTTCCCCAGTCACCTTTCACTTCTTTTCGGGCATAAGCCGTCATGCTGTAGATCATTGAATTACCTTTTGGATTTACTTGGGTTGAATAGATGAAAATGTTGCGGCAATGGTAGCACAGAAGACAGGGTTGCGTTACTTCCAAGACGGAATCTTTTGGGGATAGGAAGACGAAGGTATTTCTTATATAATCCGGCAGAAAATGAAATCCATTACATACAGGTGATTTACCAATGCGTCCAAATGACAGAAGTCCTGAACAGGTTCGTCCGATTAAAATGACTCGTAACTTTACAGCTTATGCTGAAGGTTCAGTGCTGGTTGAGTTTGGTAATACAAAAGTGCTTTGTAATGCCACCGTTGAAGAAAATGTGCCGCGTTGGCTGAAAGGGCAAGGTAAGGGTTGGGTAACTGCAGAGTATGGCATGTTACCAAGAGCAACTCACACTCGTAACCGACGTGAAGCGGCCAGTGGTAAGCAAGGGGGCCGTACAATGGAGATTCAACGTTTGATCGCTCGTAGCTTGCGTGCCGTGGTTGATTTAGAAGCTATGGGTGAGATCATGGTGACGGTTGATTGTGATGTTATTCAGGCTGACGGTGGTACGCGTACTGCTTCTATTTCTGGTGCTAGTGTAGCAATGGCGGATGCGCTTAATGGTTTGGTTGCTAAAGGCAAACTAAAAAGTAACCCAATGAAGGGGCACGTTGCGGCTGTTTCTGTTGGTATGGTTGCAAATGAAGCGCTGTGCGATCTGGAATATGTAGAAGACTCCGCAGCGGATACCGATATGAACGTAGTGATGACGGAAGAAGGGAAAATGATTGAAGTTCAAGGTACTGCCGAAGGCGAACCCTTTAGTCATGAAGAACTTTTAGAATTATTGGCTCTGGCTAAGCAGGGCATCAGCGATATTGTGGAGATTCAGAAATCCACTTTAGCTGACTGAGATAATAGCTCCTTTTAAGGGGCTATTTTTTTGTCTTTTTTTCCTGTGATGGGAAACAATGTAAGCAATTGATAGAGAGAGAAACAATGAAAGCATATCAGCGAGAGTTTATAGAGTTTGCTCTTGAAAAAGGTGTATTAAAGTTTGGCGAGTTTACCCTAAAGTCTGGACGAACAAGCCCCTATTTTTTTAATGCTGGTTTGTTTAATACTGGGGGCGACTTAGCTCGATTAGGGCGCTTTTACGCTGCGGCTTTGGCTGACTCTGGTATTCAGTACGATGTGTTATTTGGTCCAGCATATAAAGGCATCCCCATTGCAACAACGACAGCCGTGGCGTTAGCGGATCATCATAATGTTGATACGCCATACTGTTTTAATCGTAAAGAAGCGAAGAACCATGGCGAAGGGGGCAGTTTAGTGGGTGCACCGCTGGTCGGGAACATAATGTTGGTTGACGATGTGATTACCGCAGGAACGGCGATTCGTGAATCAATGGAGATCATTAAAGCGAGTGGTGCCAATCTTGCGGGTGTGCTGGTGGCGATTGATCGTCAAGAGAAAGGGCAAGGTGAGTTGTCTGCTATTCAAGAAGTTGAGCGAGACTTCGCCTGCCAAATTATCTCTATCGTTAGCCTTAGCGATATTATTGCCTATTTGGAAAACGAAGAAGGTAATGCTCAACAGCTAGCAAAAGTGAAAGCCTACAGAGAAGCATTTGGCGTATAAAAGTCAGCAGTTATGAATGAGAATTAAGGGGCAAATAGTGCCCCTTAATAAATGCAGTTACTGTCTAAAAATAGAGATGATGTTGACTGTTTCACCTCCCTCCCCAAAAAAATGGACGTCATTTATACAGCGTATCTTTAGGGATATTAATATCTTCCATTGTTTTAAAACGCTTGTGTAGCCACATCCACTGTTCAGGTGCTTTGAGGATGGTTTTTTCTACGTGCTGATTGACGAATATCGCCGCCGCGTATTCATCTTTTTGTGGATACTGTTCATGAACGGATTTCTCGGCGATTAAGTCATATTTACCCTGATTATTTCTAAAGCCGGATACAAAAGATACTGCGCATTGCCCTGTATAAGCTAAGATACTGGTGCCCGTAGTTGTACAGGCATTGTCGACCGCAAAAAAAGGAACAAAGACCGATTTACGTCTACCATAATCGTGATCTGGTAAATAGAAGATACGAGCGCCGTCGCGTAGTGCACGAATCATCCCTTTAACATCTTTCCTATCAATGGCTTGGTTTCCACCATGGGTTCGTCCCCAGTGCTGTATAAAATTATAAGCAGGATTATTGTGAGGTCGATAAACGCCATAACCTTGTAGGTTGACGGTAGAAAACGCTCTGGCGGTAATTTCTAGATTAAGCGCATGAACAGCACAAACCAGTACGCCTTTTTTATTTTGATCGAACTGATAAAGTTCTTCTAGGTCGCCAAAACTAAGCAGCCGCTTAAAGCGCCACTCAGGCCAAAACCAAGCGATACCAGTTTCGATGAGCGCTAATCCGGTATTTTTGAAATTTTCGGTCACCATGGTGCTACGCTCTTGCTCTGACATGTCAGGAAAGGCAAGCTCTAAATTACGGTTAGCAATGAATACGCGTTTTTTACTGAACTTCATTCCCCATTGGCCTAACTTTCTGCCAATGAAATAAAGCAGCTTGTATGGAAGAACATTCACAAATAGCGCTAAAATGGCAAAGCCAATCCATACTCCCCAATATTTGGGGTAAATAAGTGAGAGGCTGAATGTTGGCTTGTATAGATCTTTCATTACTGTCTGAGCCTATTGAATTTGTGCGCTGAGTAATGCCCAATACTCTTCAAAGTTTTCAGTTGGCTGATACTTAAAGTCAGAACGAACAAATCGGTTTAAACTGCCTTCAACCTGGCCAAGTAGCTGAGCCGCTAGAATACCTTCATCAACAGGAAATGACTTTCCTTCTCGGATTTTTCGCTCACGTAATATTTGTCGAAGTTGAGTTTCGATTCTTTCAAACAGTTGGTTGATACGGGTACGTAATCGTTCGTTTTCAAACATCAAGGCGTGACCGGACAAAATTCGGGTTAAGCCAGGGTTCATCTCAGCAAAAGCCAAAATTAATTGTAGAACCATACGAATTCTTTGCAGAGTATCTTTTTCGTCGTCGAGAATTCGATTTATTCGCGACATTAATGCATCTTCAATGAATTCAATAAGGCCTTCAAACATTCTAGCTTTGCTTGGAAAGTGCCTGTATAGAGCAGCTTCTGATACACCGACCTGTTTAGCCAGTTTTGCTGTGGTGATTCTGGATGCACCATCAGTTGACTCGAGCATGTGGGCAAGAGCCTGTAGAATCTCTTCACGACGGTTAGATTTGCGAGTACCAGTCATCTATTCGTTTCCTTTTGTTCATATTAGGGTCTGTTGACCTTTCGCGACTATTTTTGCAACAAACACTGCCCGAAGGGTTCATCTGAAAACGTCTTGAGCTGTGTTATGAGTCGTTTACATAGAAAAACTATGCTGCTCTCTTCATGCCTTGCTCAAACCGCTTTCAGATTAAACAAAATCTGTTCTCGAAAGATAAACAGACCCTAGGTACGCCAATAAAGATGTTAATCAAAGAGGAAATTGGCGACAATCGTTGTTGCAACATTCTAGCTGAGACTGGCGAGATATCGTAGTGTTTAGTTAGACGAAGTTAACAAAAATAAGCATTTAGAAAGAAGTTGGTGCTTGCTAACTAATTTTATCCACTGTGAGAAAGCATCACTTGAGTTAATAAGGAGAGAGCGATAGAGATGACAAATAAATTATCATCTCTGCTTGGAGCCTTGAGCAGACGCTAATGTGTTTTCGCTGAACAGGTTTGCTTAGTATTGGAATAAGTTACTGTTTACCGGAATGGCCAAAGCCGCCTTCGCCGCGTTCTGTTTCATCAAAGTCTGTAACAATATTGAATTCAGCTTGAACCACAGGAACAAAAACTAACTGAGCAATTCGATCGCCGGGCTCAATAACAAAAGTAGATGTACCTCGATTCCATACAGAGACCATCAGTTGTCCTTGGTAGTCGGAGTCGATTAAACCAACGAGGTTTCCTAATACAATTCCGTGCTTATGACCAAGGCCAGAGCGAGGCAATATCGTCGCAGCTAATGTAGGATCGGCAATATGGATTGCAAGCCCTGTTGGTACAAGGTGAGTTTCACCTGGCTCTACTGTTAGAGGCTGATCAAGACACGCTCTAAGATCCAAACCCGCGGAACCATCTGTTGCGTAGGCGGGTAGTGGGAATTGGTCGCCAATGCGAGTATCTAAGATTTTTAAATCAATTTTTTTCATAATAATTTTCGATCACAATAGTTTTTATAACGGACAAATAACAGCGAATTGAGAGCGATAGTCACAAGAAGATATATCGCTCACCTACTGAATACGTTATTGGCTTAGTTGAGCAATCTTGACCAGAATTTCATGGGCCAGCTTTTCTTTGCTATCTAAAGGTAGATTTGCTTCCCCGTCAGGCCAGTATAAATGCAAGGCATTGTTGTTGCTGTTAAAACCTTGGCCAGCGACGGACACATCATTGGCACAAATTAAATCCAAGTTCTTCTTTTGTAGTTTGCTACGAGCATACTGCTCCACTTGCTGAGTTTCTGCTGCGAAACCAACTGTAAATGGACGGTTGTCTGCTAGTGCGGCAACACTTGCCACAATATCAGGGTTTTTTATCATGCTGATAGACATAGAGTCGCTGTCATCTGTCTTTTTGATTTTTTGTTGTTCAATATTAGCAGGACGGTAATCAGCAACGGCAGCACAGGCGATAAATATGTCTGAAGCTACGCTATTTGCCATGACGGCATCATACATCTCTTGAGCGCTATCAACATTTATACAGTGCGTTTCATTTGGAACAGCAAGAGCAACAGGCCCGCTAACAATAGTCACCTCGGCACCTAATTGCTGAGCGGCTTTTGCCAGCGCATAGCCCATTTTTCCAGAACTGTGATTAGAGATGAAGCGAACAGGGTCGATAGCTTCACGAGTTGGGCCCGCGGTAATCAGTATTTTTTTGTTTTGCAGTAATTTAGGTTGAAAGAAAGCTTGGCAATGCTCCACAAGTTGCATCGGCTCTAGCATTCTGCCCATTCCTACATCACCACATGCTTGTTCACCAGCAGCAGGGCCCCAAATGTGCATTCCTCTGCGTTGCAATGTGGCGAGGTTCTCTTGTGTAGCAATATTACTGTACATCTGTTGGTTCATTGCCGGCGCTATGGCAATAGGTGCTTCCGTTGCCAAAACGGCGGTTGAAACTAAGTCATTCCCCATACCAGCCGAAATACGAGCAATAAGATCGGCGGTTGCTGGGGCAAGTAGAACAAGATCAGCCCATTTTCCTAGCTCTATATGGCCCATTGAAGCTTCTGCGGCAGGATCGAGCAAACTGTCCGATACTGGCCTGCCAGAGACGGCTTGCATGGTTAATGGAGTAATAAACTCTTTGGCTGCATTTGTCATCATTATCTGAACTTCAGCTCCTCGCTCTACAAGACGTCGAGTGAGCTCTGCGCATTTGTAAGCAGCAATGCCACCGCTAATACCTAACAGGATTTTTTTTCCAGATAATGATTGCATGTATTGTTCTCCTAAAATTCTGGCCAAACCATAGCATATTGTGATTGATAAAGTGCACCCGAATTGATGCAGATTTGAGGATATTGAAATGGAAATAAGGCATTTTCTTTCAATGGAGGCGCTACTTTTGCAAAAAATGAGCAACGGTCTCAAAAATATGTAATAGATGATACAGAGCATTCTTTATAGAGTTCTGTTAGTCGTATAACGAGGTTTTGTCGTTTGTGACCGTGAGGAAATGGCTCTCTTATTAAGCTGTATTGGTTCTATTAAGGAGAGGACATGAGCATTAAATTATTACCTAAGGAGTCTCGGCCACGAGAGAAACTACTAACTCGTGGTGTAAAAGCATTATCTGATGCTGAGTTGCTGGCCATATTTCTTCGTACGGGTATTAGGGGAAAAAATGCGATAGAGCTGGCTGAGTATCTGTTGGCAGAGTTTGGTTCATTAAAAAATCTGTTTACTAGTACGAAAGAGACTTTTTGTGCACACAAAGGGTTGGGAGAGGCAAAATATACCCAAATGCAGGCAGTACTAGAAATGGCTCAGCGTTATCTATTGGAAACCATTAAAAAGGGAGATACGTTAAATAGCTCTCTTTATACTAAACAGTATTTAACTAGCGTATTAAAAAATAGAGAGCGTGAGAGTTTTGTAATCTTATACCTTAACAATCAACATCAGGTTATAGGGGAAGAGATATTGTTTGAAGGAACAATCAACGCTGCAAGCATCTATCCAAGAGAGGTTGTGAAAGGCGCTCTAGCTCATAATGCTGCGGCAGTTATCTTGGCACACAATCACCCTTCAGGCATATCAGAGCCTAGCCAGTCAGATATTAGAGTAACGATTAGAATAAAAGAGGCGTTGATTTTGGTCGATATTAGAGTGTTAGACCATTTTATCATCGCAGAAGAGAGTGTCTTGTCATTTGCAGAGCAAGGTTTGATATAAAAAAATGACATTGAGGCGTAGTATTATTGAAATATAGATTAGAGAGAATAAAAGCTAACATGCTGACAAATAGCGTAAAAAATGATTAGCCTAACCCTATTTTTGTTTATAATCGGCCAGTTGTGACATATAACCTTGATAAAACCTATTTTTTCTAGTTGCCCTCCCTCTTAAATCTGCTATGATCCGCGCACTATTTTTGAACACAAATTCAGCTCTGTGTAAAAAAGATCACTAAATCCTGCAAAAAGGATCTGTCTGGGTATTGAGCAATGTACGTCAAGTTAGTATAATGCGCGACCTTTGATAGCCTTGTATGGATTTACCATAGGTTTTAACCTCATTTCTTGATGATTAGATAGAGAGGTTCGGCCACCAAGGTTGATATCGAGCTGAAACGATTTTGGAGAGACATTAATGTCCCGAGTATGCCAAGTAACTGGTAAGCGTCCAGTAACGGGTAATAACCGTTCACACGCACGAAATGCTACTAAGCGTCGTTTTCTGCCGAACCTACAAACTCATCGTTTCTGGGTAGAGAGCGAAAAACGTTTTGTTAAACTACGTCTAACTGCTAAAGGCATGCGTATTATTGATAAGAAAGGCATTGATGCTGTTCTTGTTGATATCCGTGCACGTGGCGAAAACGTTTAAGAGGAATTAAGCAATGGCTAAAGGCATTCGTGAGAAGATCAAACTTGTTTCTTCAGCAGGTACTGGTCACTTCTACACTACTGATAAAAACAAGCGTAACATGCCAGGAAAATTTGAGATCAAGAAATTTGATCCAGTTGTTCGTAAGCACGTTATGTACAAAGAAGCAAAAATCAAGTAATTGATTACTAGTTTCAAAAAGCCCAGCTCTTGTAGCTGGGTTTTTTTATGTCTGCAATTTTTGATATATTCTATACTCAAGTAACCTTGAAAGGGGATGCCATTCCTTCGATTATCTTTCTTGAACTGACCCTGTTGATGTAGCTCTGAATCCTGCATCTTGAGGTCACTTGAGTATATGACTTGGCAATAATGACTGGTATTCGTAATACTGGTTACTCATTGAGTAAAATAAGGAAATGCAATGAAGCTTTCTCGTCGTGGTTGGAATAACGTGCTGATGTTGGGCGTTATTATGTTTATGATCATTCTTAATATGCCAACCATTATTAAGAATCACCTCCTTGAACCGGAGCAGAATGAGTACCCATATTTGCTAAACCCGAATCAAACTGTTCAACAGATTCATTTTTCTCGTTGGTCGCTTTTACGGGAAGCGAGTGGCTGGAAAGCAACGGAGACACTTTCTATTCCTGAATTGGAGTTGGTACAGCGTTGGCAAAATTTAGTAGGAACAGCGGTAAGTGATGATACCTATCGTCAATTAAAACCAACGTTATCTAAGGCGAATACGATTGAAGTGTGGTACTTAGAAAAAGAAGAGCCTCAGCGAATTACTTATTATGAAACGCCAAAGTTTTGGTTGATGAAAAACTGGCAGCAAAACTGGATAGCCGTTTCTGTTGAACCAAGCTATCTTTTCCCTATTAATTAAATGCAATCAAGCCAAACTGCAAATATTGGCAAGCTTTGAGTGGATGTATGCCAGAATTACCTGAAGTTGAAGTGAGCAAAATGGGGATTACACCTCATATAAAAGATCAAACAATTGAAGAAATAATTGTACGTCAACCACAGTTACGTTGGCGCATTCCTGATGAACTTCAACTGCTAACAGGACAAAAAATCGTTGCTATTAAACGTCGAGCAAAATATTTGTTACTGGTTACCCCCATTGGTTCCATTATTGTTCATTTAGGAATGTCTGGCTCATTGCGGATATTAGATGGTGAACATGTCGCGGGTAAACATGATCATGTTGATCTGGTGCTTACCAATGGAAAACGGCTTAGATATAATGATCCGAGACGTTTTGGCAGCTGGTTGTGGCAGGACGCTGGTGAAGAGAGCCAGCTATTAAGTAGCTTGGGGCCAGAACCATTAAGTGACCAGTTTAGTTGTGACTATATGAGAGATAGAGCGCAAGGCAAAAGAGTTGCTATTAAACAGTTTATTATGGATAACAAAGTGGTGGTAGGTGTCGGTAATATATACGCAAGTGAGTCACTTTTCTCTGCAAGTATTCATCCATTAACGCAAGCGGGTAAATTAACGATAAACCAGTGGGATAAGTTGGTTTTTGAAATAAAGCAAGTGCTTACTACTGCAATAAAGCAGGGTGGAACGACGCTAAAAGACTTTAATCAGGTGGATGGCAAACCGGGTTATTTTGCTCAAGTATTACAGGTCTATGGTCGAGCTGGGGAGGCTTGTCCTAGATGTGCGAATGACATTCAGCAAATTAAGATAGGTCAAAGAAACAGCTATTTTTGTACAGATTGCCAACCAATAAAATAAAGTGCGATAACAATGAATTTTCAGAATAACTTTTTAAGGATCACTGTTTGGGTCCTTACGGCATTACTTATTTCAAGTGTAATTTTGACCACTGGCCGAGTGATTTTTTTGTTTCAACAAATTGATGTCACTATGCTTGGTGAACGATACTGGGATCTATGTCGAGCGTTATTTGTTGGTTTGCGATATGACTTAAAAGTGGCAACGATCGCTTTCGCGCCCCTTTATTTATTGGCCATCGTTGTAGCCGCATTTCCTGCGCTATTTAATTTTGTTAAGAAATGTCTACTTCCTTATGCCAGTATTATTTTCTTTCTGTTAACAGCATTTAGCATCGGGAATTATTACTACTATATTACTTTTGGTAACTATTTTGATGTGTTTGTTTTTGGACTGTTTGATGATGATACCAAAGCCGTATTAGAAAGTGCATGGAGTGATTACCCCATTGTATTTGCGCTACTTTTCACTGTAACTATTACTGTGGCTGCATCAAAACTTCTTCACAAGGTTATCGCCAGCAAGCGCTTTTTAGCGACGAAGTCATGGCACTGGTCAATGGTTTCCATTGCCGTTTTTGTGGCAATTTTAGTCTATGTCGGACTGGCCCGTGGTAGCTTTTCGACCTTACCCCTTAAACGTTATCACGCTAATGTCTCTGATTATGATGTACTAAATAAGGCGACTCCCAATGCATTTATGGCTCTAGATTGGGCGAGAGGCGACTATAAGGAACAAACCAAGTTTGAACCGATTGGTGCAGAGTTACTGACGACTCAAATGAACAAAGTGTTAGGGCAACCAACCCCTGAATACCACACGCCGACAAATGAATATCTTGAGAATAATAAACCTCATATAGTCATGACCTTAATGGAAGGGTTTGGCAGTAATGTTTTGCTAGAGGATGACGCGGAAAAGAATGATCTACTGGCTTCGCTTCGTCAGCCGTTTGAAGATGATTTTGTCTTTAAGCGTTTCTTAGCAAGTACCTCCGCAACCATTGATAGCATGATGATGATGCTATTTCATAGTAGTAACCCTTCCATTAGTCACTCTAGTGTGCAAAAAGTGGTTATGCCTGGCTCTGCAGTAATGCCTTATAAGCGGGCAGGGTATGAGGTTGTGTATATTACGCCAGGAAATGCGATGTGGCGTAATTTAGCCAATTACCTGCCCTTGCAGGGGTTTGATAAAATCGTTGATGAAAATACTCTTATTAGAACCTTCCCTGAAGCCAAAAAATACGCAGATACATGGGGAGTGCCTGATGAGTACGCTTTTAAATATGCCGAAAAAATATTAAACAGCAGTGATAAGCCGTTATTGATCTATATTCTTACTGTGACCAACCATTCACCGTTTAAGGCGCCAGAGAGTTATCAGGTTAAGCCGGTTGAGGTAAGTGAACGACTCAATCAGTTATTAGGACCTTTAAAGGAGCATGGAACTGCTCTTTTGAGTGCTTACCAATATGCAAATGACGCTTTTGGACAGTTTATAACGAATATTAAAGGTTCACCCTTAGCCAATAACACCTTAATCGCAGGGACGGGTGATCATAGAATGCGTTACTTGGATGGTACCTTGGCCAATGAGTTTGCCATTAATTACGCTGTTCCTTTCTATCTGTATGTGCCGCAGAAAATCTTACAGAATGTACCATTTCAATATGATAGCCAGCGTATTGGTTCTCATCGGGATATTTTCCCGACCTTGTATAATTTCAGTCTGTCTGATGCCAGTTATATCTCTTTAGGCGGTAACAACCTGCTTTCTACACAATCGATAGAAAGCTTTGGTTATAACGCGCAAAGGGTTATTAATGAGCAGGGTAGCTATGATGTATATCAGCCAGAAAAACTCTACCCATGGGCTGATGATCAGTGGCACAGTGAAGAGAGTGCGGTTGATAATCCAAACCCACAACAAGGCAAAGAGTACCGCAAGCTTCAAGACTACTATCTGCGTTGGCAGGTCGCTCAGTAATTACGACTCTTCTGTCTTTGTGATGGAAGAGTTTTTGGCGGTCTTGTTGCTAATGGCTAGCGCGACATTTTCTGGAACAAATTGCTTAATGTCGCCACCGTGAATGGCGACTTCTCTAACGATGGTTGACGATAAGAAGGCGTATTCTTCTGAAGGAGTAAGAAATACGCTCTCTAAAGTTGGCAGAAGTTTTCGATACATATTTGTTAGACCAAACTCATACTCAAAATCGATTGTGGTTCGAAGACCACGAATGAGTAAGTTGGCTTGTTCTCTTTCGGCAAAATCAACCAACAGCCCTGAGAAACCGACAACGGATATATTGTTGTGGCTGCTGATCGCGGTTTCTATTAGTTCTACTCGCTCTTCTAAGGTGAACATGGTTTTTTTGCTCGGGCTGGCAGCAACGCCTATGACCACATGATCAAACATTTTTGCAGCTCTTAAAATCAGGTCTAAATGCCCATTAGTAATAGGATCAAATGTACCAGGGTAGATCACTTTAGATGTGTGCTTATGTGTCATTTTATCGTTTCTTGTACTTAGAAGTGCATAACGATCATGCTAACAAATGCGCATAAAATTAACTATTTAATTTTGAGGCTCTATACAGGTACTATACGGGTCTATGTTGAATATAAATGATATCGGTAACGATACTTCTCTGATTAGTTTGTAAACTTGGTGCTATATATGCAAAAAATACTGGTAGTTCGTAATGATAAAATTGGCGACTTTATGTTGGCCTGGCCAAGCTTCGCCATGTTAAAAGAGTCGATGCCAGAGAGTCATATTACAGCTTTAGTTCCTCGTTATACCGCTGAACTTGCAAGGCAGTGCCCATGGATTGATGATGTGATTATTGATCCAACTAAATCCGCCGATAAGTCTGATTATAATGCACTGCTTCAAACAATAAAAAAGTGTCATTTTGACGCTGCAATTAATCTATTTTCTACTACGTATAATGCAATGCTTGTATGGCGAGCGGGTATTCCTTACCGTTTAGCTCCGGCTACCAAATTTGCGCAAATTTTCTATAACCATCGAGTTAAGCAAAGACGTTCTCAGTCCGCAAAACCTGAATATCAATATAATATGGACTTAATTCGAGTCTTTTTGTCGGATAACAATGTAGCAATTATTGAGCCGAGTGCGCCATATTTCCAGTTTGATGAAGATGCGTTGGCGGCACAGAAAACAAAGTTAGCTAAGCAGTTAGGGATTGACTCGAATCTACCTTGGGTATTTGTTCACTCTGGTACGGGAGGCTCTTCAAATGCCCTTGCTAATGAGCAATATCAGGCATTGATAAGTGGCTTAGATGGCGAGTTTGAGACGGTGTTAACTGCAGGGCCAGGTGAAGAGGAAAATGCGAGAAAACTTCTATCTCTGATCTCAGCACAAGGTGATCACTGTGTTGTGTATGATAAAAATGATGGTTTAGTGGATTTTTCCTGCTCTTTAGCTTGCGCCAGTTTGTTTATTGCGGGTTCTACTGGGCCTCTTCATATTTCTGCCGCACTGGATGTGCCTACTGTCGGCTTTTTCCCAGCAAAACGGTCTTCAACACCTTTGCGTTGGATGCCGATAAATTCAGCTGAACGTCATATTGCCTTTACTCCCCAAGGTGGTAAAAACCAAGAAGAGCAGAGCAATATGACCAGTATCGATATAGAACAGGTGTTAACGGATCTTAATCCTTGGGCTTGTCAGTATTTGTCCTAATCCATAAATCAGCGTATTTCACAAAAGTGGAGTGCGCAGAGAGGATGGAAAGCAACAAACCTTGTTTTCCATCTAAGAAACCTGCCTTGATGAAATACATTTTCACAAAACAACTTAATGCATGAGTGATACCCGTAAAAAGACTGCTTTTTTTACCACTTCTTTCTCGTTGATCTGCCCATGCCTTGGCATACCCTGCTGACTTCACAAGATAGTGGTGCAGATCATTATAAGTATAATGTATGGCATCCCCATTGAGCTCTTTGACTTGCATACTACTGTTTACCTGCACTTTTTCATGAACAAGGGCATCATCGTATTGGGTCAGTTGGGTAGGATATAGGCGTACAACTCTATCTGGATACCAACCACAATGTTTAATATAGCGTCCAAATACCCAGCTGAGTCGATTCATTCTGTAGACGGTATTTGGCTGGTTTTGAGTCACTGCAGATTCAATGCTTGCTTGTAGTTCTGGGGTAATTCGTTCATCTGCATCTAACCAGAGCACGTAGTCGGACTTTACGTATTGCTGGGCTAACTGCCGCTGAGGACCAAATCCCGGCCAATTTAGGTTAGTGAAAAATTTGTCGGTATAGTTGCGGGCAATTTGCTCAGTATTGTCAGTGCTTCCTGAATCAAGAATAACAATTTCATCAGCCCAGTTAGAAACGGTATCTAAGCAGCCGGCGAGGTTATCAGCTTCATTCTTTACAATTAAAGCCACCGCGACGGTGATTTTTTTATCGCTGCTATTTGGCATGGTTATCCTCGGTTTTTTCGATGGTGTTAAAGCGTTGTTGAACGTCTTCTAGAGAGATGGCATCCATTATGTGGCTGCCTTTTACTCTAGAGCTCCAAGAGAGATCTTCGAGCGGCTTATTGTATTGCTGTTGTGCAAATTGTTCATAGACACTGACAACATATTTTTGACTGTTATAAGGGCCAGTTCGTTTAGGGTTACTATGCCCATATAAACCGATTACGAGAGTATGTTGGGTAGTCGCGATATGTGCCGGGCCTGAGTCTGGTGCAAGTACAACATCAGCATATCTTAATATTGCAGTAAGTTGTTTTAAGGATGTTTTTCCTACTAGATCCAGCGCTGTGGAGTTCATGAGTGTTTGAATACGTTGTGAAAGTGCCAGTTCGCGCTCTGATGGCGATCCGCATAGCACGACTTGATAACCTTTACTCGTTACCCAGTCGGCAAACTGGGCGTATTTTTCAACTTGCCAGTTGCGTTCATCTTTGCTTGCTGCCGGGCTGATAACGACGGACGGCTTACCTTGTAGTACCTGTTTAGCGAAGAGAAGATGCTCTTGATCAATAGGCAACTGCCACTCGGGTTGGCTGCGAGGTACTCCTAAATAGTGAATGAAGGAGAAGAAGCTGTCCAAGACATGTTGAGAGTGGGTATCAGGTATTTTTCGATTGGTAAATAACCATTGACCTTCTTTAGCGCGTTCTCGATTAAAACCTACTTTGTAGTTTGCGCGAATGCCAAGGGTAACAATACTGGCTCTCAATGCTAGCTGCATATGAACAAGGGCATCGAAGCGTTGTCCTTTTAGTGCCTTCCAAACGGATTGGATACCAGTCCAGCCAGCTTTCTTGTCGAATATGATTAGCTCGACACCTTCTAATCCTTGAACTAATTGCGCCTCTACTTTGCCTATGATCCAGGTTACTTTAGTTTCAGGCCAATGTTTTTGCAAAGCTTGGACTGCGGCGATGGCATGGCATACGTCTCCAATTGCTGACAAGCGGAGAAAACAGACAGATTTAGGTGCTGAATTGAAAAGGGGCATGATTAGTTCCAGATTCGGTGTCTCAAGGATTATGCAGCGATAGTGTTGCAACTTCAAGATATTGACGGGTTAATACCAATGGGAAATAGCAACGTACTATTCAATAAAGATGGCATATTTGAGAATGTGAGTGATAACTGTAGAATGAAGCTTCTCAACTGGCAGGCGTCCATTATAGATGAACTGCCAATAGAATAGATAAATATACTGGTTTGATAATGAACGAAATTAAGCAGCCCAAATTACGTATTTGGTATGATGATAAGTTATTAGCTTCGGCTGTTGAGCAGAGTTTTGATATTGATTATTGGCATCATCAAGACCGTGTTATTGGTGCAGCACAGGGGCGAGGGACCACTTGGTTTATTCAGCTAGCTGGCATTCAAGCAGCGCTTCGTCATTATCGACGTGGTGGCTTGTTTGGCAAGATTGTGAGTGACCATTATCTGTTCTTTGGCTGGAAGAATAGCCGAGCGTATCGAGAGTTCCAATTGTTGGCTAAGCTTGCTGATGGTGGGGCTAATGTCCCTAAGCCTATTGCTGCTAGAGTAGTAAAACGGACATTTTGTTATCAAGCGGATCTGTTAAGTGAAAAAATCCCCAATACGGATGATTTAGTCTCGATATTGGAGAGAGAGCCTTTATCTAACATACTGTACCAATCAATAGGAAAGGAGATCAGAAAAATGCATGATCTGCAGGTTAATCACACTGATCTCAATATTCATAATATTCTGGTGGATAACAATAGTGTCGTTTGGTTGATTGATTTTGATAAATGTGGTGTTAAGGAGGGGGATTCTTGGAAAGAATCGAACCTTAGTCGATTAAAGCGGTCATTCTATAAAGAAAAAAATAAAAGAGATATTTGCTGGCAAGAGAGTGATTTTGAGCAACTGTTGATAGGTTACCACTCTGAAGAGTAACTTATTTTTGGATTGATCTTTTTGTGTCGTATGATTTTTTATTGATCAGGTTTCGTGGAGAAAACATTGAACAAGCTTTCGTTTAAACAGAAGTTACACTCTCATGGGTGGCTTATCCTTATTAATGCTTTGGTCGCCATGGCTATATCGAGTCGCTACTTTGCATTCTTGCCAGAGTTCCCTAGTGATATTCAGGCAATAGTGTTTATTTTTGCAGGTACGTTTAGCCAAATGGTATTGCTGTCTGCTGTGGTTGGGTTGATTAGCATTCCGTTTCTGTTTCTCCCCACTCGCAGTCGTAGGCTGGTGCAAAGTCTCATTGCCTCCATTGGTATCGCGGTTCTATTCATCGATACCATTGTGTTTGCTCAGTACCGTTTTCATATTAACTTTGTTGTGGTCAATATGATTTTATCTGGGCAGATTGTAAGCTTTCCACTGGTTACTTGGGCGATGGTGATTGGAGGTGTCGCGGCATTGTTAGTGAGTCAGTGGATGTTAGTACGCTGGCTAGATGGTCAACCAGTGATCACACAACATAAGCTTGGACGAAAGTTTGCATTTGTGACTTTTTTGGCTCTATTGGCGACAAATGGTATCCATATCTGGGCTGCTGCACACGCCTACCAGCCTGTTACGGTCGTTAAGCGATATCTGCCTCTTTTCCAGCCGGCTACTTCCAATAAATTGATGCGTAAGTACGGCTGGATTGATGAAGAAGCGTTAAAGCGCCAACAGTCGATGAAAATGGATCGAAAGAGCGATTTACACTACCCATTAAATCCTTTGCAAACTGAGCCAGTAGAAAAGCCAGTGAATATTCTTTGGTTGGTGGTGGACTCATGGCGCGCCGATACCTTTAATGCTGAGATTACCCCTAATACATGGGCAGTAGTAGAAGAACAAGATGGCATTATATTCAATAACCATATGTCGACGGGTAACTCGACTCGAACGGGTATTTTTGGTTTGTTTTATGGTGTTCCTGGTACTTATTGGCACGGCTTTCTGGCAAACCAAAAAGCACCGTTATTTATCGATAGGCTTCAGCAGCTAAATTATAATTTGGGCATTTTTTCTGCGGCCCAACTGAGATCGCCAGAGTTTGATAAAACGGTATTCACCAATGTGGCGGATTTACGAGTAGATGGCTCGGAAGGTGGCCGACCATCTGAGTTAGATATTGATTTAACCAATGATTGGTTAGCTTGGTATGATCAAAAAGATAAAACGAAACCGACCTTCTCGTTTTTATTTTATGATGCGCCCCATGGCTATGATTTTCCTGATGACTACCCAAATAAGTTCGAGCCTTATCTGAAAACCCTTAACTATCTAAAATTGAATAATGACACAGATACGACAGAGTTCTTTAATCGTTATAAAACCAGTGCTCACTTTGTTGATAGCCAGATGAAACGAGTGTTGGATAAGTTGAAGCAAAGCGGTGATCTCGATAATACGGTTGTAATCATCACTGGCGATCATGCTCAAGAATTGAATGATAATAAGCTGAATTTTTGGGGTCACAATAGTAATTTTACTGATGCCCAAATCAAGGTGCCTTTCGCTATATTTGGCCCGAAAATTAGCGCCAATAGCATGCTTTGGCCTGCGGATGCACTCACCAGTCATCAAGATGTTGTTCCTACATTTATGAAGAATTATCTTGGGGTAACGAGTGAGCTAGCAGATTACTCTGTTGGTGAAGACTTGCTAGCGTCACCAGTGAAACGAGATTGGACTCTATCTTCAAGTTATGGGGGTTATGCCGTGGTAAGCGATGAAAGCATTTTAGAAGTGAAGATTAGCGGTGCTTACCAACTGATGGACAAAACCAATAGAGAGATAAAAGGCGGAGAAATTAACTATAAGCAGCTAAACGATGCCTTAGAGCATGTAAGCCGCTTTAATAAGTAACGTTTAATACATCGATTTGGTGGCCACCTCTTCCCATTGACTGATAATGTTTGCGCGGTCAAAAGGTTTTAGGTGGTCATCAGTAATCATCGGTTTATTGGCTAACATTGAAGACATAGCAATAGTGATATCTTCAACAATATCATTCTCATCTCTGCCAGTAATGTCTATTAAGTACTTTTGTAATTCACCTGTAAGTATTTCACTTGGTCCGCTAGGGCAATTAGTGCTAACTACGGGGGTATTACAAGCTAATGCTTCAATCAGTACCATCCCCATCCCTTCATAATCTGATGTGAAGGATAAGAGTTCAGCATGGGCCATATAGGGGAGGGGGTTTTCAACAAATCCTTTAAATATTACGCGTTCTTCAATCCCTAAATTTTCTGCAAGCTGTTTTAGTTTCGGCTCTTCTGGTCCTTTACCTAATATAACCAAATATAACTGTTCATCATTCAATTGGCTAAATGCTCTTATAGTTCTTTCAATTCTTTTTCCAGGTGCGAGAGAAGATACAGAAATGATGTAATCATTTTTAATGAAAAAATCAGATAGTCTTCCGGTTGATAATTCTCTGATAGCAGCAATATCAACGGGGTTGTAAATAGTTTTAGTTCTTTTTGTTAGTGCAGGATAGAGCATATTCATTTCACGTGATACGCCCTCGGAAACACCAATGCATTGAATATCTTGGAATATTTTATTGATAGGGCGCAATGACTTAACCGTGCGATCAATAAAAACTTGTTTAGGGGAATTATGGAGAACAACACAAAGGTTTTGGTTTGAATAAAAAGAATAATGCTCCAAGAAGTAATAAATATTACCACATAATACAATATCAATATGATTTCTTTGGGTGAAATTTTTAACTAAAAAGTATTTTGTTGGAAAGGTAAACAGTTTTAATAAGTACTTTTTCCACTCATTAATACTCTCTATGACCTTGTATTTTTCTCTCAGTTTTTGCTTCTTCTTTTTTGCACTTTTGGTTGCTACATGTTTTTGAAAATGAGAGGTATCACCGACAACTTTAGGGGTTACATCTTTAATCGTGAAGGTTTTAAGGTGGTAAACCTTCACATCTTTATGTAGTGGGAATGCTATTCTATTTCGATCGATGATAATAGATACTTGATGTCCCTCTTCAACAAGATAGTTGCTCAAGTTGGTGGTGACTCGGCTTCCTCCCGAGGAAGTTAGGGATAGCGAGTGAAACAGAAAATGCATAAAATTATTAAATAATGGTTGTTGATGATGTTGATAATTATGTACGGAAAACTGGTGAAATACTAGCATGATAGGTTGAACTAGGACGGTTTACCGAATGATAGAACTAACTTTTTTAGTGTTATCCTTTCACCATTGATAGGCATGGTTTAAAATCTAGCAAACGAATTGAAGTAATTGAAACTATGAACGCATATTTGTCATTGATTGGTCGCTCTGATGCTCTGTTTGAAAAAGACATTAGTGATAACGAAAAAGCACTAAGAGCTGAGGTGTCAACATCTAAATTTTTGGTGTTAGGTGGTGCCGGCTCTATTGGCCAAGCTGTCACTAAAGAGATATTTAAACGTAACCCTCAAAAATTGCATGTTGTGGATATTAGTGAAAACAATATGGTTGAGCTGGTTCGAGATATTCGAAGTTCATTTGGCTATATTGGGGGAGATTTTCAAACGTTTGCATTAGATATTGGTTCTACCGAATATGATGCTTTCATCAAATCCGATGGTGAATATGACTATGTGCTGAACCTCTCAGCTCTAAAACATGTTCGCAGTGAAAAAGACCCATTCACTTTGATGCGTATGATCGATGTTAATGTTTTTAACACCGACAAAACCATTCAACAATCGATTCAGTCCGGTGTTAAAAAATATTTTTGTGTATCAACAGACAAAGCAGCCAACCCTGTCAATATGATGGGCGCATCGAAGCGTATTATGGAAATGTTCCTAATGCGTAAAAGTGAGCAGATAACCATCTCAACAGCTCGTTTCGCTAACGTTGCCTTTTCAGATGGCTCTTTATTGCATGGGTTTAATCAAAGACTACAGAAGAATCAACCTATTGTTGCTCCTAATGATATAAAGCGCTATTTCGTGACACCTCAAGAGTCAGGTGAGCTATGTTTAATGTCTTGTATTTTTGGTGAAAACAGAGACATTTTCTTTCCTAAGCTCAGCGAAGCTTTGCATTTAATCTCTTTTGCAGACATTGCGATAAAATACCTAAAGCAAAGAGGTTACCAGCCGTATTTGTGCTCATCGGAAGAAGAGGCGAGAGAGCTAGCGAAAACCTTGCCTGAGCAAGGCAAATGGCCCTGCCTATTTACCGCGAGTGATACGACAGGTGAAAAAGATTTCGAAGAATTTTTTACTGATAGTGAAGTATTGGATATGGAACGATTCCAAAACTTAGGCATTATCAAGAATGACCCTCTATATGACTCTCAATTACTTGCTTTATTTGAAAAGCAGATCGCTGATATGAAAGAGAACAAAGAGTGGACTAAAGAGCAGATTGTCGAGCTTTTCTTTAAGATGATTCCAGATTTTGGACATAAAGAAACGGGTAAATACTTAGACAGCAAAATGTAGTGAGAAGTAATGACTATAACCGCTAAACGCATTGTTGATTTTGTACAAGAGACATACTCTACTAAAGAGTTTATTCCTTTACATGCGCCCAGTTTTTCAGGCAATGAGAAAAACTATGTAATGGAAACCATTGAGAGCACTTTTGTATCCAGTGTCGGCAAATTTGTAGACGATTTTGAGAAAAAAATAGAAGCTTATACTGGCGCGGCAAAAGCCGTTGCAACTGTTAATGGTACCGCGGCCTTGCACGCTGCTTTGTATATGGCAGGTGTTCAGCGAGGTGATTTAGTTATTACTCAAGCACTGACATTCGTTGCTACGTGTAATGCGTTATATCACATGGGAGCTGAGCCTGTATTTGTTGATGTGTCACCTGTTAGTTTAGGGCTTTGCCCAAAAGCGTTAGAAACTTATCTTGATGAGTTTGCAGTGACGACAGAAGACGGCTGTGTTCATAAATCAACAGGTCAAAAAATTTCTGCTGTTGTGCCTATGCACACCTTTGGTCATCCAGTTGAATTAGATGAGCTGCTTACCGTGTGTCGCAGATGGAAAATTGCATTAGTAGAAGATGCTGCTGAAAGTTTGGGCTCTTTTTATAAAGGAAAACACACGGGTACTATTGGTGACTTAGCTGCGGTTAGTTTTAATGGTAATAAAATTATTACTACCGGCGGCGGTGGGATGGTGTTGTGTCACGATGAAGCGCTAGGAAATAAAACAAAATATGTCACGACAACAGCGAAGGTTCCGCACCCGTTTGAGTTTTATCATGATGAACCCGGTTTTAACTACCGAATGCCAAACCTCAATGCCGCATTGGGTTGCGCGCAGATGGAATCCTTGCCGCATTATTTAAAACAGAAAAGAGAGCTTGCCCATCAGTATCAAGCGCTATTTACTGGAAGTGACTATCAGTTTGTCGTTGAGCCAGAATATGCTCAGTCGAACTATTGGTTAAATGCAATTCTATGCCCTGATGCAGAGAGCAGGAACTTGCTATTAGAGCAGACAAATAACGCCGGTGTTATGACTCGGCCTATCTGGCAGTTGATGCATCGTTTACCTATGTTTTCTGGTGCGATGCGAGGGGATTTGACGCATTCTGAATATATTGAAGCGCATTTGATTAATTTACCAAGTTCACCTGTAAAGTGTGATTAGACTTACCCAATAGGCGAAATGATGACAATTAAAGTTGCCGTATTTACTGGAACAAGAGCGGAATATGGCTTGTTGTTTTGGTTGCTGAAAGACATTCAAGCAGATGACGAGATGCAATTGCAGCTTTTAGTTTCAGGATCGCACTTGTCGCCTGAACATGGAGAAACTTATCAGCAAATTGAACAAGATGGTTTTCACATTGATGAAAAAATTGAGATTTTGCTGTCATCAGATTCGGCTGTAGGGACAGCTAAAAGCATAGGTTTGGGGGTGCTTGGGTTTTCTGATGCTTTAGCTCGGTTAAACCCCGATGTTTTGGTGTTGTTGGGTGATCGTTTTGAAGCGCTTGCTATTGCTCAAACGGCCATGATTATGCGCATTCCAATTTTACATCTTCATGGTGGAGAAATAACCGAAGGGGCTTATGATGATGCAATTCGTCATGCCATTACCAAGCTGAGTTATTTACATGCTACATCTACTGATGAATATCGTCAGCGAGTGATTCAGTTGGGAGAACATCCTGATAGAGTTCGAAATGTAGGTGCCATTGGGCTTGATCATCTTAAACGAGGCAAGTTCATGGAGCTTGATGAGCTTTCTTCTTCTCTCAATTTTTCATTAGAGCGCCCATTTTTTGTCGTTACATATCATCCGGTTACTTTAGGTGAAGAGCAGCCTACTGCCAGTTTTAGTGCACTACTAAAAGCGTTGGATCAGTTTCCAGATCATCAGGTGATATTAACTTATCCCAATGCTGATGATGGTGGCCGCCAGATTATTCCTTTGTTAGAAGCTTATGCGGCGAAAAATGCTGACCGAGTATTCGCTATACCATCATTAGGACAAGTCCGTTACTTGAGTGCGATAAAACTTGCGTCCGCAGTGATTGGAAATTCATCGAGCGGGGTTATTGAAGTGCCATCGTTTGATGTGCCCACGGTAAATATTGGTGTTAGACAAAAAGGGCGTTTAGCCGCGAAAAGCGTGATTGATGCCGCGGCTAATACCGATGATATTGTTAAAGCGATTAATAGTGCGGTAAGACGTGATTATCTTGTCGATGATGAAGTGGTAATAAATCCATATGGGCAAGGTGATTCTAGTTCGCAAGTTATTGATATGATTCGAACCTTGCAATTTGAATCATGTAAAACATTTTATGATATTAAGTGAGTAAGTGATGACGTTAATTATCGCAGAAGCAGGAGTTAACCATAATGGAGATGAAAACTTAGCATTTGAGCTGGTAGATGCCGCGTATAAAGCTGGTGTAGATATTGTTAAGTTCCAGACATTTAAGGCGAAGAACTTGGTAACGGAAGCCGCTAAACAAGCTGAGTATCAAGTCGAAAACACTAAGAAAGAAGAATCTCAATTACAAATGCTAACGCGATTAGAGCTCTCGTATCAGGCTCACCACAAGTTGATTGAACACTGTAATAAGCTTGGTATAGAGTTTTTGTCTACAGCATTTGATTCCGAAAGTTTGGCATTTTTAGTTAATGATTTAGGACTAAAGCGTCTTAAATTACCTTCTGGAGAATTAACCAATGCTCCACTGGTTCTGGAGCATGCTAGAACAGGATGCGATATTATTGTTTCTACTGGTATGGCTACGCTAGCGGAAATTGAAATGGCGTTGGGAGTGATAGCATTTGGGTATACTGCTGATAATGATGAACAACCAAGTACTGAAGCTTTTCAACAAGCATATGCATCGATAGAAGGTCAAAGCCAGCTTAAACAGAAAGTGACTGTACTACACTGTACTACGGAATATCCTGCTCCATTAGATGAAGTTAACTTAAAAGCGATGGATACTATTGCTAATGCATTTGATCTTACTATCGGCTATTCAGACCATAGTGAAGGTATTACGATTCCAATTGCCGCTGTTGCTAGAGGGGCGGTTCTTATAGAAAAGCATTTTACTTTGGATCGAAATATGGAAGGTCCTGACCATAAAGCCTCTCTTGAGCCGAATGAGTTAACCGCAATGACGGAAGCAATTCGTCAAGTGGACAAAGCATTGGGGTCACCGATAAAAGCGCCTACGGTATCTGAAATAAAAAATAAAGTTGTAGCTCGTAAAAGTTTGGTTGCTTCTAAGCCAATCCGTCCTAGTGAGATGTTCAGCAAAGACAATCTTACCGTTAAACGTCCAGGTTATGGTATGTCCCCTTATTTATATTGGGAGCTATTGGGCTGTAAAGCTAATAAAGCTTACCGTGCTGGAGAATTGATCAGTGGATAGTCATAAACCGATTATTATTATTGGTGGTGGTGGGCATGCAAGCGTACTTGCTGATATATTGCGACAGCAAAACCGTGAAATATTAGCAATAGTCAGCCCTGACAAAGTAGATGAAAGAGCGGTATTTACGAATGTGAAACAGCTTTTCTCTGATAAGGATGTTTTTAAGTACTCAATTAAAGATATCTTATTGGTCAACGGTATTGGTTTTTTGCCGCGATCAACGGTTCGAGCACATCTAACTAAACTTTATATAGAAAATGGATATAAGTTCGCAACTGTGGTGGCTGAAGATGCCATGGTTTCTTCGTATGCTACGATTATGCAAGGTACTCAGGTGTTGTCTGGCGCTAGAGTACAAGCTGGTGCAGTAATTGGCGAGCATAGCATTATAAATACTGCTGCCGTTGTTGAACATGATTGCAATATTGGCGTGAATAATCATATTGCACCTTGTGCAACCTTATGTGGACAGGTGAAGACCGAAGCAGACGTATTTATTGGAGCGAACGCTACCATTATCCCAAATGTCGAATTGAAACAAGGTTGTATAGTTGGGGCGGGAGCAACACTTACTCGCTCTTTGCTTGCAGGCCAAACCTGCTACCCTAGTCGAAGTCAAATTAAGTAAAAGTAAGGTATCTGATGAGCCATTGCTGGAACAATGTCTTAATTAAGGCAAACAGTACTATTCGTGAAGCGTTGGAAATTATTAACAACGAAGCACTACGAGTAGTATTGGTGATAAATGAACACCATGAGTTACTTGGCGTGGTTACTGATGGTGATATTCGTAGAGGGATATTGGATAACCTTTCACTTGCAGCTCCGGTGACGGAAGTCATGAATACATTGCCAGTAACAGCAGACGTGAGCACGTCTCGTGAGAAGCTTGCTAGCTTGATGGAGAGTAAAGGCATTTTATCTATACCTATTCTCTCACAAGGTAAGGTTGTTGGCCTTGAAACACTACAAGGTGTTCTTAGTAAACCTAAATATGATAATCCTGTTTTTATTATGGCGGGCGGTTTTGGTACGCGCTTAAAACCCTTAACGGATAACTGCCCTAAGCCTATGTTGCTAATTGGTGGAAAACCAATGTTGGAGACGGTTATTCGTGGCTTTATCAATGCTGGTTTTAGCAACTTTTATATCTCTACTCACTATATGCCAGAACAAATTAAAGCGTACTTTGGTGATGGAGAAAAACTGGGTATTAACATTCAGTATGTTCATGAAGATATGCCATTAGGGACGGGAGGCGCACTTGGCTTGCTACCTAATGATTTACCTGAGGATTTACCGTTAATCATGATTAATGGTGACATTCTTACTAAAGTCGATTTTCAGCGCCTTTTAGAGTTTCATAGTGATAATGGCGCTGATGCCACTATGTGTGTACGTGAGTACGACTATCAGATTCCTTATGGTGTGATAAATGGTGAAGGTAACAAAATTACAAGTATGGTAGAAAAGCCAGTACAACGTTTTTTTGTTAATGCGGGTATTTATGTTGTTTCGCCACAAGTGATTCAGTCTGTGCCTAAAAATCACGCCATTGATATGCCGACACTGCTCGAGCAGCATATGAGAGAGCGAAACAATATACTAATGTTTCCTATCCATGAGTATTGGCTGGATATTGGTCGTATGGACGATTTTAATCGTGCTCAAGCAGATATTCATACTTTGGGTTTAATATAGTGATACTGCTTTAGCTCTCAAGAATATGCCTGTATATAAAAATGGATAGATAAATGCAAAAAGTTGCCGTAATAGGTCTTGGAAACATAGCGACAAGGCATCGCAGAAATTTAAAGACGTTGTTTCCGAATGCGACTTTATACGCTATGTCGGCCAGTGGACGACAACCTCAAGAAGAGGTAAATGACTGTGATGCTATTGTTGCTAGCATTGATGAGCTCATAGAAAAGCAATTAGATATGGTGATTATCGCGTCACCTGCTACTTGTCACGCGCAACATGCTATTCCCTTTATACAGTCTGGAGTAGCGACCTTTATAGAAAAGCCGGTGGTAGCCAGCGCTGCAGACGTTGAGACGTTAATTCAAACTACTGAAAAGTACCCAGATACGCCTGTCGCAGTAGGATACTGCCTGCGTTACTTACCTTCAACGAATGTTGTGAAGAACCTACTTTCCAAAAACGGGTTAGGTACACTGTATAATGCCTTTGTTAGCGTTGGTCAATATTTGCCAGATTGGAGGCCTACAAAAGATTTTCGTAATAGTGTTTCTGCTAATGCAAGCTTAGGTGGTGGTGCACTGCTGGAACTGAGCCATGATCTTGATTACAGTCGTTGGTTATTGGGACCGCTTTCACTGCAGCATGCGATTTTACGCTCCTCCCAAGAGTTAGCTCTTGATGTTGAAGATATGGCCGATATTTCTCTGTTAACAGAACAAGGTGCAGTCGCTCATGTTCATCTGGATTTTTTGCAGCGTAAAGCTTCTCGCCAGTGCTCTTTTATTGGCAGTAAAGGAAGGGTTGATTGGGATTTAGTTGGTAATGAGGTATTGCTCTGCACCGCTAAAGGGACTGAAGTGCTGTATAGCGAACCAGAATGGGATAAAAACCAAATGTACCTGCTGATGCTGGAAGACTTTGTTAACAGTATTAAAGGTGAAAGCAATCAATGTATAACAGTAAGTGAAGCAGCGGAAACCATTTACTTAATAGATAATATTAAGCAGAAATCTGAAATTGTGAGCGATTAACTATGAAAAATTTTGCATTTGTTTTTGTTCGTGGTGGCTCAAAAGGTCTTCCGGGAAAAAATATTAAACCTTTAGCGGGTAAGCCATTATTGCAATACTCCATAGAAACGGCTAAAGCATCACCTTCAATTCAGCAAGTGTTTGTTTCTACTGATGATCCGGCTATTGCCACTGTGGCTAAGCAGTGTGGAGCCACAGTAATAGATCGGCCAGATGAACTCGCTTCAGACACTAGCCCTGAGTGGCTGTCATGGCGACATGCGATTGAGTGGGTGAATGAGAATGTGGGTGAGTTTGATGGTTTTGTTAGCCTTCCTGCCACTAGCCCTTTGCGAAGCGTTGAAGATGTAGAAGACGCAATCAATAAACGGGTTACTCAAGGTGCTGATATTTGTATATCAACGACACCAGCAAGTCGTAGTCCATTTTTTAATATGGTTGCTGAAGATGAACAAGGTTTTGTTCAGTTGGTTAATCAACCCAGCGAAAAGGTGACTCGTCGTCAGGATGCGCCGGATGTTTTTGACATTACTACCGTGGTGTATGCTACTACGCCGAGCTTTGTTCTGACAAACTACGGTCTATTTTCAGGAAAAGTAACCAGTATTCAAGTTCCTAAGCATAGAGCTGTGGACATTGATGACATTTACGATTTTAAGTTCGCAGAAGTACTGCTTCAGGGTGAAGAATGAACAATTTATTAAAAGATAAAACTATCATTGTTGCAGGTGCAGCTGGCCTTTTAGGTTGTCGATTGGTTGCCGGTATATTGGCGCAAGGTGGCAAAGTTATTGCTGCAGATATAAACATTGAGACAATGAAAGAGCGTTTAAACAATCTTAGTGTTGATTTAACAAATACTCGTTTGCAACTGAAAGCTTTTGATATTACCAATAGTGATAGCGTAAAACAGTTTTTGGCTGAATTTAGCGATATTGATGGTGCTGTAAATGCTACTTACCCAAGAAACAAAACGTATGGTGCTCACTTTTTTGATGTAACTTTGGAGAGCTTCAATGAAAATCTCTCTTTGCATTTAGGTAGCGCTTTTTTGTTTACTCAACAATGCGCAGCCTATTTTAACCTGCACAAAACACCTTTTTCTTTGGTCAATATTTCCTCCATTTATGGCGTGGTTGCGCCAAAATTTGATATTTATGACAATACGCCAATGACTATGCCAGTGGAGTATGCTGCCATTAAATCTGCGCTTCTTCATTTAAATAAATATGCCGCTGCCTACATTAACGATAGCCGCTTTCGAATCAATTGTGTCAGTCCTGGAGGGCTGTTTGACCATCAACCCGATGCGTTTCTTGAAGCTTATAAGAAGAATACACATGGAGCAGGCATGCTTGATGTAGAAGAGATGGTTGGTTCCGTTTTGTATCTGTTATCTGAACAGTCTAAATACGTGACTGGGCAGAATATTGTGGTTGATGATGGGTTTAGTTTGTAGTGTTAGGTCTCCCATTGTTGTAATGCGTTATCGACAGTAAAAGGGTTTGTTAGGGAATCATCATATTGCCCCTATAAGCCTTTTTGTCATGTGGGATTCTATTGTTCGGATTATTAGCTCTTCTGAAAAGTGCGAAAGAAAAACACTATTAGTGTATCTGATGTAAAAAACTATCTGTATTAAATTATCGCGATCTATATCTCTTAGAATGTGATGATAAGTTCTGCATTGATGCTTAGTCTCGCACATGTTTCTGTTGAGTGGTAAAATATAATGTTCATCAGCAAAAAGGAAAAAAGGAAAAATGGCAAATACTAAAGAGTCAGTAAAAAAGCTTATTGCGAAAGTGCTAGAAGTATCACTAGAAGTTGTTGAAGATGAACTTGCCGTTGGTGATATTCCAGAGTGGGATTCTTTAGCTCATATGCGTATTATAGCCGCTCTTGAGTCGGATCTTGGCGTAGTATTGGATATTGAACAAACGTTAGAGATTGAAGACGTAGAAGATATCATTGATGCTGTGTTGAATAACGAGTAACAGTCATATGTCAATTGTCGAAAAAGTATTGGCTCACGCAGAGTCAATCCCTAAGAAAATAGCAATTCACGATAAAAATAGTGGTATTACTTACGAGGAACTTGCTAAAGATATAAAGCGTGTGGCTTTTAATCTGCAACAACAAGTGGATTTTGGTGACGCTGTTTTAGTAAAGGCATCTAATAGTTACTCATTTATTGTGGTTTACTTTGCTATTCATTATGCAGGGGCTAAAGTAGTCAATATAGCAACAGACGTTGACGAAAATTATAAGCGATTTGTAACCAATAAAGTTCGCCCCAGTTTGTGTATCGATGATTGTCATAACTTTATTCAAAAGCTAGATAGCGATAGCCAATTAGATACCTGTCAAGCTAGTTATTTGGGTTATGCTGATTTAATGTTTACCAGTGGAACAACGGGTGAACCTAAAGGTGTAGCTTTGACACATAACCAATTGACTGAGGCAACAGAGCATATTATCTCTCAAGTTGGTAATACAGCAGATGATGTTGAACTATTGTTAATGCCGTTAAGCCATTCATTTGGTATGGCACGAATGAGAACAACGTTATACGCTGGAGGGGCTTTGGTTGTTGGTTACCCCTTGCAACGTTTGAAGGGGGTATTTAAAGCATTTAAAAATCACCATATTACAGGGCTTGGGTTGGTACCATCAGCATGGTCGTTTATAACTCAAATGTCGAAAGATCTTATTAAGAAATATGCATCTCAGTTGAACTATATTGAGTTTGGAAGCGCATATCTTTCTCCTGAAGACAAAGCATTGTTAACCGAGTGGTTTCCAAATACACATCTTGTTATGCATTATGGATTAACTGAGGTCTCTCGAGCAGTCTTTACTCACTTTCATGCTGATGATCATGAGGCGGTTGGTCATGTTTCACGTGGTGCTGAGTTTGTTATTTTTAAAGAAAATGGTATTCAAGCCGAGCAAGGAACTGTAGGGGAGATCGCATTTAAAGCTCCTTGGATGTTCACTAGCTACTATGAAAACAGCGATTTAACGTTGACGAGTTTTATTGATGGTTATTTTCGAACTGGTGACTTAGGTAAGGTTGAAGGCGATTACTTGTATTTGACGGGACGTTTAAAAGAAATAATTAATGTTGGTGGGAAAAAGGTAAGTCCATATCAAGTTGAACGTATTATAAATCAAAGTGACTTGGTTTTGGAGTGTGCTTGTATTCCATATGCCGACAGTAATATGGGAGAAGTTGTTCAAGTATTTATTGTATTAGAATCTAATGTTGAAGATGATTTTAAACATGTGGTGGAACAACTAAAAATTGAAGTCGCTAAGCACTTACCTGTACATATGCGGCCTCATCGATACCAGCAAATTAATGCCTTACCAAAGACGGCTTCAGGAAAACTTCAACGTCTTCAACTGGCTTCAATGTAAGAGAATGTAATGCTTAAACTTCGATTTCCTCTACCTGTATTTCGCAATGCGCGTGAAATAGCAAATGGTAAAAATGCTAGAATGGCCTTGAAAGGGCTTATTGCTAATCGTGCTGCGCTTATTATTAGTCCTTCATTTCGAAAGTCGCAATACTTTGAACAAGTTGTTAGGTTGATTAGCGCTCAAAGTGTACGTGTTATTGAAAAATCTTGGCAGGGTGAGCCTTGTGTAGAGGAACTTTCAGGAGTAATTGGTGAGTTAGAAGCTTTCCAGCCCGACTATATTGTAGCTTTAGGAGGAGGCTCTATCATTGATGGAGCTAAGCTCGCATGGCTTTTCTATGAGTGTCCTACATTAGAGCCTGAAGTGCTCTTCCGGCCATTTTCTCTTCCCCCTTTGCGTGGGCGTGCGAAGTTTGCAGCGATTCCAACCACCGTTGGTGCGGGTTCTGAAGTTTCATCAGCAGCAGTCATGTTGGATACAGAAACTCAGAGTAAAAAAGCAGTTGTGACTCATGATTTTTTACCTGATTTAGTAATTCTTGACCCGGACTTAGTAGCAGAAGTTCCTTTAAATATTTTGCGAACTACGGTGGCTGATACACTTTCTCATGCTATTGAAGGGTATGTTTCAGTCATAGAACACCCTTTAATGGCAACCTTTGCTGAACAAGCGGTGTCTCTTGTCTATCGATATCGTTTTAAATTATTAAGGGATGTTTGGGATAGTGAAATGTTATCCGATCTTCAGTATGCAGCAATGTTAGCAGGCTGGGTACAAAATCACTGTATTGTTGGTTTGTCACACGCAATTGCACATCAGCTAGGTCAATTCAAAATTGGCCATGGTTTAGCTAATGGCTTACTAATGCCTGCTGTGATTAATTTTAATTGTCAAAATGAGTTGGTGTCCAAAAAGTATGCTAGCTTAATGGAAAATGCAGGGGTTCCTAATATGGAGGCTCTTATCGTTTTGCTGAATGGTTTAGTTAATGAACAACGAACCAATATGACTTTTACAGATAAACAATTGAACGATATTGCTGGAAATGCGTTGCAAGATCCAGCAGCAAAATCTAACCCTGTGGCTTTTACTGAAGATGATGTCAAAGAGATTGTGAAGCAATGTCTATAAAAAATGATAGTTTAATAAGTGTTCTTGATGCTCGTCCTTTTGAATTGTCTGAGACAGACAAAGCTCCTTTATTTAAATCAAACTTGCTCGATGAACTTGTGCATCATTATAAAAATAATGAAATGTACCGTAAATTTTGTCAGAAAAATGCGTTTGACCCATGTTCTTTTAGTGGTGAAATTGCCGATATTCCCCCGATACCTGTTCATATATTTAAAGCACTAGGGCATAAGCTTTCTTCTGTGGATAGTGCTTCTATTAAGACAAAATTGCAGTCATCAGCAACGAGTGGAATTCCAAGTACTGTTCTGCTTGATAAGGTAACAGCTCGTCGTCAAACCCGAGCAATGGCAAGGGTGATGCAAGAGATTTTAGGTTCAAAGCGTCGTCCGTTTTGCATTATGGATATTGATCCAACTAGCCCTAATGCGAGTAACCTTGGTGCACGAATTGCAGCAGTGAAAGGCTACCTTAACTTTGCATCATCATCACACTACTTTATTGATGCTGATTGTCCTTCTGCACCATTAGAATTTTTAGAGCAGCAATTTGTCGAACATTTAAACTCTTTAAAAACTGATGAACCAGTTATTGTTTTCGGTTTTACATTCGTTTTATACCATACGGTATTTAAAACACTTAAAGAGAAAGGAATTGCATTTACATTGCCAAAAGGATCTCAGGTTATTCATATTGGCGGCTGGAAAAAATTAGAATCAGATAAGGTTGATAAAATAACATTTAATAAAGACATTTCTGAGGTTCTTGGTATTCCAACAGATAATGTCATTGATATTTATGGCTTTACTGAACAGATGGGGTTGAATTATCCAGACTGTAAGGCTGGATGGAAGCACGTACACGCTTATTCGGATGTTATTGTTCGCGATGAATCAGATTTGTCGGTATGTGAAGAAGGCAAAGTTGGCCTGTTAGAATTCATAAGTCCATTACAGCACTCTTATCCAGGTAATGTGGTATTAACAGATGACTTAGGCGTGATTGAAAATACCTATTGTGAATGCGGACAAACAGGTAAGCGTTTTAAAGTTATCGGTCGAGCGAGAAAGGCAGAGGTGCGTGGTTGTGGCGATGTTATGTCTGAGAAGGTTGCCAAGAAATCTGCGTCTAAGTTACTAGATAACCAATTAGAGCATATGGTTGTTTATCATTCACCAGTGGTATTAGATGAGTCTCTAATACCATCGAATCAATTAGATTTGATTTTTTCTTCGCTGAAGCAGAAGCAAAAATGGCTGGCGAAGCAACCATTAGAAGCGATTTTAGGGTTACTGAATGAAGCTAGAAAAATTTGGCCTGAAACATCAGAATTGGACCCATATAGACATACAGGACTTAATTTTTTAGCTGATTGGTGTGAACCCAATCGTTTACGCGCCTTGCTAGGCTCAGCCTTACATGGGCAGCGAGGTTTTCTTGATAATTTTATGCCTCGTGCAGATATTAGCCATAGCTCATTAAAAGCTATGCCAAGAGGGGTGGTTTCTCATTGGTTATCTGGAAATGTTCCTTTGTTAGGAATGTTCGCTCTCGTACAAAGTATATTGAGTAAAAATGCCAATATTCTGAAGGTATCAGCAAGTGAATCTCAAGCGTTACCAGTATTACTTAGTACTTTTAAAAATTTAAGTTATACCACTCCGGGCGGCTATACTATTTATGGTAATGATCTACTACAAACACTCGCCGTGGTTTACTTTGATCGGAATCAGCTTAAGATTGCTGAAAAATTTTCTGCTAATGCAGATGTGCGAATTGCATGGGGTGGTAGAGAAGCGATTGAATCAGTTGGTGCGTTGCCTAGAAAGTACAATAGCCAAGATATTTTATTTGGGCCGAAGCTCTCGATGATGGTAATAGGCAATGATGTAATGAACTCTGATAAAGCTATTCGTAAGCTTATTCGACGAGCGGCAACAGATTCTAGTGTATTTGACCAGTTTGCTTGCGCATCTCCTCATACCATTTTTGTTGAAAAGGGTGGAAGTATTTCACCAAAAGAATTTGCTGAAAAGCTCTCTTTTGCAATGGAAAAAGCGCTAGTACGTTTGCCAACACAAGTTCCTGATATTGGCCAAGTAAATAAAATTCGCTCAAAAATCGCGGAGTACGATTTTATTGGCGAGTCCTGGCATGATAGACACTTACGCTGGACAGTACTTTATGATGAAGGAAATGACTTGGTTGAGCCGACATATCAACGTGTAATTACTGTAAAAGCAGTCGATAATGTTTTTGATATTATTGATAATGTTCATGAAGATATTCAGACCGTAGGATTAGCAATGACAGGCGAAAAACGTTTGCAATTTGCTAATGAGATTATGCTTAGAGGAGCTATGCGTTGTCCTGACGTGGGATATATGACGCATTTTGACTCACCATGGGATGGTTTGTTTGCGCTAGATAGATTAGTGAGATGGGTTTCTTTAGGCGGACCGATATAATATAAACGAGAGCACTTTAGGTGCTTTCGTTATTTTTGGAAGATAAGAATGGCTAGATTTACTTTTGAGGTGTGCCAGCAAGATCAAGTTAGAGAGCTGGTAGAGTATATCGATACTCATTGGGCAAGAAATCATATTCTGGTTACTTCACGGAAACTGCTTGATTGGCAGCATAAGAGCAAACAAGGTGATTACTATAATTTTATTATGGCTCGACATAATAAAAGTGGCCAAATATGTGGTGTATTAGGATTCATTCCAACCTCACATTTCTCTGCGGAACTAGAACCAGAAAAAGAAGTTTGGCTTGCGATATGGAAAGTGAATGAAGGCCCCAAATATATAGGATTAGGATTAGGATTATTGAACTTCCTAAAGCGTGAGTTTTCAATTAAGAATATTTGTTCTATTGGTATTAGTCAGATTGTCTTTCCTATGTATCAGGCGCTAGGCTTTGAAGTTGGGAAGATGAGTCAGATGGTTTTAGTTAATGCGTTATTAAAAACGTATTCAATTGCTAAGTTACCAAGGAGTTTTTGCTACCCAAGTCTGGTATCGACATGTGGTTTTACCGTTGCAGAAATTACAGAACCACATCTCTCAGTAGAGTTAGCTAACGCAAATTTATTCCAAAACAAAACTCAAAAAGATTATGTTTACTTTGTTGAACGCTTTGTTAAACACCCAAAGTTCGACTATCAGTTTATTGGTGTTTATGAACAAAATAAATTGAAAACTTTTATGGTAGTTCGAGTTGTCAATTATAAACAAAGTAGTGCTATGAGAGTTGTTGATATACAGGGTGAATTGTCTGCTATCAGCAAAGTATCCTCTAATTTACATGACCTAATTGCTGATAAAGGGCATGAGTACCTTGATATCATGCAATATGGTATGGATGAGAATGAATTATTAAACGCTGGTTTTATTAAAGTTGGTGCTGCAGACGATATTGTTATTCCTGATTATTTTCAACCTTTCGTCCAAAAAAACATATCTATCTTTTTTGCTCGTCAAAGTTTAGAACATGAAGCCTCATTTACTCTATTTAAAGGTGACGCCGACCAAGACCGCCCGAATATCATGTAGGAGAGAATAATGCCTCAAGCATTAACTATAGTCATGTATCACTACGTTAGACGCATTGAGCAGTCTCGTTACCCACAAATTAAAGGGCTTGAATTTGACCTATTTGTGGAACAGTTGGAGTTTTTTGCTAAGCATTATAATGTGATCACTATGGAACAAGTTTTAGCGGCTAAGTATCAGGGTGTTTCTTTGCCTGAAAAAGCGATGCTTTTAACCTTTGATGATGCTTATGCTGAGCATTTTACTCATGTATACCCAGTCTTAAAAAAAATGGGCATGCAGGGTTCTTTTTATGTACCAGCCAAGACAGTTCTGGAACATAAGGTACTCGATGTTAATAAAATTCATTTTATCTTAGCTTCTACTAGCAATATTAATGATTTAGTTAATTCACTGAAAAGTGAAATAGAAGTCTATCGTGAAGAATATAAGCTAAAGACATTTGAAGAATATTTTTCTGAAGTTGCAATTGCTAATCGTTTTGATGGTAAGAATGTTGTTTTTGTAAAGCGCATGTTACAACATGTGTTACCTGAGAATCTACGCAATATTATCTCGGACAAATTGTTTGTAAAGTATGTAGGAATGGACGAAAAAGTATTTTGTCGAGAACTCTACATGGATAAATATCAATTGGAACAACTAGTTCGTGATGGGATGCATGTAGGGTGTCATGGATATGATCACTATTGGTGGAACAAGCTAGATTGTGAAAGTTTGCAACAAGAACTAAGTAAATCTAAACAATTTTTGGCTTCAATTGGCTGTGATATGGATGAGTGGACAGCGTGTTATCCGTATGGTTCATCGAGTGAAAAGGTTATGGCCGAACTGGAGAAGCAAGGTTGCAATGCCGCTTTCACTACAGAGGTTCGAGTCGCGGATATTGAACGTGACCACCTACTATTACTACCAAGATTAGATACCAATGATTTACCTAAAAAACACAATGCAGATGTCAATCATTGGTATGAAAATGCGTAATGATTAGCTTTACGCATTGTTTGTCATTTGTATTGTTCGTGTTTCAAAATGGGCAACTAAAAACTCGATCATTTCATTACCTACATGTGATTCATAGGTATGCGCGGTTATAGGTACCTCTTTATACAGTAAAGATAGTGTGTAAAGTGCGGTTGAGGTAACTCCTGTGATAGACGAAATTTTAATGCCCTTGTTTGCTATCTCTAGTTCTATTGGAGTTTCGCTTTGATGATAAATTAGGTTAGGTAATGATTTTACAGCCTCTGTTACCTGCTTTGATTCTGTTCGATGAGGGAAGTACAGTACATCTGTTGAGCAATTGGCAATAAGAACTTTTAATCTTTGAATGTAGTTACTAATACTTGGTTGGTTTTTATCTCCGATAGCTCCCTCACCAATAAATGCGATAGGTGCCGTCGGTTCATAACAAGCGGCTGCACCAATTTTCTGTCTAATAGAATGAAGTCTATTTAATTTTAATGGGCAGACTGGGTGGGGAATATCAAATATTGAGAACATTTCAAAATTGTCAGCGTAAGGAAGTGTACCAATCTTTTTGCAACCTTGGAGCTCAATAAGAAAGTCTTGCAGCCAGCGCTTTCGGGTAAATGATTTTTTATCTTTGATAAACTGAAAATATTCGTATAAGTTGGCCATTCCGTCATCGATAAAGATAAGTTTTTGAGCTGGCAAGTTTCTTTGAAACATCCTTGTTCTCCAAGAGGTGTACTCGGAGAAAAATAAGTTCTCAATAGTTTTTCCTGCTGTGAGGTTGTTAATTTGTTTTAGTACTTTAGGTATGGTAAATGTTCTATTTGAGCGTCGAACTTCGATGATGTGATCCCATTTTGTCTTATCATAGAGTTGTGCTAAATGCTGTTTACCTTTTTCTGTATCTTGCAGAACTAAGACTAGAAGGTTGTTTTTAGTATTATAAGCCTCTCGTGCTTCATTCGCACAAATGTATTGAAAGGGAGAAGTGATAAGAAAGATGTTCATAAAACAAACCTTGTAAGGTGATTAACTTAACTTTGAAATATCAGTGAAGAACAGTAAAGTTCGTTGACTACGTTGTACAATTGCTGGAACCTTAGTATTACCTAATAGTTGAGATTAGCTTGTAGCGAGTTGGTTTAATTGGTATATCTAAAGTCATTGCTTCAAAAAATATGTCTGTCAACTTTGTTATAAATTAATAGAAAATTAGTTTCACAGTAGTTTGATTAAGTGAGTGCTAATGACGATTAACCATCTTTTCCATGAGCGCTTCCCATTGTTCACATACTGGATCAATGTGATATTTTTTCATTCCTATTTTAGCGTTATTACCAAACTCTTGACGTAATTTACTGTCGGCCATCAGAGTTCGAAGTTGTTGTGCAAACTCAATTACATCATTGTCACAAACCAATCCAGCATTTTCAGTCGTAATAAGGTAATTGATTGCAGGTGTTCCTTTTAAACCGATACAGGGCAAGCCTACGGACATGGCTTCTGTAAGTACTAATCCCCACCCTTCAAACAGAGAAGGAAATGCAAAAATATCTGACTTGCTCAGTTCATGTTCTACATTTTGTGTAGCAGAGTATATATGCGCCCTCTCTTCCATTTTGTTTTCAGTAATAATGTTTTGTAATTTTTGTTTATAGTTTTTGGTGTTCTCACCACCAAAAATGGCAATATCCCAATCTGGAAAATCATCTTTAACTAAAGCAAATGACTCTAGTAACATGTGTTGTTGCTTTTGTTTATCTAAGCGTGAATGCATCATTATTCGTTTGCGCGATTTTGAATCGTCTAAATTAGCAAACTCAATTGGCGGAGTAACGGTATTCGGGATTGCAATTACCTCTCTACCTAGTAATCTACCGAAAGTATCTGCGAAGTCAGGAAGTGATGCGTGAACAGCTGAACAGTTCTTTATGCGAGCCTTGTCAAAGTAGCTGAGTCCTTTATAGTAAGCATTTATATCACTATGAGTAAGGTGTAAAATAGGAATGTTTTTGCTTTTATCATCACTAATGCCCCAGACAATAGAGTTAAGATCTTGAATACCATAAGCGAAAATCACATCTGGTTGATATTGCTTAATAAACTGACCTACCGGCGCAGCTAAACGTTTTGCTTTTTCTCTATGAACTGGGTTTGGAAAGTAGGGACTAAGTTTCGTATCTCTTAATGGCCGTGTTAATTCTCTTAGTAATTTATAGCCTTTATGAAAAGGACCTTTAATCTCAGTACAAAGGTTTATTATGTTAGCGTTATGCTCTGCTTCAAAAAAAAGTTTGCCCGGTTTGGTGTCATTGTAGAGGGAAGATACATGATGCCCTCTTTTTGAGAGATTATTACCTAACTCAACCATTGCTTTTTGTGTGCCACCAGCATAGCTATGAGCTGAGCCGTGAACCATAACCTGTAATATCTTCATATAAACTAAAACACGATTTATTGTAAACTGACTATAGTATACCCTCTTATAGAGATGCAGGGATCGGAAACGTTATATTTTTGTTTTCAACCCTTAAACCACCTTCTAGGAAGGCTGTCTTTTATACAGAAGTCCCTCGCATAATGTGAGGGATTTTTTTGAACTTAATTCTTGGCTCACGATCAGATCTTTAACGAACTTAGTTAAGGATTTTTGAGATGATTAAAAGCAATAATGATTGGGCTGAAGAACAATTTGGTCATGCTACACTTGGAGACCCAAGAAGAACGGCTAGACTCGTAAAAATGGCGTCAGACTTAGCTCAGCATCCAGGTAAATCGGTAGTAAAATCATCTCACTCTCCAGCAAGTATGGAGGGCGCTTACCGATTTATTCGGAACGACAATGTCTCATCAGACGATATTGCTGAAGCTGGCTTTAAAGCAACCGTCAATCAAGTTCATCGTTACCCTCTCCTTCTCGCGTTAGAAGATACAACTACCTTAAGCTACAAGCATCGTTCTATTCGAGCGGACTTAGGACATGTAAACCAAGGTAATCGCTATAGGGGGTTGTTTGCCCATAGTATTTTGCTGTTTGCTCCAAAAACTCTTGATGTTGTTGGACTAATTGAACAACAACGATGGACGAGAGATATCAAGACTCGAGGTATCCGCCGTAAGGGGTTAAAACGACCTTATGAAGAAAAAGAAGGTTATAAATGGGAAAGGGCATCACGCAATATGGCTGCCCGTTTAGGTACCTCGATGGTTAACGTAATATCGGTTTGTGATCGTGAGGCCGACATCTACGATTACCTCATTTACAAAATGGCGAATCAGCAACGTTTTGTTGTGCGCTCAATGATGAGCCGTCATATAGAAGAAGGTTCAGATAAGCTTTATCACTTTGCATCAGAACTTCAAAGTGTGAAACAACGTCAAATCCAAATAGCTCAAAGAGGGGGGCGTAAAGCCCGTGAAGTCACTCTGGATGTAAAATATGCAGCGGTGACCTTAAAAACACCCTCGAATAAAAAAGGAGCTCCTATTTCTCTCAACTATGTTGGCTGCTCTGAAATCGGTGATGGAGAGAAGAGGCTCAATTGGCATATTTTAACCAGTGAACCTGTTAATAGTGCAGAAGATGCATTAAAAATTATCGGTTATTACGAAAAGCGCTGGCTAATTGAGGAGTACCACAAAGTTTGGAAAAGTGAAGGAACGGGAGTGGAAGGCATTCGAGTACAAAGTAAAGATAACTTAGATAGATTAGCAACAATTTATGCATTTTTAGCAGTAAGAATCTTCCAATTAAAATTTGCCAATGAGCAAATCGAAGACGTTAGTTGCGAGAGAATCTTGTCCTCAAGAGCATGGAAGTTGCTTTGGTTGAAAAGAGTAAAGACACCACTACCAAAGGAAGTTCCAACAGCAAAATGGGCTTATGAACACCTCGCAAGACTTGGTGGTTGGAAAGACAGCAAAAGAAATGGAAGAGCGTCAGTTAAGACGTTATGGGAAGGATGGCTCAAATTACAAGCCATCCTTGAAGGCTACGAACTCGCTCTGTCTCTTGAGCAGGACTTGTGTTCAAGAGACAGCCTGCTCTGCAGGTGGATTATTTACATTGGCATATAAATTGTAGGGTATCTGCGGATAAATTTTTCGGTGTCTATTATCGGATATGTAATGATAAAAATGTGTGTAAGGAACCTTGGTCGACTCACTGTAGCTATAGTTAGTAAATGATAAGTAAATCATTAATGGAGACTGTAATTTAATTTGTGTATCTGCTTATAATTAAGCCAGTCATGGCTAAGGATAAGCAACATGGATAAGAAAGCTCTAGAAGCATTTGCGCGTGAAGCCGCTAAGTCAATTAAGACACCTTCTGATCTTGATGACTTCCGTAAAATGTTAACCAAGGTGACCGTTGAAACAGCGCTTAACGCTGAACTTGATGA
>NZ_VTXE01000018.1 GCF_013114595.1 Vibrio sp. 99-8-1 | reverse complement strand
TGCTGGTTACAAACATGGATATATTGAACATGAGCGTCCTTCGGGCAAAGCCCTAATGGACGATCACCACCTTCCTAGAAGGTGGTTTAAGGGTTGAAAACAAACTAAAGGAGCCATCATTACGATGGCTCCTTTAGTTTTACTCTCTGTTGATTACTTTTTGCTCTTGAGCCAAAGGATATCGCCTCACCAAGACCGAACAGAGCAAATTCTATTTCATGACCAGCTAGATCATCGCCAACTAGATTTCCATTTCATCGATACGATTCTCACAACGAGCGGTACGTTGTTGCTCATTTTCATTTTGTAAATCAAGTACATCAACCGTACTTAGATGAAAGCGATTAATCTCTTCCGCAGACATCCAGTGCATATTTTCTGAATCTGCTTTTTCCAGAGTAAACCAGTAAAACTCAGCATCAATGCCTGCTTTTTTATAGAAATCCAGATACATTTGATGCTCGCTTGCATCGCGTGGCAACTGACCACCTTCAACTAGCTCACCTCCTTCACCCATCGCCCAGCTATGCACACCGATACAGGCTCCCGGTTCGATCACTCGCTTCCGGCTCATCAACAACATATCCGTTCCGCCCGACGCAACATACCCCTCGGCCGGCACAATCAGAGTCAACTGGTGATCATCAATGACCTTATAAACATCTGCTAAAGAACTTTCATCATCGATTGAGCCCGGAATCCCTTTTAACACCAAGGTATTTACTGACAAATTATCAGCCAGTTCCTCAGACAATTGAGACGCCGTCGCCCCATCAATAACACCTGTCATGGTAGAAATACTGCCATCCGTATCCAAAGTTACAGGCGGAATAAACATACTTTGACAACCACTCAGCGCAACAATAACGCTGACAATACTTAAATTTTTCATTTATAAAAACATCTACTTATTAGGAATAACAGAGCTGAAATAACGAGACAAGAATAACGGGACACACACCTATTCATGCAGGACACACACTTATCCATTCGTCACCAACATCACGACTACTTGAATCAAATTATAAGTGGTTAATCTTCCGTTGTGTGTAAGTGAACGTAAGCTTAAGTAAGGAGGTTATCTCTGAGGCTGATTTTGAAATAACTAGTTTTGAAATAGCTACTCAACACACCATCAATACAGATTTTTTATCAGTAAAGTTGCAAAAACGTATAAAGTTTGTATTATGCGTGTTGCTGCGAATGTTAATGATAACAATTCGTAATTACAAATAATAAATTTAATGCTCAACAAGGATGCCTCAGATGAATGCAAAAAAGGTACTAGTCCAGTCTATTACTGCATCACTACTCATTGCCAGCGGCAGTTCACTCGCTGCTAACGTAACTAAACAACAGGTAGTTGAACACTACGCAGACGTTGCTCACGCCGTTTATGCTGACTCGTTAACCACTGCAAAAGCACTAGAAATGAAGATCGACCAATTTCTAGCTTCTCCTTCAAAGGCTAAGTTTGAAGAAGTAAAACAAGCTTGGTTTGATTCTCGCGTACCATATCAACAGTCTGAAGTATTCCGTTTTGGTAACGCCATCGTTGATGATTGGGAAGGACAGCTTAACGCATGGCCTCTTGATGAAGGTCTAATCGACTACGTTTCTTCAGATTACCAGTATGAACTGGGTAATGAAGGTGCGGCGGCAAATATCATTGCAAACACAAGCCTAACGGTGGGTGCCACTCAACTAGACGTATCAAAAATCACTCCGGAATTGATTGCAGATCTTAACGAAATTGGAGGTTCAGAAGCCAATGTAGCCTCTGGTTATCACGCGATTGAATTCTTACTGTGGGGTCAAGACCTTAACGCCACTAGCGCAGGTGCCGGTCAACGTGCTTACACCGACTTCGTTGTTGGCTCTGACTGCACAAACGGCAACTGTGATCGTCGTGGTGAGTACCTTCAAGCTGCCGCAGAGCTTCTTGTTCAAGACCTTGAGTGGATGGAAAACCAGTGGTCTGAAAGTGTAAAAGACAACTACCGTCAAGAACTACTGTCAGATTCGGCGGATAACGGTCTTCGTAAGATGTTATTTGGTATGGGCTCACTATCTCTTGGTGAACTTGCTGGTGAGCGTATGAAGGTGGCGCTAGAAGCAAACTCAACAGAAGATGAGCACGACTGTTTCTCAGACAACACTCATAACTCTCACTACTATAACGAACAAGGCATTTACAATGTCTACACCGGTCTTTACAAGCGAGAAAACGGTACGCTGTTATCTGGTCCTAGTATCGCCGATCTTGTTGCTCAAAAAGATAAACAAGCAGCGAAAGAAATCCAAAAGCAGTTTGATAAGACTCGTAACCAAGTAGGGACTCTTGTCTCTTCTGCTGAGAAAGACAATCAGCACTTTGACCAATTAATCGCCGCAGGAAACACTCAAGGTAATGCTCTGGTAAATGAGTCTATTTTTGCCTTAGTCGCACAAACGAGTGCCATTGAAAAAGCAGCGGCTATCGTTGGTATCGACAGCTTAAATCCAGATACTGCAGACCACGAATTTTAATCAGCTAAAACAATAATTAATCAGAGGGCTCATTCGGAGCCCTTTTGCTGTTTAAGTTCGTTGTAATCACACTAGAAGTAGACGTATTAATAGAGCAATAACATGAAAACATTCTTTATTCCCGTGCTAGCCACGATTCTTTCTTTCTCTGCTATGGCCTACGACATAAGGTCGGGCGGCAAAACCAGTGTAAAAAAGCAGGGTGCTAATGCTTACTCACTACCCGCCGCGAACCTGCCACTAAGCAAGCGCCTAGACTTTAGCGTTGGTAACAGTTTTTTCAGAAATCCTTGGGTACAGGCACCAGCATCAACAGAAGCACGTGATGGATTAGGGCCACTATTCAATACCAATGGTTGCCAGAACTGCCATATCAAAGATGGTCGCGGACACCCACCGGAAGAAGATGATATTCACGCAGTATCTATGCTGGTACGTTTAAGTATTCCAGCCATGACACCAGAACAGAAAAAAGCCTTCATTATGGATGGCAATATTCCAGAACCAACCTATGGTGGTCAATTGCAAGATTTTGCACTGCAAGATCAAACGCCAGAAGGCGAAATTAAAATTACTTACACCGATGTGCCTGTTCAATTCAAAGATGGCACCACGGTAACATTAAGAAAACCTAAGCTAGAAATCATCAATCTAGGCTATGGCGAGATGCATCCTGATACTCAGCTTTCAGCTCGTGTAGCACCTCCAATGATTGGCCTTGGCCTGCTGGAAAGTATCCCTGACAGCACACTGCTAGAGTGGGAAAGTGCAGGCCGTAGCAGTAGCGATGGCGTTACAGGCAAGGCAAACAAAGTCTGGGATGTAGAAAAAAATGATTTCGCCATTGGTCGCTTCGGCTGGAAAGCTGGTCAACCAAACCTAATGCAACAGAACGCAGCAGCATTTAACGGGGATATCGGTCTAACAAGCCATCTATTCTCCAAGGAAAACTGCACCACTAAGCAAAGTATATGTAGCGACCTGCCTAATGGTGGTCATCCTGAAGTTAGCCAAAACATACTGGATTTTGTGGAGTTCTATAGCCAGCACTTGGCAGTCCCTATTCGCCGCAATGTTAAAGATCCTCAAGTTCAATTAGGTCAAAAACTGTTTGCCTCTTCGGGTTGCGAAAGCTGCCATAAGACGAACGTAAAAACAGCCAAACGGCCGGAGCTACCTGCTCTTTCTGAACAGCTAATTCATCCGTATACCGACCTGTTGTTACACGATATGGGTGAAGGTTTAGCTGATAACCGACCAGAGTACTTAGCGAACGGGACAGAGTGGAGAACCGCGCCATTATGGGGAATTGGCTACACAGAAGAAGTCAACGGCCACACTTACTTCTTACATGACGGTCGCGCACGCAACCTAATGGAAGCGGTACTTTGGCATGGTGGTGAAGCAGAAACGGCGAAACAGAATGTTCTGGCGCTAGACAAAAAAGATCGTGATGCTCTGATTGCGTTTCTAAACTCTTTATAAGGAAGCGAGCATGAAAAAGACTCTACTAACAAGTGCAGTACTCATGATACTGGGGATAAGTGGTTGCCAATCCACCCCTAGTAGCCAAAATAGCATTCCGGAGCAGACAACGAGTATTTCACAAGCAGTCTATGAGGTTCAATTTCAGTCCGCACAGAACTTTCTGCAACAGACCTCCTCACTGGAACAAGCATTCCGCGATTTTTGTTCTCTCGATACAAACGATACAAAAGGACAGGCACCAAAAACGATTCAGGGACAGGCACCAATAAAACAGCAATGGCACAACACAATGCTGGCATGGATGGCACTACAAGGCCAAGAACGCGGACAAGAAAAGGCATTGGAACAGAGCTGGAACGTGCAGTTTTGGCCTGATAAGAAAAACACCACAGGTCGTAAAATGTCCGTACTAATAAATTCGGAGACTAATTGGAGCGCCGAGCTGCTATCTAAACAGAGCGTGACGGTACAAGGACTAGGTGCTCTAGAATGGTTGCTGTATGACGACATTTCATCACTAAAAACCAGTAATGCCACCTGTTCGACCGGTGTAGCGATTGCCGAGAACCTGCACAACAAAGCACATATTATCGCCGAAGCATGGGCTACAAACCCATGGAAATCTCTGCAAGAGAAAGAATGGCAGTCTGAGTATATTTCATTAATCTCAAATCAACTTGAGTACAGCATGAAAAAGCTTAGCCGTCCCCTAGCCAATGTCGGTCAGCCAAGACCTTACTTTTCTGAGTCGTGGCGCTCAGAAACGTCACTGTCTAATTTAAAAGCCAATCTACAAGCTCTGCAAACCCTCTATTTTGCTAACGGGAATGGTCTGGATGCACTACTAAGAGATCAAAACAAAGTCCAATTAGCAGACAGAATAAAGAATCAATTTGATATTGCTCTAAGAACTTGGCCGGAAGATAGCAGCCTGTTTAGCGCACTACAAAGAAAAGAAGGTTACCGAATGGTACTTGCTCAATACAATAAGCTGGAATATCTGAAGTACCTTATTCATGAAGAAGTGGCTATCGAACTAGGCGTAATAATAGGATTTAATGCTACCGATGGTGACTAATACTAATCGACGAACCTTACTTAAAGCCGCTCTTTTTGGAGCGGCAACTCCGATACTCCCTTTTGGGTGTACCTCTATACTGGCTAACGACGCTAAACGCGAACCGGCATTGATTGGTTGTTCAATAATCAATCGCAATGAATATGCGGCTGTAGTAGCAGATGAGCATGGTCAGCCTCTCTTTAAATTACCCATCCCCGAACGTGGACATGGTGTAGCTACGAATCGACAAGGACACGCAACGGTTATCGGTCGACGGCCAGGTACTTTCTTCATGGTATTTGATTACCACACGGAGCAAGTTATCAAGCTACAACTCGCCCAGCAAGCAAGACACTTCTACGGACACGGTGTTTACTCTCATGATGGTAATTACCTTTTTGTCACTGAAGGGGAAAAAGGCACCAGCAGAGGTATTATTGGTGTCTATGATGTGCGTGATCAGTATAAGAAGATTAACGAATTATCTGGCTTTGGCGTCGGCCCCCATGAAATCATTCTGATGCCTGATGGGGCTCTGGCAATTGGTGTTGGAGGCGTACACACCAATGGTAGACAACCTCTTAACCTAAATACCATGACGCCAAGCCTGAGCTACCTTTCTCAAGATGGCGAACTTCTGGATCAGGTTACATTATCAGATCATAAACTCAGCATCCGTCACCTTGCTCATGATGGTTCAGAAACGATACTTTGTGGACAACAATATCGTGGCGAACCGGATGAATACCCCGCATTAATCGCAATGCATACCCGCGGTAGTGGCATGCAAGAATTAAAAGCCGAACCAGAACAATGGGCTCGATTTAACCATTACATTGCTAGCATAGCAGCAACGGAAGAATGGATTTTAGCCACCTCTCCCCCAGGAAATTGCTATGGAATTTGGTCCAAAACAAGCGGAAAACTGGTTGAGCTGAATGCTTTACCCGATGCGTCAGGAGTCGTGGTCTATGACAATGAATTTCGACTTAGTTCAGGAGCAGGAAAAGTTGTTGAACAACTCCCCAACAAATCTAAAAACACCCGAACTAGCAGTGTCCAGTGGGACAACCACTGGTCTAAGGTCCTATAAAACATAAACATCGGGATAAACATCGGGAGGATAAACATCGGGACACACACCAAAAGAAAAAGAAAAGAAAAAGGACACACACTTTAAACTCCAAAACGTCATAATTATGCGATCGTCGCTTTTTCGTTATCGTTTCAGTGAAATCGCTAACAATTTTTCTGCCAAAGGAAAATATTACAAAAAATCAGCCTGCTCTGAGGAGTTGGAGAAATCAGCAATTCTCCAAGATGTAGACTTGTGTAGGTTGTTACGAATGAATTAAACATAAACGTTTATTCTAGGTGATAGATATGCATCTTTTTCTTATTCAAGGCGACCTTTGCTTTTGCAATACAGTCGGTACTGCCAATTGCGGACGAGCGAGTTTTTTCTAGTGCAGTACATACCGTTAACCAACGTGTTTGATTGAAGTTCAAACGCGTCAAAATAGGTGGAACGCTTTCATGCATTTTGGCTGTACCATCTCGACATGCACGCGCACTCCAATCCACGAGTTCAATATAATCTATTAATCGAAACGGTAGTCCTTCTATATGTTCTTTGCTTGAATTCCCCACAAATGGATACAAACAAGGCGCGGTAACCAGATCTTTATTGAGAGCATCAACTCTGGCCTTAATGGACGTAAACTCAGATGTTTCCGGAGTTTTGGCAACACCCGCTCGAATAGGATTTAAATCAACATACACCATAGCAGCCGCCAACGCTTTGTCATCCAACAGTGCCTGACTTTTGAATCGACTTTCCCAGAAATGCCCAGTGCAGTCATCTTCTCGGTTAGCTCGACAAGCAATATCGTAGTTGAGTTCTTTCATAAACCAACTCAAGTTCCATAACCTTTCTCTCCATGTTTCAATAAGTTTGAGGCATTGATTCTCCTCAGCTTGGCTAACCAACTGCATATTGAGCCAACGTTGTATAAGTTCTGGTAATTTGTGCTCGTAGCTCCAGCGTTCAACCACCTCATGACGTGACAGAGCCAGCGCTTTATCTTTATTAATGTGCAGCACTAGATGATAGTGGTTGCTCATGATGGCATAGGCACAAACGTCAATGCAGTAAACATGAGTAAGAGCGTAGATTTTTCGCTCAATCCACTCCCTACGATGCTCATAACTAGTATGTGTTAATTCATCTTCACCACACAAAAAACTGCGTCTTACACAGCGAGAAACGCAATGGTAATACGCAGTAGCATCAACGGAGATAAGTTGTTTCCTAGCAGTTGTCATAGTGTCAGCAAGCTCTATCATGAAAATTTAAATCACTCTAACAGTTATCACTCAACGGCATTGCTAGTGACAATGCGGAAATAACAAAATCAAACTATTTTAGTACTTTTGGTGTATGTCCCGTAGAGGTACTTCGGTGTGTGTCCTTGAAGTAAAGTAAAGATATTTTGTTGACACATGATGTTATAGTTAGCTTACTATTGCTTATAAGCAACAATGAATAAGATAACTAGGGACAGTCGCCATGTTAAACAGTGTCAATCTTGCTGATATTCGATCTTTTGTATTGATTGCTCAGTTAGGAAACTTCACCAAAGCAGCAGAAGAGCTGTCTGTCTCTCGATCTCATGTTTCTCGTCAAATCAGTGCGTTAGAAAAACAGATCGGGGTAACCCTGCTTACTCGCACAACACGCACTTTGAGTCTTACCCTTGCCGGACAACGTTTTTATCACCAATGTGAGAAGGCACTTAACGATATTGATCAGGCTTTAATTGCGGCAGTGGACGACACCAAGGATGTTCGTGGCCTTATTCGAGTAAACTGCGTTGGTGGCTACATAGGTGAAGCGATCATATCTCACTACATCGCTGAATTTATGTCTCTGCATCCTCAAATCCAGATACATTTGGACTTCAGTAGCAACCGCGTGGATCTTATCCAAGATGAATTTGATATCTCTTTTCGAATGGGTGAGATAGACGACGCAGGTTTTGTTGCTAAAAAACTCATGGATATAGAGATGGTGACATTAGCCAGCCCTAAGTATATAGAGAAATATGGCTCTCCAAGCCATCCGAAAGAGTTAGCCCAACACAACTGCCTGACAGGTTCGGTGAAACGCTGGAGTTTTCAATCCGTTGAAAACAGCCAAGATCATTACGATGCGAATATTGAAGGTAAGTTCGTCTGCAAAAATGGTCACGCTTTAGTTACCGGAGCACTGTCCGGTAATGGCATCATCCGCGTACCATTAATGTATTGCACTGAAAAAGTGGCAAGTGGTGAACTGGTCAAAATACTGCCTCAATGGCAAATTCCAGCAGTTCTTTTTTCTGCGATATACCACAAGGACAGGTATCAACCAAAACGCTTACGCACGTTTATCGACTTCATTAAACAACAGTTCGATCGCTAAATTGGCATATCCTGTTAGGTTTCTTAGATAGAGTACATCGGTGAAACATTAAACCCTATATATTACAATCGTTTGGGCGTATTGTTTCTCCTGTGCAACAGACTTTGAACTTAAAGGCTATATATCAATAACGCACGATTTCTTACTATGACTCCATCGCAACAAAAGACGTTGCTTATCTAATCAAATTGATAAATGGGGTATAAAAATGAAAAAGCTAATCGTTATTACAGGCGCAAGTTCAGGAATTGGTGAAGCTATCGCTCGTCGTTTAAGTGCAGCAGGCCACCCGCTACTACTTTTGGCACGTCGTATTGACCGCTTACAAGCACTTGAACTACCCAATACCCTATGTGAAAAAGTGGATGTGACAGATAGAGCATCATTTGAAGCCGCTATCACTAAAGCAGAAGCGACATTTGGTCCAACAGATTGTATCGTTAACAATGCTGGCGTTATGCTGTTAAGTGAACTGGATGTCCAAGATCCCGTAGAGTGGAAAACGATGTTTGATGTTAATGTCATCGGTTTAATGAACGGTATGCAAGCGGTACTAGCGCCGATGAAAGAACGCAAAAGCGGAACTATTATTAACATCAGTTCTATCGCCGGTCGTAAAACATTTCCTAATCATGCTGCGTATTGTGGAACTAAATTTGCTGTACACGCTATCTCAGAAAACGTACGCGAAGAAGTATCGGCGTCCAATGTACGAGTAACAACAATTGCACCAGGTGCTGTAGAAACAGAATTACTGTCTCACACTACCTCTAATGACATTATTGACGGTTACGAAGAGTGGAAAGATTCGATGGGCGGAGCTCTCGTTCCTGATGATATCGCTCGCTCTGTCGAGTATGCATACCAACAACCGCAAGGCGTGTGTGTTCGTGAGATTGTTATCTGCGCAACACGTCAACAGCCTTAATTAACTCTGACACTGCCATATGATAAAGCCTCGATAAATCGAGGCTTTATACTGCAATATGTCGACAGATTATTTTTGACCGAAGCCCATTACAACAGGCAATACTCCTTGCTCTGTTTCTATTTCAAACGGTTGTGAAACCTGAACGGATGAAAAACCTGCTTTACGCAAAGTTTTCTTCACGGTTTCAGTTGTCAATCCATCATCGTGGCTACCCGCTAGCCAATCCCAATGGATAAATACTCCACCTTTATCCAGCAATGAATAGACTAACGTCGCCGCTTCTTGATAATCATCTAAAAAGCCACAAACAGAAGAGGCTGTAACACAATCAAACTGCCCTCTAAATGCCGGGTGCTGTGCGATCAAGCCACGAGTCAGTTGATCAACCACGGGTTCTACGTTATCCAATAACTTTTTGTCCAGTTCTTCAATCATAGATTCCGAACTATCTAGCGCAACAATTTCCTTTGCGAATGGTGATATCTTTTGGCAAAGCAGTCCGGTTCCACAGCCAAAATCAATGACTCTTTTTCCTGATAGGTTCACCAACTTACTTAGCTCAGCAAATGCTTTCTCTGCAAATTCACTGCTTGCAGGATTACTTTCCCACTTAGCTGCGTATTTATCCCAATTATGAGTCATAACCCCTAATCCATTGATATTTTAAACTAAAAAATACAATCACAACTTATTTGGACGCAATTTGGACACAAAACAAGAAGTGAGGTTGGTCTTTATAATTTTGTAAAACCACTTATTTCAATACATTATACTATTTTCTATTGAGATTCATTACTTATCAAACGGTATCCGCTTAGAAAAAATCATACCTCTCCACCAACTGCTGATATTTAGGGTTTACACGAATACCACTGCTGGATGCTTTAAGGTTTCTTTGCCTAGTTTTGATGGAAAGTTTAAGAGACTTAGATGTGATTGGGTTTTTGCGGCCATACTCAGACTGGTTGAATTTAGCTATCTTACGCATCAAGTTCACTTTCGCTCGTTCATCTTTCAAACGATACGCACTGTAATACGCATTCATCAGCTTTTTCCTACGGTCAGTTATATCTGTCTGATAGTTCATGACGGCATTATTTTCATCATACTGAATATTTGCTCTGCCTGGTGTAAAGCCAATAGCTTGCCCTGTTAACTCAGCGACACTCATATCATCAACAATCACAGAGCCAGAACGACTAACAATGCCTCCCTCATAAATATATCGAGATGTTTTAAGCATGTCCTTAACCGCTTTGGGCATTAGCTTCTCACTACCTCGCATGACATTATCGTTAGAGATATCGGCTAACCCTTGCGCCCAAGATACTCCTACACCACCAAGAACAGGACCCAACGCCTGCTTCATATACTCTAAGTATTTTTTATCAGCATCCATTTCACGATTAATGCTTCTTACCCATAAGTCATTTAGTGAAATTCGGGTTGATATACTTGGTAGTGAACCATACCAAATGAGAGCTGCCATCTCTTTACCTACCATTCCTGACAACATGCTTTTCATTTCTGTTTCAGCATCAAAAGGATCATCGTCATCACCAAAAGCTGCTTGAGCCGCATCAATACTGGTTGATATAGCCCATAGAGGCAGTGCACCGGCACCACCAATAAAGAAAGTAGCAGCAAATGTACCTAATAACTGTTTTCGTGCTTGAGATTTAACTTCTGTAGACTCTCCTTTCAGGGACTTAGTCATATTCGACCACAAGTAGTAAGTCATATTCTGGCTGTACTGCTTAAACTGTAAAGCCACTGCAGCCATATCACTTTGCATAAATCGAGCTCGGTTTATTGAAGTGTAATCAAAGTGACTGTCCCAGGTATCCTTAACTGCTTGGTCAACAGCCTGGTTATGATCACCCAGTTTTTTCATGTTTAGCCGGTATGAGGTTAGGAAAGTGACTTCACGGTTAAATACTTCCGCGTGATGAAATGACCAACCGATAACATTCATTGCTTTGTTCCAGTTGCCTGAATATTTTGCATTAGGGTTCTCAGCTAAACCCACAAGATCAGCTGTTTGCGTAGTATCAATCACACCTTGTTTAATCGCCATTTTCATGGCCTCAAGTTCACTCCCCTTTAGAATTCGCCCTAATATCCCTGCGCTTCTATCCTTTTTACCTTTAGATGCTGCCTTCAAGAACTCTTGACTCGCTTTGAACATCTCACCACTGGCATTAGCCATTCCATGCTTAGAACCTAGTACAGGCAGCGCAACTTGAAGGTTCTGAGTCAAGTTCACAAGCGCAGCTGCAGGTGTAAGACCCAACATCCACCCGAAACCCAAGCCTGTGAGTTTTTGCGCCCACGATGACCGCTGAGGGTTATTTACCCACTCATGACGTTTACCTAGCTCTTCTGTCATTCGGTCCACCTCGACATGATTAGGCAGCTGCTCAGCGTACTTTTTTATCCCTTCAAGGTGATTATCCAAAATATCCATATGATCCAGTCTTGCTTGCTGGCGAGACTGTTTAAAACCATTGTCAGCTAATACCCTGATAGCATCCTGGCTAAAACCTGCTACCCCTTTACGGTGGATAAAGTTCTTTCTTAGAGAACGTGCAGGCAGGGTATTTAAATACATCTGATAAACCTGGTCGGAAAGAGTATCTGCAGTCTCCTTATTCATTTTAGTTTTACGAATTTCACTTATTACATCGGCAACAAAGGGCAACGTTACTTTCTCGCCACCAGCCAATTGTGCCTTCATTCCTGATTCCACGTGATAACCACCCCCAACCAAGCGTTCTTTAGCAGACTCCATTGCAGATTTTGTCTCAAACATCATGTACTGACGTTCACCATTCTCATCTGCAAAATCTAGCCAATAATCCCCCATTCTAGCCAATGGAAAGTAAAGTCCTTTAGCAGCACGTTCTTGTCGCTGTCTTAGTTTTGTGACCATCTCTTTGCGAGTCTTATTGTCTTGAACCGCTCGAGTAATATTCTCTTCCAGTGCTTTGTTCATCCTCGCTGATTGATCACGATAGTGGTCACGCATTTGAATAAATCGTTGCTTTTGTTCTTTAGATAGCCGGGCCCATTTCGGCTTCATCATAGTATGAGCTTTACGTCTGCTTGGCTCTTGTTTCAATAAGTCCCGCTCTTCTTTTAGCTCTTTAAATAAAGTAATTCCTCGTTCTGTATTCGCACCACCATATTCTTTAATCATGTTTTGCTTTTTAGCGATACTCTCTTTGAGCTCCAATTCTCTAGATTGAAACGCTTCACTTGGATCAACATCCGCTAATGTCGCATCGTGGGCAAACTCAAACAATTTATCGGCTTGCTCTCTATTTTCCTTTGCCCAATTAGAAAGCTCTTCAGATACCGTAGCCGCTTCTTCGGCCAGCGTATTTTGCGTCACTATCATGGAATTAATTTCTTTTTGATATTCATCAATCATTGTGCCAAGTGGTTTATGAATATAGCCTGCGACTTCTCCTATCTGTCGAAGAGTTAATAAGGCGTATTTGTTTCGAGCGACTGCATCAATTGGCTGACCAATAACCGGCACACTCATTAATGCTTCTTTAATTTTCTTCATCAAACTGCCCTGCTTTGCTGCTAACAACTGGTCAGCAGAAGGCAATTTATCTTTTGAATATTTAACTTCTGAGTTCGTAGTCCCTGGCGTATCGTCTTTGACAATATCTTCCTGAGTCAGTATATTTTCAATAGAACCTCGATTGGGTTTGTCTCCCTTAGGCGTATTACCTTTGGTCCACAAGCCTTGATTACCGCCCTTGGGCAATTGGAGCCCTCGCAGCCGTAACCAATCGGGGTTTTTACTTTTCAAATATCTAGCTAGTCCCTTATCTATCCACCTTTGGTATTTTCTGTCTGATTTTCCATACACACTTTTTATTGAATGAACAGATAATGCACGTTCTTCTTTAGTGTTAACTTGAAGAGCAATCATGATTCGATCGTTTCCTTCAAAAGCTTCCACCAAGATATTCTTATCTCCATTATCATACTGAGCTTTGTTTGTTGCCGGGTCTGGGTCAAATACAGCAACTGGATCATTGATTAACTCTGGAAGCTGCTCAATAACACTTAAAGGGACATCATGCTTTACACCATTAGTCACCTTTAGAATCTTATCTTTGGAAATGACAATATCGCTGCTATCTACACCTATCGCCTTTAGAACATCGGGCGTATCCATCACCTTCAAAGGTTTAGGTCGGCTCATCTTATTGTTGATATACCGGTACAAATCAGCCTTGAAATCTCCTCGCCCAAAGTACTGGTTATTCACTTCACGAGAGTAGGCAGGAAGCAAGCCCTGTATAAACTGTTCGCCGTCAGAGCCGCCTGAATAACTTACCTCAACATTTATCGGAATATAGACAGGCTCACCGGCACTCTTATTGGCAATGGTTCGGGCAATATTGTTTAGTTCGGCTTGGGTTATATCTTGCTGACTCATTAGCCCAATACGCCGCAACACTCTAGCTATGATGGCAATCGCTTTATCTAACCATGCTTTTACTCTCGAATCAGAGATGTGTTCATTAGCATAAGCTATTGCTTCTTCTGCCTTGATATAGTCAGATTCATCACCGTATACCTTTTCAACATGCTCCCAGATCCCTTGAAGATGTTTACTGTTTTTCGTCTGGTGAACTAAATTAAGCAGCTCATAAGACTCGTCGTCCGACATCAGTTGATCTAACTTGTAATGTGTTAGTACTTCATGTCTTAATTTACGTTTTAGATCTTGAGTATCTTTGAGGTTTTCTGCCACCAAATACACCTCTGCGTCTCCATAAAACGCATTTATTTGGTCATCATGTTTGAAGCCAAGAAATGCCTCTGCATCTCTTTGTGTCGCAAATACATTGATTGGTACTTCATTGAGGTTATGACGTTTCTTCCAGCCATTAACAAAGAGCTCAGCTTGTTTTTTCCCCATACCCTTACCAGGCGTTTTCTCTGATAGCGACTCTAAAGAATAAAGAACATGTCGACCCGTTTCTTCATCGATGCTGCTGTACATCTTTTCAAATAAGTTAGAAAACGCATACGAGAGTCCATTATCCAACTCTTCTTTAGTTGGGTAAGGATAGGTTTCAAGATCGGCTTTATCTTCAGGAATAACATTTGCCAGATAGTCATTAGTAATGCCATTGATACTATTTTGCTCTATTACCCACGCCTCAAATGAACGCGCCAGTTTTTCAATAGTCGTATCCCAGTATGGCTGACTGCGAAATTTGTCCCGCTCAGAAGATCGCTCATCCACTTTGGTTGCATCAACTGCTTTTCTCAAATCGAGAAAAGCTTGCGCTATCTCTTCACGGATTTGTACCTGTTCAACTCTGGGATTCTCCGTTATCCAATCACTATAATGACCATTTTGCTTACCAAAATAGTTATCCAATGCATGAAACCATTCATGAGCTAGTGACCCCATGCCACTTTTCTTGGTTAGGTTAATAACAACCTGCTTAGGTTCATAGTGCGCTGCAGCAGGGTTTCTGCCACCTATTCCTCTCGCCCCAAATGCAAGCCCTAGTTCACCATTTAGCGATAGTGCCTGAGTGGGAACCCCTATCAATTTGGCTAAATCCACCAGCGAATCATACGCATCATTCAGATCTTTTTGTCTGCGCTTACCTTCCACCCAGTTACCAAATTGGACGCCCCTAAACTGAAACTTGTTGGCAAACATTTCTGGTGTAACATCAACGGTTCGTCCATTCTCTCCCTGGCGAATTCGGTTTTTATCTGTTCTCAGTTCTCGACTCAGCTCTTTACGTACCGCAACAACTTTACCTTCAAGCATCGATAGGTTTTCTTTTAAAAAATCTGCAGCTTCTGAGTAACGACTAAAACCCGTTTGAATATCGACAACTCGACTTCCTACTTTGGCACCTATGATCACTTTACTGCGATCGTATCGATTGGTGTAAATACCCAGATTGGCTTTAGATTTTGATTTGGTTTGTTTTTCTTTTTCTGTTGGTACATTTTCTCGAATGAACGCCAAAGCCTTTTCTTTAAACTCTTTTTCAGAGCTTACTTCTAGCTTGTTTCGATACTGCTTCTTAAAACTAAATATATAGTTGTTATTAAAGGGACTTTTACCCAATGAGAAGTGAGGCAGAGCATCTATTTCCTTAAATGTCATCTCTTCAGCAAGATCAACCAGCATCTTTCCTGTAGGTGTGGCCATAGTCGATAGATCTATATCGCTCTCTGGGTTATCCAGTACAGTTTTAAACACGACTCTGGCATGTTGAACCGCCTGTACCCATTTTTGTAACCGTATGCCATATCGACCCTTTGCTGGGATACTTCCTCTAATAAGACTCATCAACACTAAGCTAGATTTTGATACACCTTGCTCATGCAGTTTTTCATAATTAGGTTTAGGCACCAACTCTGATAATGACTTTCCTTTTAGTTCATGAGCCTCAATCTGCTCATGAATAACATCGCCAAATTTCCCCCAGTTGTGTTTACGCGCACCGGCTAACTCCTCACCAAAGTCTTCTATCTTTGTTCCAGGAGCTTTCTTATCTGGAAATGATTGATCATTTTCATTCTCAGCTTGCTTCTTCGTCTGCTCACTGCTCAATTTTTTCTGTTTTATCTGCTCATCAAGTGAAGCGGTTTTTGTTGAAAACTTGTTTGCTAGATTACGAATACTATGCTCAAAGCTTTTTTTCACTTCTGGCAAAGAGACTGTTTTTTCATCTATCTCAAGAACGGTATCGGCAGACGCTTCAAGCTGCTCATTTACAGCCTTAATGGTCTGCGTAATTTCATTCTCAATAAATTGTTTCGATTCGGCAGATTGCATATAGTCTTCAAATAATTTCTCAGCTGACTGCCGTCTTTGAATGTTATCTGGGTTATGTGCTTCTCTTTGAGCTTGCTGCTTTACTTGTTTCTCATAAGCCTGAAGACGTTTCTCACTGTTTTGAAACTCACTAAGCACAGCATCAGTATCAAAACCTTTTGCTCTCTGTATTTTGCGTCTTAAACGTTTAGACATTCCTTTCGTTTTTGCAGTAATTCCTGAAAAGTCTTTGATTGGTTTTATACCTTCTTCACGTAACTTCATTGAATTAGGTCGGTTGGAATAGCCCGATACAGGAGTATCTATTCGATTCTGGATCCCTTGCACTTTTTCATCACGTATTTCAGCTTGTTGATGTGCTTTATCATAGGCAAAACTTTTCGTTACCGGCTTTCCCTCAACTTCATCTATCCAATTTGGATTTGCCTGCGGCTCTGGCTCCCGGGCATTACGCTCTGCTTGCGCTTTAGCTAGTAGTGCTGCGTTTTTAGCTTCTTGTTCTTTCACCGATAAAGCTTGGTCAGAGTCTGCTTTATTAAACTCTCTGCCTTTATCATCATAAGGCTCCGCTTGATATTTATCCTTCTTTGGCAAAGCTCCATCGTCCATTAACCGACGATATTCATTTTCTACCAAGCGATCTATTAATACTTTATTACCCTGATCTTCAGGAAGCAGTCTCGCAATAACTTGTTCTCGTATTTGCTTTCGTTTCTTGGCTGCACCGTTGGCATGACTTAAGCCATAGCGCTCTACTGAACGAGCCTGTTTTCGCGCAGGGTTATCTCGAGCAGCCATGCTTTTTTTATTTCGCAGTTGAGTATCTGTAATGGCGGTTTGAAGTGGGTCAATGGACAGTGACCTAGCCTGCTCTGCTAAAGCGATATATTCGCCCTCCAACTGCATTGCATCTTCTTCTGAAACCGTTGTATCCATCAGCATGGTCTCAATTTCTTTTGCGCGTTGCGGATTGAACGCCCTGGCGTACTCAATAATCTCCTGGTCTTGATTCCTCTCTGGCAGTACACCTTTATTGACTAATTCGCTACGAGTTGACGTTAGTCGTTTACTCTTTGGTTCTGCAGTACTATCCGTATTGCCCGTCTGTTCAACAGACTGGGTAGGCTCTACCAATATCTGTTCACTTTGTCTTTTTGCAGCTTCAGCCAAAAGGTCTGTTGTGATTTTTTCTTGATGATTATTTAAAGCAACGGCATCTTGCTCTGCCAATGCTTGTGCAAAGCTGGCCTTGGTATCATCGAGGTGATTAAGCTCTGTATCTACAGGGCTATTTCCAGTGATTGGTTGTTCAACAGCTCTTTCTTCAGCTGAAGGGGTCGGTTTTGTTTGCTCCTGCGGCTGAAATTGCTCTGCAGTTGATTGAGGTAACGCTTCAATAGGTTTGTGTCGATACCCTTCTACACCACCACTGGCGGCTCCTAATACACCACCAATAATGGCTTCATTTGCAGCACTTGCTGTTACTCCATCCCAAAGGTCATGATTTTGATTGATAAGATTTTTATAGTTTTCATTGGAAACAAACTGCTCCATGCCACCTTGACCAGCTTCTTGAGCACCTTCGGTTAAGAAGCCTTTTAATAATCCAGACTTTAGTGTTTTACCAGGTTCCAATACATTGCCAGTAATACCAAAACCTCGGCCACCTAATGCACCAGTTATTCCGCTTAGCGCATTCGCTGTTGTTAATTTTGGACTAAAGAATGCATTTTCTGCCGCTTTTTCAGCCAACATGAACCGAGCCTTTTCACCCAATTCGACGTCTGTTATATGCTCATTTTCTGGATCATCACGCATGTTCCAATAGAGCTCACTAAAGGCCGGAGAGTCTTTCAATGTGTTCCAATCAAGGTTTTGGTATTTCTCACGCTCTCCGTTAGCCACCATGCCGTTGCCCATCGCAACACTAATACCTGCATTGGCAACCGCATTCTTTGCTCGACCTTTAAACCCAAGCTCTGCCGCCTTTCTTTTTGCACTGGCTTCTAAGGCTTCTTTTGACACCTGCTTACCAAGCATTTTAACGCCCGTTTTGACACCCACTTTGGCGATACTACCGACACCAAGCCCTGTCGTTAGAAAAGAAGCAACCGTTCCTACACCCTGCCCCATGTAGTTTACCCAAGTACGAACATTCCCAGCCCCTTCCCCCAGAGTTAAACTGCCATTTTCATCTTGACTAAAAATTCCCTGAGTCAGTGAGTTCTGGCCCTCTTCCGACATTTCATTGATTTGGCTATTGGCTCTATCCATCAAAAAATTTCTGACACCTTCACCCGATCCGGTTAACTGATTAATGGTTTCAGCATCACCCGCGATCCCCTGATACCATCCACGTTGAACACTATCAATAAAATCACCCAACACCCCTTGATTATTTCCTTCAGTAGTCACTCCGACTTCTACATCGTGTAATGGACTGCGATACATATGAGTTTTCCTTACATACAAAAAAAAGCCCCGCACTAAGGCAGGGCATAAAATTTAGGTATAAAAAAAGCCGACTCATAAAAGTCAGCTTGGCATCTTTGGGCTAATTAATCCCAGTCACAGGATTAGTCAATTGCCCCATAACACTATGGCCAGTTTTAATGATTCATACATTTCGACAACAGCTGGCCAACCACCACCGGTATACTCCACTAATGCTCTATATTCTGGTGCAAACGCAATCAATACACCTTTAGAAAGCATAAAAGAGATAAAAATAAGACTGATCCAATACAGAGGCTGTTGGTACCATTTATAGAGCAAAGACATAGAACTTATCACATCATGGGTAATAGCATTAGTATAGCAAAGCTAGTTAAATGGTCTCACTGTTAAGCCGCTATAATCTGCCGTTTTTTGGCTTTGTCCTACAGGAGAACGAAACGACTCTGCTATTCGATTCAATATACCTGGCGTTCGAGCCTTGTACTCATGAGTCATTAGCGACGTAACCTGTCCATCATCTCTTCCATCCAAGGTACTGGTACCCATTGGCGTATTATTCCGACGCCTAGGAGAAATGAAAGCCGTTTCAGTATCCTCACGTACCTTTTCTGAAGGAGTTGTTTCTATATTAAGTTGATCGGAAAATAGGTCGAAGCCTTGCTTACGAATATTTGTTAAAACGCCCCCAAGCGTACTCAATTTAAGCACCTCAGAATTATTAGACATATAATCATCTAACCGAGCATACAAAGGTTTAAGCATCACCAATTTCTCTGCATGAGTAGACATAGTATTAGAATTGATTTTATCTATTTGCTTAATTATGTCAGTAGCATTCGCATCAAAATCACTCACTAGTTTTGCCATTTGAGCACCTGATGTTTTCTTACCATTTTCTTTGGCTAATGCTAACCTAAATGCTTGCTCATCTTCTCTATCACTAATCTGATCAGCTCGCTGCTTTGTATACAGCTCATCTTGATCTGCTTTTACTTCCTCTCTTCTTGTTTGCCAGGTCGCATTGGCTTCATCGATGTCAGCCTGGCGCTTACGTTCATCAATGACACCATCTGCATTTTCATTAATGGCTTTGCCACCACCTGCGACTAAAGCACCTAAAATACCACTTAAAGACATAACTACATTTCCTGCGCTTGAGGTTCAGCCATTGGTTGAGATTGCCCTTTCATATCCTGAGTTAGCTTTTGCAAAAACATCTGGAAGGCTTTAATTTCATCTTCTGACAATACACCTTGGCCCATATCCAAAATGAGCTGCATAGCCACTAGAAAAACGGAGCTCATCGCTTGATCCAACTGTTGTTCATTTAACCCGTACTGTTCAAGCAATTGTTGAGTAAGGTTCATTGCGCTTTGCAACACAACTTGAGGAGGAACAGACTTACCATTCTCTTTAGCAGAAGACAGCGTGGCAAATATCGACCCCGCCACCATCGTTCCAATGGTATGTGCTGGATTTTTTGGATCAGGTGATGCCCCAGATTGCTGCATACTTCGCTGAGCCAATCCGTCAAATTGCTGCTGCATTTGTTGCTGGCCTTGTTGTTTCATTTGGTTGATCATTTATAAACTCCAACTGGTATCAATATCTGATATCCACGCAAATTGTGGCTTTGAGGGTATTTGAGAAGGATTGAGATTAGGCATTTTCATAGCAGGCAAAATACCCGACGAACGTCTCCCACTATCGCCAGAAGATGGCTCTCTCGGTACAGATGTGATATCAACCCCTTTACTCGCCAAATAATCACGGTTCTGGTTCTTATAGCTTTCCAAACCAACCACATCGTCTACCATACCAAGGCCAATCCCAACTGTAGGCGTATTAAGCGCATTTGAAATAGATGCCGCACCAGCGCTTCCTCTCGCGGCAGAGTAGGCTGCGCCTGCTCCAGCAACTGTTTTACCAGTTGAAATCAAACCATCGCCTTCCATTTTGCTCTTCATATTACTTTTAAGCTGTTTTTCCCAGTCAGTATCATCAGAAGTCCATTCTCTAACGACTTCGACACCCTTCTTCGCTACAGCGCCTCCAAAGGGCACACCCGATGCGGCACTGATCATGCTTCCTACTGCATCGGCTGCAATATCAGTGTGTTTCTCATCAATGGCTTCTTTTGCATAATTAGCGATATCCTGTTCGCCTTTTTGGTAACTTGGTCTTGCGGAGAATGCATCATTAGGGGTATAGCCAAGTTTGGCTTCTTCTTTAGTAGGTGGCCTAAAATGAATAGACCCATAGTTGCTAAAGTCGCGATGCTTCATTTTGTCCAACACGCCGCCACTGGCCAGAGTTGTTTCATTCTCAGCGGACTGTTTATCCAACGCCTTTTTTGCATCGTCCTCTTCTTGAGCTAATTTTCTGGCTTTTGCCCGCTCTTTACGTTCGGCTTTTTCCTTTGCTTCTCGCGCTCGCTTCTCAGCCTCTCGGCGTCTTTTTGTTTCTTGTCTTGATACGTAATTACTTTCTCTGCGGTTGCGATCACTTTCACTACGACTCTCGTGTCGTTTTTTACCAATTGAATTGTCAAAACTCTCACGTGACATACCGTAAGAACTTGCGCCACCTATCGGTCCATAGCTCATGCTACCCCCTTGTTTTTAATCTAGCGAGCAACCCACCACCAGTTAATGCGCCTTTTTCACCACCGATATTGGCATCAAAGCGAGTATCAATGTCAGTGGCCCATCCGGTACGTTTATCTTTGACATTTTGCTGATGATCCGAAAATTCTAAGCGGTTTTTCTGTCTCAATTTTTCTAGGTCCACATCTTGCGAGTACTTTCTATCCTGCAATGCAGATTGAGCCATATAACTGCCGACACCAACAGCAACCCCACCAAATAACTTGCTGGTTTCAGGGTTACTCTTAAACCAATCCATTGTTCCGTTAAACATGCTTGTAAAACTCATAGTTGCCTCATTAGATCAAATCGGGAAAGCTTGTCCAATCTTGCTTGGTGGTGTTTAGATTGCTGAACATATCTTTAATACTGCTTAATTGTTCATCGCGTTTTTTGACCAAATCCGTTATGGCATTTTTCTTTTGGTCTGCTGGAATCTCAGATGCCTGTATATCTTTGTAGGCATCCATAAACCCTGTACTCATGTTACCCACCAACTTGAGGTACTCTCCGACCGTATTAGCTCGAACACTGTCTTCTTGCATTTTCTGCTGATGGCGTTGTTGATCATCTTGTAAGGTCGTTTGTTGCCTCTGTTGTACATTTTGCTGTGCCATTGGCAATGCCGCATCCACCATTGCACGTTGAGCCGCTTCAGAGCCAATCGTGGAGTTTTGCAGGCCTCTACTTGCTGCACTACGTAGACCATTCGCCTGAGCGCTACGCATTGCCAATGAGTTCTTTCCTGTAATTGTCGCAACCTCATCGGCAACATTCAGCGTTTTAGGGGGGCTTTGTGACGGCGTGGTTTGAGTGGGAATGGCATTATTTACTTGTGCATTTTGAGTTTGAGGTGACGTAGCAACACCTTTCACTCCAGATTGCATGCTGGATATGATGCTCATAATTAACCTTTATTAATAAAAGAAAAACCAGCAAAAGCTGGCTTACAGGAGTGGATTTACCAACCTATAGGATAGGCTTCTATTTTTTGAATAGCGTCAGCATCATCTGAAGTGACAGAGGCTATTTCTGACACCTCTTTTTTCATCACTCTTTGTCGATCATGAATCTTAAAGCCTTGCTTTAATATCGCTTGATGAATCGCTTTTAGCATGTCTAGGGTAAATGGCGTCTGATCAATATTGTTTGCATCTGTCCAGTAGGGAGGAGCGTAATTTGATAACAAGTCAGACTCAATTCTCTTTCTTGAGTTCGGATCAGAGTTCCATAGAACCCCATTGACCTCAACAGTACTTACAGGAGACAACTCTTGTGCATCACGCCATAGCGATATTAATGAGTGTGCTTTTTTAACGACTAAATCAAGCTGAGTCACCCACTTACCGTTAAGCCACCGTTGAACCTCTGTTGGTTCATCTAACGTGTAACCATTCGGCACGGGGCCCAACTCCATCACTGTTATTGCCGACTTATCTTGCTTGCTGTAAACCTGTTTACCGATGTAGTTTTCAACCTGAATCCAATCTCCAGAATCAAGACGAACAGCATGATGAGCAGAGTGAGGGTTGGGTGGTTTCTTCCAGGTACAATTACTCGGTAATTCAAAATTCAATTCGGAGACAGTAAATGGGTTGGCGTCACTATCCCAATAGGGTTTTCCCAATAAAATAGGAAACACAGCCCACTTTCCATCTCTATATAGGACCGTTTGTTTCGATTTATCATATTCGGGTGGAGGATCAATAATCGCATTTTCTGGTCGATCGCCAATTGGTTTCCCAACAACATACCCTTTACCCGATTCATCCCAGAACTCTAACAATGCGTTGTTTTTAAACTCAGTCCACACATCATTTTCTTTGTCATATCGCCCTATCATCCCTTCTTTTGAAGGCACATAAATCGTCTCTGTGAACTCATTTCCTAGCGCGGTACCTTTAACAACATGCTCGTTAAAGTTGCCCATCCACCAGCCTTCAGCATCAAAACGAGAAACATTCAGCAGGATATCTTTACGTTGAAATGAATGTTTCATGCTACATCATCCTTACAATCCAGTTATATTTTCGGTTTCTTATGGTATTTTTTGCAGCGCCAAACGCATCAATAACTAACGTATGAGCATGAGAGCCAATATCTACATAATGACTATGTTCTCCTGCATAGCTGGTTACTTTGGAACCTGAGCCAAACCCACCAGAGCCAGGAACACCTCCAGAGCCTGCATAACTTGGAAATGAATGCCTATGATTACCTGCAATATCCGTCTGTTTTCGGCCTAGATCGATTGCTCCAACTACACCTGTATGCAAGTGGCTTTTTACAAAATCCGCTTCATATAATAAAACATCTTCATCGTCTTCCTTCCCTACAATGGCTAGCCCTCGCATATCTGGAATGATGCCACTTGGATATAATTTTGCCAGTTCAGGAAAAATTGTTTTATCAAAAGCCTGATTCTTCATGATGGCATAACCTGCCGGTGCAATATCAGTTGGCCACGGCAAAGGGATTCCTGCAGGAAACGGGACACTATTCGCATAAGACTGAGCTCTAATGGCTTCTTGAATGGCCAGTGCCAACGCCTCTTCTGCTGCTGTTCTGTTACCAGCTACTGATAGTTTATCTTGCGCGACCAATTGTTTATCAGAAGCGACCTGCTGGCGATTACTTTCAACCTGTGACCTAGCGGCTTCTACATCTTGTGCTTTTCCGACTACCGTGTCTTTATCATTACTTACTTGATTAGCATCTTGCTTAGCCGCTTGAGCGGCATTTTTGGCCTCTATCTCGCTAGTATTACACGATGCCTGCAGCGCTATTAAATTGACCATGACCGTATCCGGTACAAAGCCTACATCCACAAGCACAACATCATTTACAGAAAGTGACGAGGTAAAGCTCAATGATTTACTACTTGCTAGATAGTTAAAATCAACGGTTTGAAATTGTCGGTCTCCATTTTTATAAACAGCAGCCAATGAGTTAAATTGAGCTGGCAAAACAATGCTCACTTGTCCTTGCGTTGCCACGTAACGAAGAGTTGTAAAACGTTTATCTAATGGCCCGATTCCACTTAATGTATTTTCAACTTGATTAAGCCTGCCATCTTGTTGAGTATTTTTTTCATGCTCTGCATCAAGCTGTTGTTTTTGTGCTGGCTCTTCACCGCTTGTGGGCTCCACCACCGTAAAAGCCGTAACAAAGCCTTTCTTGCCATCTTTTCTTGGCTCCGGTAATTTATCAAAGCCCACCTGAATGGCATCAAGCTCATTTTCTACTGCATCACCACGAGCAATAGTGAATGGATCAAACTCATTCTGTCGTTCATAGAATTCATTTGTTTTAGACACGGAAACGCCTCCTTGGGATATACGAAATCGAGTAACCGTCTAATTGAAAATTGGCTTCAAAATTACTCTTTCCAGACAACAGAATAGAAATGTTTTTGCTATGTCCATCAAGGTATGCCGCTGGGGTGATGTAATCAGGGCTAGACCAGTAAAAATCATTCCACGTTGACTCATTCCAACGACCGCCACCACCAAATGCCACACCAACCGTACTATTTGATTGCGCCTGATTTGGACTGCCGTAATCTAGAGAGTGAGTGTATTTAAGAGTTAATGAACCTTCTGACGACATATGAAGCTCTAAGTCTTCCCATGACTTAATGTCTTTAGGACTACCACAATGAATATATGCAAAGCGAATCGCCCAGAAAATATCACTCCCTGCGAATGAATGTACCTTTGTGGTTTGCCTGTAAATTCGACCGTCATCAAACGCAAGATAGGTGTTATTAACGGTATCCCATACATCACTGATGACTTTATGGTATTTGAAAAATGTTGCTCGAGTTTTACCATCTTTGAGCAGTTGAATAACCACATGCTTATTTGCGCCTTTTTGATAAAAACGCACCTGGTTATTATCTCGATTGTGGGAATGAGCAAAGAACTGTGTCAGCCCTTCTTTTAACGCAGCATCCCCTAATAGCTCGTTCGCACTTAACTCGCTAGCCACAAAATCGCCGTATGCTTGAGTTTGCTGAACATTAATAAATCCATAACGAGAATGAGCAATAGGAATAAACGTTGATGTTAATGTCCCTGCAGTAACACCAATTCGAGTGTTAAGCGCACTCATTTTCCAATCATCTTTCGTTGTGCCACTTAAAAGGTAGATGGCATGCTTACAACCAACCAGCAGGTAATTCCCTACAAGTGATTGTAAAGCGGTGATCTCATCCCCTGTTCCAAATTGCTCAGCACCCAGCAGTACCTGCCAATTAAGTGGCTCGCCCACCACACAATGACCATATTGCCCACCGACAAAAGACAAAAAGAGATGGTTTTTATGCTCCTCAATATCCGTTATTTCTCGGCTATCATTAATCATTATCGGTACAATCACACCATTTGGACGCACTTCAATGACTTCTTTTCCATTGGTGCCGTAGGCATAGCGAGTGGTACTGCTGGCGTAAAAGTTATGATAGATAAACGTCCAACTTCGTCCACTGGTTAACGCATTTTCAGTGCTAACACTCGTAGACTTGGCTAACAGCTGGTTATCTATTTTTACATCACTTCCAGATACATCTGTCACTTCACCATCAAGTATCAAATGACCAGATTGACCATCTGCTGAAAAAGCACTGGCAATTAAAACTCGACTTGTTGCCCCAATGACAATCGTCGCTCCTTCCACGAACAGAGCTGGGTTACTTACCTCACCAAGCATTAATTTATAAGTCGCCGGTGCCGCCTGCCAATTATGATTCTCTTGAGCAATACTGACCGCACACCTATCACCATTATCACGAAAGGCAATTAGTGGTGTGTAATCTAGCTCTACCACCCCTCTTAACACACCACTACCTAGCGGTGGGGTTACCTTATCCATAATGACTTTATGTGCTTCAGCCAGATATCTAGCTTGCTCTTCAGCATTGCTGCCAAACCCAAATGGCGCAATGCGAGTAGCAGTAACAGAAATATCAGGAGAAATACTCGCCAGAGCTTCACCAATTAGTTCAAATGATATTGCCGCAACACGAAGCGATTGCGAATCTAATTCAACGCCAGTAATAACACCTGAGTTACCATTTAAAGTGAATATGCGACCAACCCAGTCAATAGATACATCACCTTTAAGCACCACACGATAGTAACTGTAATCACTCGCAGGAGAAGCACCATCAATTGGCTCTACCCCTTCTATGCGACCAAAACCACCGCCCCATTTAGGCTGAACATTATCAGCAACAATGGCATTTCCTGACTTCTTAGCGATAGGTGGTGTAACAAGATCGATAGTACCGTTTAGTGAGATATGTTGACTCTTAAGCCCATTCATTTAGGAATGCTCTCTATGCCAGGCTTCAACTGAGCGCCAAAGCCAACACCAATATAACGATTACAAAGTTGCATCATTAATTCATCGTGCTTTAGTTGCGCTTTTTGAAGTAACTCAGGGGCATTCATCCGAATCGCTGGACCAATCATGGCTTTCCATACAATCACCAATTGATACTGCTCAGGAAGGTAAGGGACATCTAGACTTTTCGTTAAGATCTGTGGGTCGTATTGAGAATACTGAGTCACTGGAGTGATATCGGGTTTATTCCCATAAAATGTCGTATCCCACGCTTTACTTCCCTGCAATCCGGTCCAAGCTTCTTGTACCGCTTCAACCATTTCTAAATATCGGCCCCGCTGATTTTCTACCGATGTCATGCCAGTGCCTGAATCTCGCATTTCTCGATGCAGGCGCTGACTAAGCTCTAAAAAGTTCACGATAAATTACGCATCATTAGCGTCAAGTTCTGACACTAGCCCGATATAATCCATGTGGTAACTGTTTACTTTTCTCGGTGTAATGGTGCCATCTTTTTCTTGGTCATAATGGACTTCTTTGGCCTGACGGATCATGTCGTAAACAGGCTTAGGAATATCCACTTCTTCACCAAATTTAATAATGGCGTTCCACTCGTTAAGCATAAAATACTCTTGAGTTTTCTTATGTGCTTCTCCATTTACCGTAATAATCACTCGGACTTTAGGTCTTGCTGCAATCGGTACATGAACCTCTTCTGTATTGATAGTGGCTTCAGCACTTTCAACCAGGTCGGTTCTCATCTCTTTTGGCAACAACTCTTGAGGACGAAGCAACTCATTGTTCTCTTCAAATACCATTATCGCTTCTACTAATGCTTCTCTAGTCGCATCAGCAGCAGGTTCAACACCGCATGCCTCTTTAAGGTGCTTTTTTAATGTTGCTTCTTGAGACTTATCTAAATCTATAAATTTGTATTTGGACATGGTTTGTCTCCAATAAAAAAGCCCCGCATTACACGGGGCAAATGTTCCTACGGTCCAGGCAGGAATTCATTAGGCAAGATTACTTGCCGCAACTTCTATACGAATCATCCATGCTTCGTTAAGACGCATAGCCAGCCAGTACATTTTCCAACCTACTGAACCGGTTTGACCCAGTTCATCCCCTTTTTCAGGTTTACCCGGGTTACGAACAAGAAGATCATGAGAGTTCTTGCCTTTTAAAGGGCAGTTGGCATATGAGTCCTGTCCGAAGACAATAATCGGATAGACATCTGACTTGGTACCCGTGGTAGATAATGTTGCGTGTGTCGCCGCAGTACCACCGGCATCAGTAACAGGGTCCAATAAAGGAGTGGTAATGAATCGAACATTTTCCACAGTACCAAACTCTTCAGGACACAACACTTTACGAGAGCCATAATCAGCCACTGATTTAAAGCCTGGCAAATCGCGAATATCAGGCTCAAGGTCGGTATGACACACGGCAATATAGGCCGCTTCAATCGACACGGTTCCGTAATTGGCACTAGACGATACCATGGAGGTTTTCTTGCGAGCTCGGTTCTTATTAAGAGTACGAGTCGCTTGGCGAAGCTTAGTCAGTGACAATTTCTTATTCACTTCACTTCGAGCCACACCATTGGCATATACTACGGCAGTACCGCCTTGTAAAACTCCCCATAGTAATATCTCAGCAGTTTCTGCCGCTTGCTCGCCGCTAAGTTGAACATGGGTATTCAAGATAGGGTCTTCATGGAGATCTTGAATAATATCTGTGATTTCAGCCCAAGAGCCGTACTGCTTTAAATTGCCAGTAACATCTTGGAACTGCATTTTTTGCGATGCAGGACGAACACCTTCAGTGATAGGTGTGGTCGCTGGCGCAAAAGGCACAGGACGACGAAATTTGATTATCTGACCACGGTTCTTCGGTACCGGTTCAGTCTGACCAAATTTAGACAAAACCAATATTGGCTCTGCGTGTTTTAAAAATTTCGCTTTGGAGACAATACCAACGCGAGGTGAGATATCACCATATACAGTCGTAGACATGTAATGAATCCTTTAAATAAACTACCCTTCAATCTCCTTAACAGCTGCAGCAAACAATGCATCTTCATCGTCTGCTGATAATTCGGTATTACGAGGACCACCTCGACCAGCTGGCAGACTGGTCAAGGCATTAAGTTGATTGTCTCGCTTCTTACGAATAGAGTTATCTGGAGATTGGGCGTTAAACTGATTAAGCACATAAATGGCATCTTGTGGATCATCGCCACCAGCCATGTTTTGTACTCCTGATGGCTGCTTAGATAGCCAATCATCAAATGCGGGGTTATTAACGATTTCGAATGCATTAGGAATGGCATCGAGTACTGCTTCCTGGTTTTGTGCATCTCTAGTTTCTTCAATAGACTCCACCTGACCATCTACTATGGTTTGCAGCGGTTCGGTGATGGAATTAAGCTGCTCCTGAACTGCGCCAAGACTTTTGGTCATGGTCTTGCCCATGACTTCAGCAAGATCTGGATAATCTTCAGCAAACTCTTCATCAACCAAAGATAAGCTGTCCATATCTGCGCCGGCTTCTTTTAACTTGCCTAGCTGTTCTTGTGCCTTCTTCCATCGCCCTTCGGCGGCTTTTGTTCTTCCTATCTGACTAGATAAGGAGTGATTTAAGCGTCGGTTTTCTGATTGCAGTTTTTCTAGCTCATTGTCATCAGCGTCTTTTGGAAGTACATCAACACTACGCGCATGTTCGACGTGGCCATCGTCTAAAGTATCGTCACTTGTATGCTGTTTATTGTCGTTGCTTTCTTCCTGAGTATGAGGCTCATTTACGATGGCTGAAAGTCCATCAGATGATCCGCCTTCAACTTCTGATACTGCGGCTTCAAAAGCGGCGGTTTCATTAAGTTCATCTTGGCGGTCAATTTCAGTCGACATAGACTGTTCTCCTTGCGGCCTTTAAAGGCGGCAGTAGATGATTAAGACGGCTAGTTGTTAGCGGTCAAGAAAAAGCCTCAGCAAATACTGAGGCTCTGATTGGATAACTGACGCAAGTTAAGACGCGTCAATCTTATTTTTAAACTCTTCTAATGCTTGAATCCTTCCACGTAACATCGCGGTATCCAATTCACTTTGTGGTAAGGCAAGTGAGTCTTTTAGTGCGCTCACTTCAGCATCAAGGGCCGTTTTTAGCTCTCGCTTAACCGATGCATTTAGCTGCATACGGCTTTTTCTAATTCACGTGTCCCTTTAAATTTCATCGCAATACAGAGCTCGGCCATACGTTGACGGTCGGTTATTCTCTCCCGCACATCTGAGTATTCTTTAAATGGGTTACACAACACCAAGAACTGCTCTCCCAAGCGTTCATGAAGCGCAACCTGAATCAAGCTTGCTATTGGCTTTTGCAGCAATCCATTACTCATTGCACTATCTCCCAGTCATTAGCCATCACATCTTCTTGATTAATGTCCCATCGTCGATTGGTTGTATTCTTGCCTGATATGGTTAAATAGTTATTAGGTTCAAGACCCAAGCGACCACGAACCCGTTCAACGTTATCCATCATAAACAGAAATTTATTTCCCCAATGAGGACGACAAACACGATAACCTTGTTTAGTTAGCTCTAAGGCATGAGAGAAATTAAGAAAACCACTGCGCTTATAAGCTACAGAAAACACATTCATTGGTGACCACGAAATATAACCTTTATGATCAGGATGATTGGCTGTCCCACCATCAAGATACTCCACCAAATAGCCTTGTTCTTTTGCCAAGTGTTTCTCGTCCTCTGGCAGTGCCCAACCTCGATACTGGTTATATGCTTCTCTTGTCATCAAGGAAGCTTTAACCAGCTTTAATCCAAGATAGAGTTCCATAATTCATTTCCTTAGACCGCAGATCAAAAAAGCCCCGCTCAATGGCAGGGCTTAAATTTGGATATAAAAAAAGCCGACTCGTTAGAGTCAGCTTTCCATCTTTGGGTAAATTTACATCAGTTATCGGGATTACTCAAGTGAAGCTAAACAATAAACTTGTCAAGAATCTGATTCTGTTCATTTATATTCTCTCCTTGAGCTTGCATATCATTCGCCGAAGCTTTTGCCCCTTCTGCTACTTGAAGCGAGAGATCTTTTATATTCATTGTGTTACCATTAATTTCTTCCGCAACCAAGCTCTGCTCTTCAGCTGCAGAGGCAATTTGCAAAGTCATATCTGTAATATTACGAATAGCATCACGAATTATATCAAGAGCTTTATTTGCTTCTTGAGCTTTAATAACTGTGTCTTCTGCACCCTCTTTACTTTGACCCATAACCAAAGCTACTGAGCTTGCACCAGTCTGAAGCTGTTCGATCATTGTTCGAATCTCTGTTGTAGACGTTTGCGTCCTTTGTGCTAAAGAGCGTACTTCATCAGCAACTACAGCAAAGCCTCTTCCTTGTTCTCCTGCTCGAGCTGCTTCAATCGCTGCGTTTAATGCAAGTAAATTAGTCTGATCAGCAATATCATTGATAACCTGTAGAACTTGTTCAATATTTCCAGTCGCTGTTTCTAATGCCTTAACCTCTATGACTGCTTGGTCTATTCGTTCTGATAAATGATGAATAGACGCCGTAGTCGCATTAACCGCTTCAACCCCATTTTCTGCTGCATTATCAGCTTTCTGAGTAGTCGCAGCTGCTCCTTGTGCATTACCAGCCACATCATTCGCAGTAGCAGCCATTTCATTCATCGCAGTAGCTAACTGTTCTAGTTCTTGCAACTGCGTAGTAATCGCGCTGGCAGCTTCTCCCGAAACATCAATAGTATGAGTAATGCCTTGTTTAACTTCACCACTAATTCCTTTCAATTGAGTGATCTGTCCTTGAAGAGATTCAATGAATCGATTGAAACCATCAGCTAATCGGGCAAATTCTGGATCTGTATTTGTGCTGAGACGATGCGTTAGATCTCCCTGCCCAGAAGCAACATCTTGAATAGCATTGTCAAGAGTACCAAGAGGGGCCATCAATTTGTTAATCACAAATACGAGTATGGCCACCGACATAATCAGAGCAATAAGCGCATAAATAATAGAGTTATTTCGAAGTTCACTAACCACATTTAAAGCAATATCTTCATTGATTTGAACGCCAACATACCAATCTACATTTGGAACTTTCACAAAATGAAAGCCATACCGAATACCATCGATTTCTTGGAATTCAGCTTGCTCGCTTATGCGAACATTTGGCAAGTAAGTAGATAATGGTTTACCGTTATTCCCTTCATTTGGGTGGGCAATCGTAGTTCCGTCTTTATCAACAATAAACAATATACCTGCACCAAACAGATCTACTTTATTAACAATATCTGCTAGGCCGGCTAAGCTAACATCATAAAAAGTGGCCCCAACGAATCGACCTTTATCTTTCATAGGTAAACCGATAGAGACGAGTATAGTTTGGCTAACAGCGTCAGCATAAGGCTCTGTGATAATAAGACCGTCTTTTGCTTTTGCTTCCATATACCAAGAACGAATCCTTGCATCATAGGTCGATGCTGGTACCCAGTTCGCATCATTAGAAAATGCTTTACCATCTACTTCGAAGCCACCACCAACCATTGGAAACGCTTCCTTTAGTGGTCGCTGGTTAATAACTTTAGCAATAGCTTCTTTGCTCAGGTCATTATTAATAAGACTGGTAGAATATTCTGCTAACCTAACACGACCTTCTATGTCAGCAGCAATATTATTTTTGACACCGTCCATAATGTCATTAACGCTACTTATTGTCCTTTCTTCAATAGTAGCACTCACTGTCAAATATTGTTTTACGGATAAGAGGCTCACCGTTAACAATAATAGAATAGAAGACACTAATGCTATTTTGTGACTAAATTTCATTGCAACTCTTTGAATAGTGATTTTTGGTGTATTTTTACTCCGAATCAACAAGCAAATCAACAAGTATTTAATATGTTAACAATTGTAAACACGCAATGCTTTCATTAGAATTTTCTATAAGGGTTAGCAAAAATTTGAAACTCATCTGAATAAATTATTTTCCCAGGGTTATCAGTCACAATCATGTCAACCACAACTCCATTATTTTCTAAAATATGAACAAACTCTCTGACTTTCTCTATATGTTCGTGAACGGTCTCTTTAAACCAACTAATAGACACACCTGATTTTCTAAGCCTATGTTTATTAAGGTAATCAAAAGGTGATTCTAGGTTTTCATCAAACCAATTCATGACCTCTTCAATATAATCAAGTTCATAAGAACAAAAGCAATCTTCTTTTTTCATCAGTCTAATAGCCTGAAACACACCTGTTCTTTGGTTTGAGTCTTCATCCAGTTCGTCTATAACAAAACGTACATACATTCCACTGTCCTCATTCGGTTTCCGTTTTGTTTAAACACGATGCAACTTCTTACTTTAGCTAGTAAAACCACTCACTCTGACTCATTTTTGAGTAGTAATTTGGTTCTCAATCAATTGCATCAAATAATAACAAGTATCTTGTTAGAAAAGATTTAACGAATGTACGTACTTATTTCTATCAAATTTTTATCAGGATCTAGAAAGTAAACAGATTCAATTTCACCTACCGCACCAGACTTACAAACAGGACCTTCTACAATCTCTACCTTTTCTTTAATAAGATGAGCAACCACATCGTTTAGAGTCCATTGGGTAATGAAGCATAAATCACCGGAACCTGTTTGCGCATGATTTCTAGGTTCTTGCCCTAATGTTTGAAGATTAATTTTCTGATTCCCAAATCTCAACGCTTTACGCCCTTGAGCAAAAGTGACTTTCTCCATAAGCAAAACTCGACAGTAAAAATTCATCGATATCTCGATATCAGAAACGGTCAACACTACATGATCAATATGACTTAACATCTAAAATCCTTGTACACTACATAAAACTGGACACAGTATCGCAGAACCAAATACGCCATCTGTTTTGTCATCGCGATTTATTCCTGCACAATAAAGCTTTTAATATACAATCCATAAACTAAAGAAACTCCACTATGAAGTCTAATGTACAACCAAACATTTTTTATAAACAAGCTCTCTTTCAATATCCAATTGATTCTTTAGCTCTTCAGGAAGTTCAAGTTTTCCAGAAACCTCATAAATATATCTTGGTAATACTGACTTTCTAGGGAAGTCTTGGCTCTCAGAAAGAGCAATACAATAGCTTCGCTTTTTATACTCATTGTACCCAAAATTAAAACAAATCATCATCATAGCTAGCAGTACTATCTTAATTATCCAATTCATATAACGGTATATTCCTTCATCACTGGTTTGCATTCAAAGCGTTTTATAGGTCTTCTATTTCTACACCCACGAAATATCACCATCTCTATTTTTGTATACCTTAACGTTCATCACATTTTCATACCATGAACATAATGTACATTCTTGGCCTTTAAATATGAGTTGTTTTTAAGGTAAAAAATGAAAAAGTTAATCGCTTTGTTAGCACTCCTCCCCTCATTAGCTCTCGCTGATACTATTACTATAGACTGCACTTATACTGAATTCGCACAACCAGACGGTTTACATAAAACAGAGTCAAACTTCAACTTAAAGTTTCTCATCGATAAGAAAACAGGCCAATCATATATACTAGGTAATAATGGTAGTGCAGAAGTTATATCTACCGGTACAGATGAGCAACTAACATTCTTGGAAGTTACTGGCGTTAAAAACGTAATGTCCACAACGATAGTGATCGATTCGGGAGAATCAGTTCATAGTCGAAATACTGTCAGTTTTGGTAAGCTAATTCCATCACAATATTATGGTGAATGCTTAATGGGCTTATAGTTTTCTCTAGAAGGTAATACTCTTCGTCTATCAAGTTTATCATTAGCTAATAAATCTAAATTCAAGTCAAATTAAATCTGGATCTGGCTTGAATTTAGTTAATGGACTGTGAAACATATAAAGCACTACTCCAACCCATAATTGCTCGTCGGATTGGAAACAGGCATCTGCTTAAGCTTCAGCTCACTAACAAATTTATTCATATCCAGTTCTTGCTGCGAACGCAGCTTCCTAAGTTCTGTCACCAGTTTTTCTGTGTTCCATTTGTCTTGCTGAGATAGCTCATAAAGCTTGATTTCTTTCTGCTGGGTTAGTTTCGCCAGCTCCAGCTCATACTTCATAATAATCTCTTGGTTTCGCTGCTCTTGAGTTTGAACATTACCTTGCATCTTAAGCTGTTCAACCTGCATATCCATTTCTGATTTCAGTCGCTCAAGCTCCATAGACTGCTGGTGTTTAAGCTGCTGTAGCTCTAGATCCATTTGCGCCTTAACAATGGTTGGGTCTTGCGGCTGATTTTGCGCCTGCTCTTGTTGCTGCTTAATCACCTGATCATATTCTGATTTAGGTTTTAGCATTGTCTGAACACCAAGACTCATTGATTTCACCAGCGACTCAACGCCCTTATACCAATCAAACGCTGGTGCTAAATTCGGATGACCTGAGAACCTATCAAACATTTCGATTATCTGAGCGGTTTGCATCTCTTTAACCAACAACGCACTGGTACCTCTGGCTACTACGTTCATATCTCCTTTAATTTCAGGTCTAGGATTGAACTGCATGTTCCAGGCATAAAATCGGCTGATTAATGGTTTCGTTACGGCATCATCAAACTCCTTAACCTGTCGACGACGTACAGCATTTGCGGCATTCATCAACATAGACATACCGCCTAATGTTGGCGTTACTTGTCCTTGTTCGCCTTGCGAAATCATAGGAAGACCAGACTCTTCATCCATAAACGATTTAGCCATAGATATCACATTAGCAAACTCTTGTTGTCGTGATTGAAAGCTAAATACCCCAAACGCTTTTTGCGCTTCAAAGGTCGCCATATTTTTAGTGGAGTCGGTGGTTTGCCATACCTTTCTAGGTGAAAATTCCCAGTTACCATCGGCAGGCTGCAGCACTGATTTATTTACTACTATTTGATCACCTACTGTCGTGACACCGTTATCTAACATTGAACGCCAGGCGGTATTAAGAATGTCTTGAGAATCTTTACAAAGATGAGGGATACCATAACCAAAAATGCACGATACATCGGGTTCGCAACAGTAAACCGAATATGGCCAGTCTTCAGTATCAAATGGATTGAGATTTACTGAAACAACCGTCCCGTCACCTGCAAAGTGGACCACACCATCCATTTCCATTACATCCGACAGTTCATCTGGCTCCAATAATCCTGCTTCAACCAGCACCATATGAGGAATTGGACCGTGATACACCCACATCTCATATCGAGATTCTTTATACGTTGGCTGCAGCCCTGTCATCATACGAAGCTGATTTACATAACCCAACACATCACCAGTATGTGCATGGGTAGATTTAGGTTCCTGCTTCAGTAGCTTGACGATATTGGTTTTTTCTTTGGACTCATCATTGAGCATTGACCGTAACGATTTTTTATTTACATAAGAACGTTCAAACACAAACTCTGCATCATCTAGGTTTGTCGCACTCATATCAGGCACAAAGTCCCACGGCATAACACATCGAGCTACGGGTATTTGCTTATAGCCAATTTGAGCGGCCCATTCCCCACTTTGGGTATGCTCAACTGGCGCCCACTTCGCCTCTGACTTCACTTGTACTTCGGGAGCTCGAATAATACCGGTACCTAGCACACCAGAATAATGCAGCATCCAACGACCTTCAGTAGCAAAGTCACATTCCAGCAATTGGTCATCTATCTGTGTTTCCATAGCGTTCGCAATGGCGACTGCTTCATCTTTTTCTGCTTTTGCGAGAGCAGCAGCATCACCTTGCAAATCAGGATCTTGTTCTAGTTCTTTATCCAGCTCTGGTACCGGCGTAGGCAATATCCCATAATTCTTATCATCAGCGGGATAGAGCATGTCGGTCATCTGGGCAACCCAAGAATCCGTTTTACTACGAGTGTAGCCAACGAACACAGATGACAGCTTTTGCTCTTTGGCATTGGTATACACCTGGTCTTCGTACTTACTTTTGTACCGGCGCATTTCTTCTACCCAACGCTCTTCTATTGGACGTCGTTCATCTAGCTGGGTTTGAAGTAGTCTTAGTAACGTATTACCGAACCCTTCCATCGCAGAAACGAGGGAATTGTCTTCTGATTGCTGTTCCATGAATTAGTAACCTGTAGTTGTATTGAGAGCTTTATGCCCAGTGGATGCTTGTTTAATGACGTTTTCACGGTGCAATTGAGGCATTGCCGCAAGACAAACGTACTGAAATGAATCGTTAAGATGTGAATACATGTTTTTGTCAGGCTTATCGCTGTACTTCTCCTGACCAGATACATTCATTCGCTTGTATTGATAACCAGTCTCCATACCTTTAATAAGTTGACGACAATGTGGGCTGATAACTATCTGAGGTTGCCCACGACCAATAAGCCGGTGGAGGAAGTAACGAACAGCTTCAAGGCGAGCGGTAATCACATTGCTATGAGCTGGCTGCACATCGAATCCAGCCTCCTCCAATATCTCAAAGCAGGTAGTTTCATTGGTTTGAGCTCGTTGAACGCCAGCAGGATCACCAAAGAACTTAACATCACAGCCTTGATATTTAGATGCAATCAACGGTTTTAGCTGCTCTTCTGCAAAGCGTTCAATACCCATAGACTCAGATACAACTTCGTCAATAACTCGAACTTGCCCGACAGGAGATATTTGAATGAATGTAGCTGCAGGTGTTAAACCAAAATCTAGACCGACTAATGTGGTCCACCCTTTAACCGGAAGCAGCTTATTTGCTGAAACATGAATCTCACGATTAAATGAGTCCCCAAACACTGGTTTTCCATCCGCGACTGTCGCAAATACATTGCACATCCGTGACCGAATCCAGTTAAGCGTCTGCCCTTGAACCTTCTCTAACCAATAACCAAAACCGTTCTTATGGTTAGCGACATTCTCAGCATCAGGATTGGCGACAAATCGTTTACCGAGATAATCAACAAACAATCCTTTTCGAATCATTTCTCGTTGGTCTTTTGACAACGCCCCTTCGGGTATTCCAGATATCTCCGTGATACCGGCAGGCTGAACAACAAATTCCCAGTTATCGGGACATAGCCGCTTACCTGTTTCTTCATCGATACCTTCTTCAAAGTCATACCACCAATGATCATCATCAGGTGAGTTGGTATCCATAATCATGCCATACCAGGTAGGGCCACCATCTCGCATAGATGGATAACGTCCAGCTCTAGATAACGCTTCAAGCACAATAGCCTTAGGCATAAACTGCGCTTCGTTAATCCAGACACCGGTACATTCCAAGGACATGAGTTTTGAAATGTCTTTAGGTTTATCTAGGCTCAAAAAGAAAAACTCGCATTCAATGCGAGTCTTTCCGTCTGGGTGATGCTGTTTCCACATGGCCCGTATAGGGGCATCGTAGACAATGGGGCAGATGCTTTGCGGCAACCAATCCTGAAAGGTTTTAATCACCGTACCTTTTAAATCAGGATAGGTATTACGAATACAGACCCAACGAGTTTTACGAACACCATCCTCATTTGGCTCCTGCTCCATGGCAATCTTCTTCATGTGCATTACGCACCCTACAGATTTTCCAGAGCCAATAGGACCACGAATTGCAGTCACAAGTGGTCTAAGCCTATGCACCTTTGTCTTAAATGTTGGTGAAGCTATATATTTTATTCGCATGATGAATCTATATACTTAAGAGAAAATTAGACACGGCAATATCAATTAATTGGCTACTACCAATTAATTTCATAAACAACCTGCCCACCTTTCTCTTGGATATCCAGTCGTTGACTCTTCTCTCTAATCATTACTTTGGCCGCATCTGTCTGAGCTTTATCTTTCTCAGCTGAAGTTTGTAGTTTGACTGCCTTAAGTGGGTCCAACATCGTCATAGACTCATTGTTCTTTGCCGTTTTTTGTAATGACTCTATGCGAGCGGTAATTCGTTCTTCAGATTCATCTAGAGCAGTTTGCATATTCATCAATGATTCAAGAGCATCGGTTTTGTCAGTGCCAATAACCTCAGCTAATCGTTTTTGAACCGAGGCTTTGCTTTCAAATATTTGAAACAACTTCGAGCGCATAAAAACAATCTCAGCTTCTAGACTATTAACCGGTATATCCAACGCCTTAGCAAAATGCTGTGCATCGATAATCTCACTGTACCCACCATGTTTCTCAGCGTACTTATTCCCAACCACAAAAGGAGTAACAATTGCCCCATCACCAACGGCCATCATGGGAACATTTTCCACTACCCGATCCGAACACGTTCTACCCGCCTCAACGCCTTGCCCTATCTCGCCTCCCACTACTTTCGGATCACATTTCGGATCAGTTTCGTTTTTTTGGGATCGGATGTGTTTTCTTGCTGAGTTAGGGTTGATGCCTTTTTGACGACACCACTTTGAGAGTGTTATTGATGTTGCATTGAATGCCTGAATATACTCCTGTTGAAGAGCCACCCAGTCATACACTTTTCGTTTTGACATGTATTAACCGAATACTACTTAGTCTGCTCAGGCTCTAGGACACAAAGAGGTTGATAGTTCACGGAATAACCATACTGCTTTCTTAATGTCATTATTCGCCAGGCGCAGCGTTCCCAAGCACACAACCATACTTGATCACGACTTGCTGCTTCACCATAAGTTAAAGGTTTTGAGTCAAAAGGACGTTGGCATTCAGTAAGTAGAGATGCAGATGGTTTAATTTCGCGGTCTTGATACTGAACTATCGTCGTTTGTTTCGGAGTTGTCCCACAACCAGTCAATATCATCAGGCAAAGGAGTATCAGCACACGGTTCATATTGAATCCTATCTTTAAATACAGTAATCACATTAGCTTGCGCTTTTTCATTTTCACTTCGCATACGCGCAAAGTCGTCAGCTCTATCTTGAGCCGCTATTTTTTCCTTTTCTAACGCTTCGATTGTTGATGCAAGATTTGTTGCTGCAGTATTAGCAGTTAGTAGATCAGCAGAAAGAGTCGCGCTCCTTTCCTTTTCCGTTTCTAGTTGGCCAACAACGTACCAGTTCCCAAGCAAACTAATGCCGAGTAGGACAATAAAGCCGATGACAAAGAATGTTTTTATCTTACTTAGAAACATCATTACTGTGGCCACCCGTTCAAACAAACATCCCGCTCTATTACTCGTCGCTTCACTATCCCTGAACAATTACTCGTATCGATGCGGCAATCTTTACCATTCACGTACACCCAACGAGTAAACTCCTGACAAGCGCCGGTAGCATCACCATGATTAAACTTCTTCAGCAATGTAGAACGTTTAAAGTTCCCCTGGCCAAGATTAAAAACAAAGCTTACTAGTACATCAAACTGAGCATTGGTGACATCTACCTTAAGATTGGATATCACAACCTGTTCAGCAGCTTTCACATCCTCTACATAGTTAGTTGCCACCTCTTCAATGGTTACCGTATCACCTTCTGAAACGCCTGAAGTATGGCCCAGTCCATTGGTCCATTTATTAGCACTGCACTGATAAGCTTGTGTTCTGCACCCTTCTAGGTTGGCAATATGCTCTAACCCACGCTGACTAGTAACAAGGTCAGCATTCATACCAAATACAACGGCCAGTACTGCGGCCACTGAACATACAGTTTTAACTGCTAATTTTTTCATAGTTCTCTTCCGCTAAGCCTTGTCTCTTTAACTCTTTCAATACTTTCTTTTTATGTTGCCGATTATTGAAGTACGTGAGCCCCACAAATATCAGGCCGATAATGCTTACCCAATCTTGTAAAGTCAGCGCACCAAACCCGGTAAATATCCAAGCACTTGAATAAGATAAATATGAGTTAGCCTTGTCTGGCATTGTTATTACCCCTAAAACGAAAAAGCCCCACCTAAAAAGGTGAGGCACAAAAAAAGCCGACTCGTTAAAGTCAGCTTTCCATCTTGAGGTAAATTTACCCCAGTTATGGGATTATCGCAAATGTCACCCTATACCATACGCTCTAAAGCAAGGTTTTTATCAATAGCTTTAATGACATCTGATTCTCGGCTATACAACTCATTTAGCGTACGCTCAATCATAGGGTAAATATCTTCAATAAATTGAGACTTGGACACTCTGACATCACAATGACGGAAATGATTGTACATATGCTCTGAGCTTTGTTTGAACACTCCTTTGCCATCACAAGTGCCGCATGTTCCACCACGATGAGAACCTACTGTTCTGCATCTGGGGCAAGCGATCGTCGACAGTGCTTTTTCTTCAGCGTATTTTCTCAATTGATTTCGCTCTGAATCAGCTCTTCTTTTTAGTAAATCAATCTGTACCTGTACTTGTTCGCGCTCTTTTTCTGTTACCTTAATCTTCTTGGCATTTTTTAGTGACTTAATTGCTTTTTGATAATCAGAGATGATTTTCTGAGAGCGATTAGCTCGATTACCATATCGACTCCAAGCTGAAATTACTCGGCGATACTGTGGCTTTAACGGCTTCTCCAAAAGTACACGATAAATCAAATCAGCCAGTGCAGGACGGATTCTGGGTGGAATGTTTTCATCATCCACCAGCTTATTTAATATCGCATTTAGTTTTTGTAATGCCTGAATATCATCCAGATATTTGGCTTTGACAATATAAGAACCAATCGTGTTGTTCTTCTCAGCTAATGCAATGGCTCCGTTTATTACATCGGCAGTTAAACTACTGCGGCCAGAAACACTTTCCCAGTTGACCGTTTTTGCTGAATGCAAACGAGTAAGAAGCTCTATCGAAGTCCCCATTTCCGTTTTCCTTACGTATTCAAGAGTATCGCTTAAAGAAAGAGCCTACCCTTGCACAGGTAGGCTTAATGAAATGAGTAATTGCGAGCACCCGATTTCATGTAGAAACCAGATGCTACAGAATTGAAATTTAGGAAAATGTGACAAGGGTGGTAGCCATATTCTCGCTGTACGGAATTGGGCATGAATTTGGAAATAAGCTTCTGATTAAACTCACCTCTAGACAGAAATGCGTTAGCTCTACTAAATCATATCACATCAGAAAAAGTATCTTGGAACCTTCGATATATGCACATGTTATGTGATTGTTTATTCCTAATAGACCCCGATATCCACACCAAAGGCAGATGCCTCGACACGATGCTGCCAAGTTTGTTGTAGAGATGACATAAAAGCCTCCATAGATAATGACTGTTGTCATTATCAGGGCTTGGGTTTAAATGGGAATGATGTCGAGAATTAAGCGCTTACAGTTATATTACTAAATTAGGATGGAACGGATTAGTTCACATACCAGATTTTTATTAAAAATTAACAGGTGTATACAACCTACCTAAAGTCTCATCTTCTTCGTAGCACTTAAAAAAAGCGTCCACTACATAGGGGTCGTATAGTTTATTTCGACCTTGTTGTAGTACATCTATAGCTTTCGCAGCTCCAACAGCCTTTCTATATGGGCGGTCACTAGCCATAGCATCGAAGGTATCTGCAACAGCTATAATCCGAGCCTCAAGCAAAATTTCATTTCTTTTGATTCCGTTTGGATAGCCTGAGCCATCCAACCTTTCATGATGCTGTTCGATCATGTCAACGATTGGCCAAGGAAAAAATACTTTGTTAAAAATCTTTACTCCTACTTCTGCATGACTTTGGAGTAACTTGTACTCTTCTGGCATGAGCTTCCCAGGCTTATTTAATATTTGAGACGGAATCGTGATTTTCCCGATATCATGAACCAATGCTCCAATTACTAGCCCTTCTTTAACTGAGCCTTCTAGTGAAAGCTTATCAGCTATAAGACCGCATATATGAGCGACATTACGCTGGTGAGAGGAAGTGTACTCATCACGAATTTCAAGTGCGTGAGATATTGCGCCTAGCATATTAGTCATAATCGTGATCGGGGTAGAAGAATCAAACTCTAGCTGATTTTTAGCAAATCCAGATTCGATCTTACTTGCCTTTATTTGTACCTGAGGCCATATGGCATTAATCATACTGTAAAACTGATTTACGAAATCATGAGTGTATGGTGTGTTGTTGTTGCCTATACCAATGACTGCAACTACGTCATTGTTTTGGATTACGGGAAGACTGAAGTGATGGGTTAGTTTTATGTGACCTTTTGGTAAAGAGTCACCCTTAGAATAATTTTCATCATAGTCGTTGTGTATTACGGGCTTTTTAGTTCTTATACTATCTGCCCATATGCCTGCAGATGATAGTGGGTAGTGGGTTTCATGACTGGAATGGCAATGCTCTAAAACAGAGGTCGACCAAACATTTAATACGATTTCTTCGTTAGTATAAGAGTAGAAATGGAAATATCCGATATCGCTCTTAGCTTCTTGCACCAAGAAATCAATAAGATCTCGGTAGAAGTCATGACTCGTTAGATATTTGTTTCTCGCAAGCAAATCCATACTCATAGAGTTTTCAACCCCTTAAAACTTTTATCAACTTTAATTTTAGTTCTTTCCGCGTATTTCAGCTTACTTTTTAATAGTATAACACCCTATAATTTGACCAGCCTTAGTTAATGCAAGGCTTAAGCTTTAACTGCAACAGAAAGTCTCGATGCAGTAATGTATTTAGACACTGTTTCTTCTATTGTGAAACCAATAACAAACATTCAACCTCAACCCCTAATATTCTCATACAGCTTCACTGGTTTACCTAGCAACTCATCTATATACCTTTCTCTAGCGGCTTTAGCCTCAGGAGAGTTATTGGGGTGATTTGGATTTTCTCGCTCTTCAATGCGTTCCTTTACTGCCAACTCTTCGTCTGTTAACCACGCTTCAGAACCAACAATATGTGAACGATTAGCGTAATAATCGCCTAATCGTTCACTTCTACTTTTTGCCATATATACCTCTCGTTGAACAAGCTAACTTATAACCAATTTATCACACACTGGTTATAAACACAGCACCTATGACAAGTCCATGCCTATTTTCTCCTTTTCTTAGCCCAGCACAGATAGCTATCAGACTCAGTAGAGGGCTGAAATTCCAATCTAAGAAATATCATTTCTCTCCAGTTGAATCAAAACCTGTTGCTATAACTGGAGTTATAGATAAATCATCAAAACTATAGTTAAAAAGGATTTTTATTCCCTTATATTTTTTCAACTCAGTCATTGTTGAATCTACAGCCCCAGTTGCCACCACTGTAAAGTTCTCTTTCATCGATGCGTAAGCTTCATCCGTTTTAAGCCACTCGATACTCTCTTCCATGGTGAGGCCCGCATGCTTGGAAACATCTTTCACATAGACTTCAGTATCTACAAGATAATTATAATTAATTAAACAAGTAGAACTTAAATATATAGCCTGAACACCAATTAAAGATGTTACATAATCAATCCGGATGGGGAGTTGTTCCTGCAACACACTTACCTCTGGCTTCAAGCTATTACATATGTCCTTTGAAGTATTGCCCATCGACTTGGATGCCATCAGTGCTAATAAAAAAAATAACGCCAACTGCTTTAATTTCATTCTTATATTCACTTAGTTCATTATAAAACAACAATATAACTTTTTTATGAGTAGGTGTTAATGATCAATATTCATATAGTAAAATTAATCGCTAGAGTCTAAATAGGCTCCTATCACACTCCTAGCCTCCTCAAGCCCATAACAAACCACAGCCAGGTATCCAACTTTATTCAAGCGTTCCTGCCATTCTTTTTGAGCTGGCGATAACTTGCTTCGGTATTGACGTGGTGGCTTCATCTCAATACGTAGGCCGTGATACTTCTTAGTTGGGATATCAAGTATTAGGTCTGGATAGCCTGCCTTACCACCCAGCTCTTTAAACTGCTTTTGAGCCAACGGACCTCGCTTTCCTTCGTTGGGAACATGAGTGAGGTATTCACCTATGCGATAACCCGCGATTGTGGTGACATTGGCCCAATCCACCAGCGCTTTTTGCTCAGGAGCTTCACGTTCTACTCTTGTCGGTGAAGAATCCGCTTTACTGTACTTAAGCCCTCTTTTGGACGATTTACTTTGTATCAATGCATCTAACGCAGAATCAAAAACTGAACTCATTCAATTGCCCCCAACATTAAAGCCTTACTTATTGTATTTTTAACGTGCAGCAGCTGACTACCGTATCTGCGTTCCCATTGCCTAGGGTTGTCATGTAGTTTTGTGTGCTCATCCGTTCTAATTGGAAATACAAACAAATCATGGGCCTTGCCTGCCATTTTTCCTTCACCATGACCAATTAAGTGATGAGCACATACTGTGACCATTTCAGATGTTTTCTCACCAGTTACAACACACGGTAACGTCCTAACAAATGCTAAATATTTCTCACAATACCAGGTCATTGGTTTTGGTTTACGCATATACGCCAATGGAGGATCATCATTCACTTCCAGTTTTAATACCGGCTTAGATAATCGCTTAAGCTCTTCCAGTGGGTCCGCATTGCTGTATCTGGCGTTCGTTTCTTTATGGCCATTAACGCCATTTCTTTTTCTGGTTTCTTCCACTCCAAACTGTGCATCGAGAATTGAGCTAGGCAAGTGCTGATAAACATCATTTCTAACCGCCCACCAGCAAAGCTCTGCATAGGTAAGTGCGTGATTCTTATCAAAGCCCAACTGACTACCAATTATCCCTACCCTAATTGCAACAAGATTTCTATTCGCCGTCTTTTCCAACTGTTCTGGATTTAGCTTGTTGTCATGATGCCAACAAAGACGAACTGCGCTCATTCCTACTTTGGCTGTGACTAACTGCTGGTGGCAATAATCCCCATCGTAAGCCTGACACCGACCAATAAAACTAACCAAATGTTCTATATCACCAAACTTGCTAGCAACATCCGCATGACTAAAGAACGGTACCAACGACAAGTCAGCCTTCAGTGGATGTTTTACCTTCGGCCTATCAATCTGAATGTTAGTAAGAAATCCATCCGGTACATCATTCAAATCATCTGGAATTACCTGCAGTAATACACGGCCTTCTTTCACCAGCTCATGCGTCTTTCGGGTATTAGGGCCTGTCTGTAGAACAGTCACTCCCATGTCAATTAGCGGCTGCGCTTTAGCAATTAACAAACCCATCACCTACAACTGGATTGAGCCATAACCAATGCCCTTAAAATACCCATTTGTATTGTAGCCATCTGGCGAATTATACATTAAGGATTTATTCACTAAATCTGGAATATCAATTACTTCAGCACTATCAGATGCCTGGATAGTGTGGTACTGCAACTTATCAATGACAACTGTATTTACAACAAATATTCGCCGAAATGTCTCTACGGCACTAGTTACTGATCCCGTAGATAAACCTGTCATATCAACCAAATTTCGAATGGATACTCGCTCCTCGCTAGTTATCAGTATTCGTCCAATTACTCTTCGAGGAGAACCTTCTGGAAATTTCATTTCCAGTATTTCAATTAATTGCTCTGTTTTTGTCATACCTAATCTCGCCATATCACTACCACCAAGTTTCTATGCAAAACAACAACGTAGCCACCATTTCACAAAATATTCGTACACTACAAAATCCAATACCCGGTCAAAATCTAGCGAATTCAAGAGAGACCTCCGTTATCGGTTCTTAGACGAGTTAGCCGTTGCATGGTATCAGCAATTTGACCGTCGATGTTTTTTATGCTGTTTCGAAAAGAATCCAAAGCCACCAGCGATGCTGTACCTCCTCGCTCATGGAGTTCCAAACTCTGTTGTTCCGATTTACGCCTGGCTTGCAACTGACAAAGGCGCTCTTGCGTAGAGTCAATCTGAAGCTGCAGCGGTGTCAGGCTCACCTTTCGCCCCTTTCGAAATACTATGTACTCATCAAGCCAACGTTTGTTCTTGAGATACGTTGCAGGGTGAAGCCGTTCAAAACCATATTGATTTAGGCTAAGCCGCTTCTCGATGTCCTCTCTGAGAAACTGAGCAAACTCCATTGGTTCTTTATCCAAATCTTGCCAAAGTTGATGGAACAGTTTTTCGGCTTGAACCGTATTGGTTTGGTTTAACCCTGCCTGCCAAAATGTCAGATAAGCCCGCTCGAGATAATCTTTGTCGAAATCCTTTTTTATATATTTTTTTAACTGTGTTAGATCATGTGTTAGATCTTGGTAGAGATCAAAAGACAGATCTGTCCTTCCTAGAATGGACATTTTTGTCCTTCCTAGATTGGACACTTTTGAGGATTGCATAGGACAATTTTGACTTATCGATTGTTCAGAATTGTCTTTTCTAGAATTACAATCACTTACGTCATTTTTTGGTTGATTTTCGTCCTTTTTTAGACAAAATTCAGAAAGCGTATACCAACGCGTCTGATCATAGGGATTCTCATTCAAAGAACGACTGATAATTGCTCCATCATCGGCCATTTTTTTCATCAGTCTTTGAACTTTTTTTTCTGACCAATAAGGAAAGTAAATACGCAATTCTTTAACCGTGTTATAAGTCCATACATAACCATCTTTGATATTACGTTCTTCCGCTAGATTCTTTTCTAACCACCATCGAATACTGTTCAATACTATTGCAGCTTCAACACCATACTCTTCAGCCTCTTTTACATTGAAAGCATGAGTCATCTTTCGAGTATAACTAGTCACGATAACCTCTCCTCTCAATGTCATAACGTTCATTAAGAACATCAAAGTTGATCCGAAAGTGCTTCTTAGGAGTCACCGTATGCCCGTTCTCTCTCTTTAAACCAATAACTGACGTTTCGACTATCCCTCCTAAGTCACTAACAAGCCCCTTAACTGCATGAGATACCTGTTTTTCACTCATAGATAATGACTTAGCAATCATTACTGTCTTTAACAGCACCCAATCAGATTGAGTATCCTCTGAGATTGAATTCATCAATAATTCTAAAACCACAGCTCTGTTGTAATTACCATTACAAATTCTGCCAAAAAAGTTCGGTACTATTGTGGACTTTGCCGGATGGTGGATAGCTCTAAGCATGGAGCGTTCTGAAACACTATTCATTGCCGCTCTCCTTAGCTGCAATTTGAACAGCCGCTCGCGCATTGAAATTAAACGTCCACCACTTCTCATTGCCATATGGGGCTTGAGTAGGAATGATGTAGCCCAACTGCTTAAGCCTTTGTATGTTTAACTCAGCCTCTTCTAATTCAACAACAGCAAACTCAGCAATCATGTTTAGTTTCTCGCGGCTAAGCGAAAAACACACCGATTCACCGCATTCCATTGCCAAATACAGCAGTATGAGTTTTTGTAATGGAGTCTCAGGACTACTGCTATATGCCTTTGAAAAAATGATTCTACTCATATGGCCTCCCTATTTATAAGCACTACAGGTTGATTGCGGACTTGTCGCCCATAGGCTACAATGTAGCCATGAAATACAAAATCAGAAGAACTGAAACCTTTATTAAATGGATGTCGAAACTCAAAGACAGGCAAGCTATCAGTGCGATTGAACGAAGAATCATTCGCGCTAGTTTGGGTAATTTTGGAGACGTCAAAAATGTTGGAGAGGAAGTGCTTGAAATGCGCATTTTCATCTCTAAAGGGTATCGAGTGTATTTCACCGTTCGCAACGGAAAAGTCATTATTCTGGTTAATGGCGGCCATAAAGGCACTCAACAAGAAGATATCCAAAAAGCGAAGGAAATACTGAGAAACTTGGAGGAATAAACCATGGGCGAAAAAACATACCCTTACAATCCATTTGATTTCATGGATACACAAGAAGAGATCAACGAGTTTCTTCGTGACTGTTTTAACGATGAAGATCCAAGAGTCTTTGTTGAAGCACTCGGCTACTTGGTTAAAAAACATGGTACTGCCGACGTTGCAGAAGCTGCTGGGCTTAACAGAGAGAGCCTTTATCGTTCTTTTAATGGCAAAGTTCAACCCCGTTGGGATACTGTTCATCGTGTTATGCACGTTCTGAATGTAAATATTACTCCAACAACCGAGCATCACGCCCACTAGAGAGATTCCCTCTAGACTCGTATACCGAATGATGTGCGAGTCTACACCGCCGCAGCCAGCAAAATTATCAATAGCAACTTTATTCAACAAGAGCATTATATTCCTCCTACTTTGATAATTGTGATGTGGCTTTTCTTAATCAATGCGAAAACCTTCACCATAATTTGTCTCCTACCCCAGTAATGCATATACTTACAGGGTTCCTTAGTGAATAACCTCGGTTCTCAGGACGCAAAGCGCCCTCCCGCTTAAACGGGTGAATTGAGGTCGCCAGTCCAAAACTGGTGCTAACAGTTTTTTTTGGACGAGCGAGACTGGCCGCGCCCTCGGGTGCGGTTTTTTCTTGTCTCCAAAATGTACCGTTATCTACCAGCATTTACGTAATCATCATTCGTTCTCCAGGTGCTCGCAGGTTATTGTTTCGCGTGGGTGCAACACGCCCTCATTGATCAAAATTACCTAGCAAATCAATTGCACTGCATAATCAGTACAGCTATCTTTTAAGTAACTGAATTAATTAATCGATGTTCGGCCCTTAAGTTCTGGCCAAATAATATGCCAGTCATCAGGCCGTAACTCCTCTCTTGTTACCGCCCCACATGAGTGGGTTTCTATTAGAGAGCAAACGATCGGATTAAGAAGCTGATTAATAGAAACAGCCTTTCTCAAGTAGTTAGTTGTTGTTCCGCATTTGTCACTAAATTCATGTTTTTCATCTGATGGTAGTGTTTTTAAGTAGTTTCTTAATGCAATCATAATCGTTACCTCTCATTTGATGTTACTTATTGGTAAGCATTAAATCAACCATTAACGTTCCCCTTAGAACATTTACCTATTGGTAATAAGTGGTAGAATTATCAAGTACATAAAAGATAAGCCGAATTAAAACAGGTAGTTATGGATAGATATGAAGTTCGTAGATTAAATCTAATTAAATTAAAAGATGAGTTATGTGGTGGGAAAATTGCGGAAGTAGCAAGAAGAATTGATCGCAGCCCATCGTATGTTTCACGAATGCTTATGTCTGCTGGTAATCCAGGGAAAAAACCTATTTCAGAGAAAATGGTAGAGCTTATTAATACAGGTTTTAGATTACCGCAAGGAGCATTTGATCATCCAGATTTTGATCCAAACAGTATCGCACCTCCACCTGAATTTGATTTTAGCAATGTATCTGAAGTACCTGAATCAATAGAAATCAAAAACAAGTACCCCGTAATCAGTGCCGTGACCGCAGGTACTTGGGCTGAAGCGGTGGAACCATACCAACGTCATGAAATTGATGAGTATTTACTTACAACAGAAAAAGCGAGTGATAATGCATTTTGGCTCAAAGTTGTAGGGGATTCTATGTCCACACTATCCGGAATCAGCTTTCCTGATGGGATGTACATCCTGATTGATCCAGAAGTTGAAGCAATCAATCAAAGCTATGTGGTCGCAAAGCTAAAAAGTGTGAATGAGGCAACATTCAAACAGCTCGTTATCGATGTTGGGCAAAAGTTTCTAAAACCTCTCAATCCAGATCCAATGTATAAACCAATCCCTATTAATGGCGATTGTAAAATAGTTGGCGTTGTTATCGATGCAAAGTGGAAGCTAAGGTAACTCCTCAAACACCAAACAAATCTACACCTCCCAAAACCGCTTATTCGAGCGGTTTTTTTGTACCCCAAAAACACGCGTTACCAAAAAGTAATTGACACGAAGCGTTACTAATAAGTAAGCTAATATGCATCGGGTAATACTTATCCGTTACCCAACGTTACTGAAAGGGCGAAGAAGCGCCCGGGCAGGTTAACCCAAAAATCGAATCGCCAAAGCTGGGCGATGACTGTTACGGACACGAACAGGAATACAGCTTTTATCAAAGCTTACTGATCCAGTGAGTTTTGATTACAAGGAACTGTTATGGACAAAATCTATGAACGCTCAACCGATAAGCTCTGCGCTTATGTTGCAAATAAACAGTTGAGGCTACCAGCCGAGTTTTACATAAACCTATTTAAACAATACCGCAGCATCGTTGTTGAGTCCTTTGAAGATGACTTTTCTACTGAGATGCAAAAGTACCAGGACGATACAACACTGCTCATGGAGCTATCCGAAACCAGAAAAGAAGCCCTCTCACTGGTTGATAGTCTGTTCTTCGAGAAGATTGGTATTGAGTTAAGCAGCGCCAGGTTCTCTAAATCTATCCAACGACCTTTTCGTACTGAAGGCATGGATGAATTACTGATATCCATGATTGTAGAAGCCAGAGATACACACCTTGAAACGTTGGATAGAGTACTCAAGCTTGGCGCGGTTTCCAAAATCACTGACCAACCTTTTACCAAGCAAGTGTTTAGCCGAGTTAAAAAGATTCTTTTAGCTACCGCTTCTCAAGCGCACTCTGAGTGTATTACCCCAATACGCTAATAGCGTAATACCTTACTCCGCTACCAACGTATTACTTTATTACGCTATTAGCCTAACACCCAATTACCTTATTAACCGAATAGAGAAATAACCTATGAACCTACCAACACTTATCCTTGCCGCTATTGAAGAGAACGACGGTCTAACTGGCTATGACATTACCAAAATGATAAAGGAAAAATGGCACTCGTTTTGGTCCGCTAGCCATCAGCAGGTATATCGAGATTTAAGCAAACTTGAGCAAATTGGTTTTGCTACCACTCAAATAGAGCCTCAATCAGGAAAGCCCGACCGCATTAAATATTCACTGACACCTGCAGGCAAAAAACACCTAGCAGAACTTCGGCATGAAGAACTGCAGTTGGAAGTGACTCGAGACAAATTAGCTGTTCTCCTGTTTGCCTCCAATAGCGATGAAGTCGCCTCAGACAAAATTCATGCTTTTCTAACACAATGTGAAGCAAAACAAGCGGCACTACTCGCGGAGTCAGTGGATTCAGGTGTCAGCAAAATTTACGGCCTGATTATCAAAAAGCAACTCTTCAAAGTGGAAGCCGATATTAACTGGGCAAAAGAAGCGCTCGATACTCTCAGTATTTCGGAGGCTTCATGATTATCCCCATAGGAACGGCTAAAGGTGGACCAGGTAAAAGTACCACCGCATTTAACCTAACCGTGGCGTTGATGCAAAAAGGTTATGACGTTGTACTGGTTGATGCTGATGACCTGCAGTCTGTCACCAAATGGAACTACCTAAGAGAGACTAAACCTGACATTCACTGTTATTCCCTAAGGGGAGACATTGGCCAAGGGCTTCGTAATCTAGACAGTAAATACCATTACGTGATTGTGGATCTTGAAGGCGGTATTACTCAGGAGCTGGTTTCCTCATTAGAGGTTGCCGACCTTGTTCTTTGCCCTATGGAACCAAGCCAGCTTGATGTAAATACCCTACCCGACTTTCTTAAGATTATCGAAAAAGCCAGATGGTCCAATAAACACCTTAAATCCCGTTTCTTCCTTAGCCGGTGCCAGCCACTTTGTAATATGGATGATGCCATTGGTACGGCAGAGACATTGAAGCATTTTGACGATGTAGATTTACTTGATACGCGTATTTACATCAACAAAGCATTCTCGGGCTCCGTTCCTCACGGCCTAAGTGTTCTGGAAATGGGCGATAAAGGTAAGAAAGCTCGAGACAACTTCTTAGAACTGTTTCATGAACTAAAAGAGGTGCTGGGATATGAAGATGCCGGTTAGCAAAGATGCTATTACCTCTCCCTCATTCACTAAGCCTAACAAGGCAAAAAAGAAAGGCCAAAGTGTCAGCCTACCAATCGAACAGATAGACACACTTAACCACTGGGTAGATGAGCTGACCTTTAGCCACCGTATTAAAGATGCTTCTGTTTCTGAAGTTGTTGAAATGGCTCTTGCTCAGTTTTTTAAGCAAAACAGCATTGATGATATGGCTAAGTTAGCAAAGAAAAAACGCCTATAAAGGCATACTCCAGATAGCAAAAGACCCTGCTCCGCTACCAACGTTCAGGGTCTTTGTTTCACAACCTACCAACATAAGGAATAGTTATGAACGACTTAACTATAGCGAGTTACGAGCTCTTGCGCAAATTTCTGAAAACTGTGCCGAAATCGCAGGTACATGACTACTGCAGAACATTTGGTTACCACAACACTTCTCCGGCTATTTGCCATCCTTAACCCAATACGGAAGCACAATTATGAGCCTAACCATTTCTCACATCGCCCTTCATCAGTTAGAGATGAATGACCAGGATGAATTAGTCGTCAATTACCGAGATAACCTACTCGATCTTAATGCTTCGGCCTACCAACTTGTTGCAGAACTACATCGAGTATATAACGCAAAGGCAGGTAAAGGATTCGGTAGCTTTCTAGAGCACAGCGAGTTTAGTACCTGGCTTGCCAAACAGAAAAGCAAAGATATCGAATACTACGAGTTTTCTAAACGTTCAGCAGAACGGCTGAAAAACGAATTAACGAAGTATCCATTCGCTGATACTGGCGTTTTTATATTTGCTCAGTACCAAAGCCTAGCTACTGATTACCTCTTTATTGCCATTCTTCCTTCCATAGAGAGCCTTAAAGTAGATAGCCACCTTGATGTAGGCGCAACAGATCACCTCAATGTCACCGGCATGACTGTTGCTGCTCGTATTGATCTCACAACAATGGAGTTCGACAAGGACAGCAATCGTTATGTCAGTTTCTTGAAAGGCCGTGTTGGTCGAAAAATTTCCGATTTCTTTTTGGATTTTTTGCAAGTCGATACTGGTTTTGATACTAAGCAACAAAACCAGGTACTGATGCAGGCAGTCGAAGATTTTTGTAGCGATGGCCAATTAGATAAGGAAGAAACCACCAGCTACAAAAAACAGGTCCATGATTATTGCAATGAACAGCTCAATTTAAACGAAGAAATTGTGGTTAAAGAGCTTTCATCGGAAGTCCCTTTAAGCGAAGACGGTACCAGTCTTTACAACTACACACAGGATAAAGGTTACGAGCTTGAAAAAAGCTTTCCAGCAGATCGCACAGCTATTAGAAAGCTGACTAAGTACGTAGGTGCAGGAGGAGGCTTTAACATCAGCTTTGATTCAACCCTGCTTGGGGAACGTGTTTTCTATGACCCCGAAACCGATACGCTTATCATAAAAGGCACACCGCCGAACCTTAAAGACCAGCTTATTCGAGTAAAGCAATAAGTTAATACTCTATTAGGCTATTACCTTAATACGCTATTACGGTAATAGCCTGTTATTTACAGGTGCCATCATGCAACATATAAACAGCTTTAACTACACTCCACCAGCATTCCTAGAGCCGAAAGAAGAGAAGGCTCAACCCACTAGTATTCTATATGACGCAGAAAAATATCCTGACTCCTCAAATAATCTCATGTGCCTACAAGAGGTAATGGATACGTTTGGAGTTAAGCGCGGTGCAATCATCAGTTGGCGTCATCATCGCAACTTTCCTAACCCTATATCCAGTAACCCACAGCGTTTTCTACGTGAAAGCATTAATGCCTGGCAGGTGCATGTGGGTGGGTTTAGTGTTGATTAACAGCTTTAAATTAAACACATAACGCTAAGAAAGTCCTCTTACTACAAGAATGCCAACTGTAGTAGTTTATAGAAAGCTGGTATCTGATACAACGCCGCTTATTTTAGGATAAAAGCGTGCTAGATTTTTCACCAACATGTAGAGCTAACATCCCATCTTCTTTAGCTTTTGAGGCGGCTGTTATCGTATGACCACCACCCGTAGGGTAGAACATATGGTTGAGAGCTCTAACCTGAGCAACCTCATTTAGAACTCCGATTATAGAATCTAAGTCCGTCCAAGTTGCGGTTTCTTTCTTTTCCATATGGCTCGAATTTAGTTTTTTTGAGCCAATATGAAAAGTTTAACTTGGCGACGTTATACATTTTCAACTATTTATCTAGGTAGAGGTTTTCATAAATCAATTATTTACCCTAAATTGAATATAAATCTCAGCACAATATCGAATAAGGAGGTAAAATCTAGTTTATAATTAATAAAAATAAAATTAACGTCATGGTTAAACTCCATCAAGTTCATTAATAATAGGTATATGATGCGTTTTTTAACTTGTTTTTCTTTAACTTGTTCCATTTTTTTCTCAACACAAAGTATTGCCGAATCGCTCAAAATTTTCATTTGGGAAGACTATATCTCGGATACTCTGATAGAGGAGTTTGAAGAACAGTATGGCCATACCGTTTCTCAGGTTTATTTTGAAAGTGAAAGGTTGCGTAATGTGGTGGTTTACTCTGGTAAAGCCTTAGCCTATGACCTATTTATTATTGATGGGTCATCGCTCGATGAACTGGGAAGTGAAGGTTTTTTAGGGGATTTGTCCAATACTTTAGATGATCGTAATTCAAGCTTCACTGATGTATCTCGCAGAGTATGTGAACCATATGGCATCCCGTATGTTAATGGTACCATGGGTGTCGCATTTCGCTCTTCAAAGGTCACTGAAGGCATAACCTCTTGGATGGACGTTTTCGACTACGCATTAGAACACCCTTTGACCGTTGTGATTCCTGATGATGATGTGGATACTGTTGCAATCGCATTATTGGCGTTAGGGTTTGATCCCATGACCGAAAATGAAGTTGAACTAGCACAAGCATACAAACTATTGATGAAGGTCCGAGAGCAGTTATTAGTAATAAGAACGGGTGTTAGTTATGCTAGAGATAAAAAATCAGGTTCTAAAATGGAAGTTGCTGTTATCTACTCAGGAGAAAAAGGACAAATAGCATCGTATACAGAACAAGATGATTGGATTTACACGATTCCTCAAGAAGGCACCTTGATGTGGCATGAATGCTTTAGTGTCAATAAAGAGAAGCCCATTGGCAAGGCGTCAATTGAGTTTCTTAACTTTATTAACACTCCTGAGAGATCGGCAACAAATGCTGAAGAGATGTGGTTCGCAAGCTCGAACAAACACGTATTGGATTTCGCAAGTGATGATTATCTACTAGATGATGAGTTGTTTCCAATGGGATTAGACAGTAATTTATCGTTTACCTATAAGAGATTGAGTAAAGAAGCTTTAGACTTGAGAAGCCGAATACTCACTGTTATTCATAACAAAAAAGAAAAGATAGAAAAATGAAACTGTCGTTAAAGATTAATTATATTCTGCTTCCTGTTATGATTGTGATCTTCTCCATCGCCGGAGTGTTTTCGTATTTCAGTCAAAAAATGCAACTGAACTTGTCGTTATCGGAAAAAATACAAAATGAACTTAGTTATATTTCTAATGACCTTAATGAAGCACTTAGAGAGTTAGATTCTGCTATCAGAATGAGTCTAGAAAGCTACCATATTCAAAAGCATATCATTGAAATAAATGATGACACATTTCAGTATTATATGAAGAAAGAATTAGAGAGGTATATTAATCAATTAAAACTTAATCACAGTACGATCGAGAGTTTTGCTCTGGTGGATATTAATGGCGAAGAGCTTATTTACTTTAACATGTCGGAGCCATTTACAAAATACGTTGCTGATATGGTTGTGACAGATCACCTTGCTGCGATTCAACAAGCATTAGATGTGAGAGGTGTGGCTCGCGTTAACTCCTCTACCTACAAATTAGACGATGGTGTTGAAGGCCTTGAATTTCTAGTCGTAAAGACATTTACATTTGAGCAGAGTTACACTGTTCCAACCTTTTCTCGTGGGCAGATACTATTAACTGCAGTGGTTCGCTCTAAACTTAAGCACTACGATAAATTTCAAAATTCGGTAAAAAGTAAGCTTGGTCCGGATGCTCAATTGATGCTTAGACCTAATGCAACTTCGCATTCGCTGTCGAACGAAGAACAATTAGAAAAAAATACTCTGCCAGACCATGAATTTGGTTTTCAATTGATGCATGACATATGGTTGATCAAGATTTGTTTCTTTGAAGAGTACCTTAATGAATTGTATAAACCCTTTCAGCTTATTTATATTATTATTGTTTTGTTAGTAACTTCGGTCACTTTCTTACTACTAAAGTGGCTTATAGTAAAACAGGTCATTAAGCCAGTAGAGAGGCTTACTGAGCAAGTAGAGTCCGTAAATTATGATGATTTAATCTACTTAGAACGTTTGAAGAGTAACGACGAAGTCTCCATCCTTAACAATAAATACATTGATTTGATCACTGAACTCGATGATCTGGCAAAAAGAGATTCTCTTACGGGCTTACCAAATAGGAAAAAATTCAACCTAGATATCACGCGCATCATGGATAACTGCACCCAAAAGGATAAAAAATGCGCCGTTATCTATTTTGATATCGATAACTTTAAACATGTGAATGACAATTATGGACATCATATTGGAGACCACTTACTCGAAGTATTTGCAAAACGCCTCGTCGAGAGTTTTGTAGATTATGAGTGGGAAACTCTAATTGTCTCTGAGTTTGAATTCTTCAGGTTATCTGGTGATGAATTTGCAATCATAGTGGGAGGGTTGGACGATTTAGATATACTTATCGAGTTTTCTCATCGAATTCTTTCTCTCTTCGAGGACGGTTTCGAAATGGATGATATTCAATTTGATATTGGAGTTAGCGTGGGTATTTCTGTTTACCCTGATGATGCTAAATCTGTTACCGAATTGGTCCACAACGCTGATTTAGCGATGTATGCCTGTAAAAATGTGGCGGGAAGAAATCATTATCAGTTCTATTCAAAGGAGACTTTGGGTGATGGTTTTGAATAAAGGTTTATTAGTAAGCAGTAATTGGCTATAGCTATAAATGGCTATCACTCTTGTCACATTTTCCTTAATTTCAATTCTGTAGCATCTGGTTTCTACATGAAATCGGGTACTCGCAATTACTCATTTCATTAAGCCTACCTGTGCAAGGGTAGGCTCTTCCTTTAAGCGATACTCTTGAATACGTAAGGAAAACGGAAATGGGGACTTCGATAGCGCTTCTTACTCGTTTGCATTCAGCAAAAACTGTTAACAACATAAATTGTATTAACTTAGATATTTTTTTCAATTTCTTCTCCTATAGTTTATTATTTAATTTAATAATACACTTCTAATGTGGAATAAAAGAGTAAGTAAAACTAGACTTATACTCTCTTTTTACATTTCATTTACCCATTAAAGACAGTTGAATTAACCTAATATCCCGAACTACAGCTACTTTTCAACATTCGCCTTCATATTCATCAGTTTCTAATCTGCTCTTTGGTTCTTTACTTACATTGAGTTCCATCTGGTAATTTTGTTTTGTATTTATATTCCGTTGGAATTTCGAAATCAGTACGTAAAATAGTTTCATCAATTAGAAATTTATATAGAAAATCAGTGTTACAACTCTTGTCAAAGGTTGACCCCATTGAGAATAAGACTTTCTTTCCAGAGGCAAGGTCATAATAATGTAAAGCAAAAGAGTGAAACACCGTAGTCCCAATTTTTTTAGATGTCCCCGTTACACCAAATGTTTGTTGCTGTGTACTACTACATGTAGCTGTCAATCCAAATCCAGTACAATTTGTCGTCGAATAACCGCTATCAACCATGCCATAATCAGCAGACTCATATGTGTATGTATCGTACTCTTTATCGAGTTTAATATATGCAGCTGCTATAGGCGTAATATCGCTATCCACCAGCTCACTACTCGAGTAAACATTTATAAAGCCACGTTCTTTTAAAGCATCAATGACTGGACGAATATAATACTTAGAAGAAAGGTCATTCTCATCAAACGTAGCGACTACAATTGGGGTGTTAACATAAAAGTTAGTCTCAGGATCTAGAACACTATATTGATTTGCTTCGATGGTAGTTTGACAGCCGGATAGCACTACAACTGCACCTAGTATGATTAAATTCTTGTTGTTCATCATTATTTTTAGCTAGTTTTCAAAAACAGTGAGTATCCCACGTACTCTACCAGATGAATATGACTTAAGTCGTATTTTCACTTAATGTAATTCGACGATTACTTAAGCAATAACTCTTCGGATATACAACGCAACATCTATTTTCACTGGTTAATCCTTTGATTATTTCGAATCTGTGGCCAGCTAAACTACGGTAGCTACTAGCTGGCATCCATTCTGATTTTAAGATTCTAAAAAAGTGTTCATCAGACCATTCTCTCAACAGACTCCTTTGCCTTGCGAGATAAGCTTTTCTTTATCTGATCATAGAAAAGAGTTTGACGATACTTTCGGCTTCTGTAACAGGAATTCTGACGCTGTGAAGCAACCCGCCTGTTGTCTGCCCTCATGCCTCATACGCCATTTGTAGCCGTCAATCGGCTCCTAAAATTATCATTAGGAACACATGACTCTGAATCCTTTTAGTTACTCCATAATGACAAATCTAACACTTAGTTTTACTAAAATTATTTTTATTCTATAAATAAGCTTTCAGTTACTTTTATTAACTTCTTATTTTTGTTCTTATCCACTTTATTATTAATAAAAGATAAAGAACTATTGCCAGTGCAAAGAAAATAAATGACAAAGGAAGGAACAAGCTTTCTTGGAGTACGCCATCAGGACCAATATCACCATAAAATTTAATCTCTAATACCCTAAACAGCGCAGATGAAACTAGCATGATTGTACTAGCAATAAATAATTTTACTTTCATATAAAACTCTTGATTTTTATTTTTCAATGATACAAATAGGATAGTCTCCTGGGTTCTTTCCACCACCTAAATCTAAGCATATATCATCATAATAAAACTCATTAGCTAGAACCCCCAACCAAAATGAAAAAACAGCAATAACGATAATAAGAATTATTGGCCTAATATTCATATAGAACCCCTTGAAAAACCATAAAAATACAGAACGTATTTTAATATAGAAAGTTACACAGTATGAAAAGATTAATATAGCACCTGTTGTTTCCTATATCGCAAAACTTGTTACCAAGTAGCTAAATACACTCCGTTTTACCAAGTTCTATCTAAATCTTGTGCGTATAATGAAATAGCCCGCTGATACTCTTTAATTGCATCACTGTTTGTTGTTGACACTATAAGATTAAGCAACAACGAAGTTGCTTCTTTGTGGCGGCCTAAGTTGTAGAGGCACATAGCATAAAAAGGCTGAACTTCGATAAAACTAGGATACTCATTTATAATGTGCTCAAAATAGTTTAATGCCTCGGAGTATTTCCCAATACTTCGATAAGTACTCGCCAAACCAAATAAAGCATCAAACCTCTCTATCGAAGAAAGCATGCCCGACAAAGATGATAGGTAGTGTTCAATAGCTTTTTGTTCCTTACCTTCATTGTCATATGACCACGCTATATGTAAATGAGCTATCGCTGCATAACTATTATCATCTAATAACGTTGTTAACAAAGCCCTAGACTCTTGGTACTTTTCCTCTTTCCTCAATACAATTGCTTGGTTGATAACAGTTTCCATTTTTCTTCTCCAAGTTTATAACAAAGATCATCTTGAGCCCGTAGACTCGTATTATACTTCTTCAACCACCGATCATACTTGATCCTATAACCAACATGCACCTAACATAACAGCTATCGTGCTAAAAGCTCAATAGAACGCATTAATGTTCATACACATCAAATATGTTAGACGCATTCATGAAATCAATATTGCCTATTGAAAAATACAAATAAATAAAGTAAATATATTAAGTAATACCTTTACTTTACGCATCAAAATGTAAAATACAGCCCCATTAAGTTACAAAAATGTAAAGACAAGTTACATTAAGTTATAATGAAGGAAATTATAATGAGAAAAACACTCCTTTTAGCCCTACTTTCTCTACCAGCTATTGCGGATAGTAATATTGCAGAAAATTACTCTCATCTCGGTTTTGGTTACACTAGCATTAAATATAGTTCTGGTGCATTAAAGCCTTACACGAATGACGAATATGATAATAAAGAAGATAAGACTCTAGGTGGTTTATATCTAGATTTAAGTGCGAACATTGTGGGCGATTTTTTTATTGAAGGTTACTCTGCCTTTAATACTCGATTTAGTACTAGTGTTGATAAGTGGGAGGCAGGCGTTGGTTATATTACTTTTAGAAACCCTATATTTTCAACACCTTTTTCTTGTGGTGTTGTTAATTTCAGAACAGAAAGTGATTATGCCGAAAATAATACTGAAGAAGGATTATATTGTAAAGGAGGCATAAAGAGTCAAATTGCTAATCACTGGATGGCCCATATCTCCTATCAGCGGGACTTTCTTGACACAGCTCGCGATGCTATCGAAGTAAAGAATGTATTTCAGTTTGGCTCCACATTTGGGCTAATTGCTGGTCTTGAGTTCGCAAAAAGAGAAGAAAGAGAAATTGGAATAAACCTAGGTATTCAATTTTCTTTTCACTAATTAATCTTCAAAAAAATAACTTTTTGATACCAATGAATTAGAACGATTATTTAACCTGCTCTCTCGTAAGCAGTCTTTTTTAACCACTACAAAATGTTAAATTTAGAGAAATATCATATGAATAAATTATTCACTATACTATCCATCGCAGTTTTCACTTCTGGTTCTGCCTTGGCGGCTAATGACCCGTCAAATTTTTATGTTGGACTCGATTATGTACATTCTAATTTTCCAGAAATCCCATCAGCCTCTAAGAAAGACGGTTCTGGGTATGCAATACAGCTTGGTTATCAACTTCCATCATCTAGTAGCTGGACCAATGCATTTGAATTTGAATACATAAATCTAGGAACTGCAAAATATAATTTTGATGACACAGCACTTGGTATCAAAGGTTCTGGAGAACTGGAATTAACAGCAATAAACCTAAGTTACAAACCGAGGTTCTACTTAGGCCGTTTTTTCATTGGAGGACAAGTGGGGTATGCCAATTTATCTGCTTCAGGTAAAGCAAGCTATACTGTTAACGGCAACACAACGAGTTCCGATCTCGCCGATGAAGTGGATTCAGGGTTCACCTTTGGTGGAGAGCTCGGCATGTTAATTACCGACCAGCTTTCGATAAAAGGAGGGTATAGAGTCATTGAATCTGACACAAGTACTTTGTTCGCAGGGCTTGCATTTAACTTCTAAAATACATATGCCGATACTAAAAGTACTTTATCTAAGTATCGGCGTATATGTTTATCTATGCCACTATAGAAATACTTATTAAAAATAAATTTCAAAGACACAGAAACCTTGTCACTTAAAAATATAAAACTAACTTAATAAATAACATCGCAATTGTGCAACATATTCTAAGATCTTATTTGCATACAAGTTATAAGCCACCAACTGTTCGTCCAACCAATCATGTTTGTTATAGATAGCCAGAACACCACCTAATTCATGTCCTAACATCTTTTCAACCACATGCGGCATGACACCAAGTTCAGAAGCTCCCGTTGATATTGAACGTCTAAAGTCATGAGTTCTCCAGGTTGGAATATCGATACCAGCTCTTAACCTACGAATGTATCGATTTGCAGAAGCAATAGACAGTGGAATATCTAATTTAGCACCAGGGAAAAGGACATCGTCATAAATTTGCATTTCTCTCTCTAAGATAGGCCTTACCTTATCCGGTATCGGACGTCGAATTGGTTTTTTAGTTTTGCTCAACTCTGCTGGTACCGTCCATATCCCCGCCTTCATATCAAAATGTTCTCGCCTTGCTAATCTAAGCTCTGATATCCGGTTTCCCCATAGCAATGTAATAAGATGAAGGTTCTTCGTTGGAGTGGCCGCTTGGCTTCGCTCTATCGCTATCCAGATTTTTGCCAATTCACTCCAAGTAAGTACTCTATCTCCAACATCTGAGGGGGCACCTATATCTTGCTGTCTAATCTTATCAAGATGAGTACCATCAATAAGAAACTTACTTTTACAAAAATTTAAACACGCTCTCATCCGAGCAAACGCTGAGTTTGCCACTTTGGGATTCTTCTCTGCGATTTTATCCAACCATACCACCCATTCTCGAGCGGTAATACTTGCTACATTTATTCCAGGGAACTCGCCATAGAAATGATTATCGGCAACCGATTTATATAGAACCTGAGTACCTTCTTTCAAAGTAGATACTTTATTTTCAAACCAATAATTCAGGCAGTCATCCAAAGTAATAAATTCGGTTTCACAAGTTAATGCTATTTCAGGACTTCGTCCCGCTTCTTTATGCTCTAGCATTCTTTTATGAATTTGCCTTGCCTCTTTAAGGCTAACTATCGGATATTTACCTATCTTAAATCGCTGATTCTTACCGTTGAACCGGCACCTATATTGAAATGTAATTCTTGCCTTAGGTGACACCCTGGCAATAAAACCTTCGCCGTCACTTAGTTCTGATGGCCCAGTATAGGTGTTATATCTAACAATTGCTTTTAGCTGTTTGTCGGTAATACTCACAATAAGATCTCTTATAATTGGACGCACCTACATTAAGATTTGGACGCATAATTGGACGCAAATTCAAATGTAAAAGTAAGAAAAAACATAAAACCCAAAGATAAGATACAATACGAAATCATATCAATCCATTGTTTTAATTGAGTTGAAATGAAGGTATGGGAACAAGAAAGGAAAATGATGATTAATAGAGAAAGGGTTATACTCAACTATCCCAGTTATGAGCCATTTGGCCTCCGTATACATCCTTTAGATCTGCTTACGTATGGTAAACAAATTACTTATTCGCTTCACGCCAAAATGTCGATCTTTTTTACTTTTTTTCAATAGAAGCAACATTGTTCACCTAATACGTGGGAAAAGTGAAGCAAATTAGTTACCCTTGACTCACTCAAAAGCTATCGAATGCACATTTACGCATTGTAAGTCATCCGTTTAGCTGGCAATCAAGGAGTAATGATGAATTTGTCACATATTGAAGCATTTTGCAAAGTCGCCGATCTAGGTTCTGTTTCTGAGGCGGCACGACAATTAAACTGCAATAGAACTAAGCTTAGTATGGCAATCAAAGCATTGGAAAAAGATCTCGATGTTTCATTATTTACTCGTAGCGGCAATCATGTAGAGTTATCAGAAGCTGGTAAAGCGATCTATAAAGATTGTGAAAATTTGCTTTTTACCTATGCCCGAATTAAACAAACTTGTAGCCATGCATCTGCCGAGTTTAGCGCAGAAGTGTGGATTGCTCGTGATGACGCATTACCAGATGACTTGTGGCAAGATCTCGCGCACCAACTCAACAACAACTTTCCCGCGACATCCTTCAATATTGTACTCGCATCCAGTGGTGACTTGGCAAATCTGGTTGAGACAAAGCAAGTGGACTTTGCATTTGGTGTGGATTATGAGCGAAATGATGACCCACGAGTCATTTACCAGCCATTGGGAAAGATCCGTATGATGTCGGTGTGTAAAAAAGAGCATCCCCTTAGTAAAATGCGCCGTGTTTCTGATGACGAGCTAAGAAAGCATATGCAAGCATCCATGGCCTATCTGAACGAGAAAGATAACCCAGAGTTACAGCCATTCTCTCTACGCTACATTGGTTTTTCCAGTTTTGATTATATGTTGAACACCATATTGTCTGAAGAGGCGTGGGGAGTACTTCCTGAACCTCTTATACGACACCATTTACGCCAAGAGCAGTTGGCCGTCATTAAACACACCTATGGGTTAACCCAAGAAGATTACTGCATGTTTACTGCCGCAGGTATGGGAGACGATCCTGGTATGCTTTGGTTAACCGACAAACTCAGCGACTTCTTATTCGATTTTTAACCGCACAGCAGTGAGCGTCAGTTTATTTGACAGGTAGATAGCCACTTATCTTACTGTTTTTATTCAAGTAATTATCACCCCTCTCATTATTCGATGTGGAAATTTTAATCACTCATTGTAACTTTCCGTTAGATTGTCAATATTAATGACAGGTTTTTAACCGAGAGTAGCAATGTCATTTTTATCAACCAATCAACAGAACAGAGTACTGATACTTTCCGCTCTATTTGCGTCGGCATTCGCTCTAGGGGGGCTGGTATTAGGGCTTATTGCAGACTCTTTAGTGATTCTTTTTGACGGTTTTTACTCGTTAGTCAGTCTACTTTTAACGCTCTTATCACTGGCGGTCGCCAGATATATCCAACAGCCTTCAAAATCCAGTTTTCCCTTTGGTAAAGCAATGTTAGAGCCGGCAGTCATTGCGATTAAAGGTATGGTAATACTCTCTGTAGTTGCCGTCTCACTTTATAATGCAACGATTGATCTATTTAATGGTGGTAGAGCAATAGAGTCCACCATTGCAGTACTTTTTGGCGTTATTAACGTTATCGGTTGTGGCTTTACTTGGTGGTATCTACAAAAGAAAAACCAACGTTTAGCCTGTGGGTTGATAGATGCTGAAGTAAAACAATGGAAAATGGATACCGTATTAAGTATCGCAGTCACATTAGGATTTATTGTTGCATGGATAATAAGCCACTCTTCTTCATCTCAGTACGCTGTCTACGCCGACCCTGTCATGATGTGCTTGATATCTGTTTACTTTATTAAAGTACCTCTGCTGATGTTAAAAGATGCGCTACGTGAACTGCTTATGATGAGGCCTAGCGAAGAGATCTGCACTAAGGTTGATGAAGGTATGCGTGCGGTATCTAGAGTCAGAGAGCACGATATTGAACTGATAGGTTTAACCAAAATTGGTAGAGAACTACGGGTAGATGTCACGATTAAAACCCGACCAAACACAGCGATTCTACCTAAAGAGATAGAACACACACGCTGCGCTTTGGCTGGTCATTTGGCAGATTTACCACTGGATCTTCGGTTAAACTTGAAACTAGCTTAGCCTCTCTCGGCTACGCTTGGTCACTTCTTACTTTGAAAATGCTCCGCTAATGAGACTCTACGTGCTGGCCCCACGTTATCTTGTTTAGGTAAGGTATGTTCAAAGCCTTCTTTGATAAATGAGGTCGCATGACCACCGCCCGTAATACGGCGTAGTCTCTCATCACTTTTACCAAAAATCTGTAACTCTACGGTTTTGTCGCCACTCTGATAGGTCACGATCTTTCCATCAAACAAGAAAAACGTCGCCAAATAGCGATTGTTTTTCTTAACACCATTTTCACTTAGATAGAACTGATCCGCCGCCCATTCTGGACCACCAATTTCAGTCCATTTACCATAGACTCGATTCGGGTCGATATGCTGCTGATAAGTAACAAAACCTACATATCCGGCCAAAATGGCCACCACCACCACAAATGATAACCACACCGTCATGACCGTCGACATTCCTCGGCATTTAGAGGCCAATCCCATATTCATTGATTGGTTACTGTTAACGGCTTGTCTGTTGTTAACTAATCGTGCCATAAACGTCTCTCAATCCTGTTTGTTGAGGTCAATTACATATTTTACCGTCACATATACTGTGCCGTCATAAAACGCGTTTTATCATACATACTGTTGGTCGATACTCTATGACCTTTGGCTTCATTCTTGAACAAACCACACATAGTTATGGTTAAATTATAGCCCAGCTATGGGTCATTTTTACCCCTTTTGCTAGCATCAAACAGACTGAACAATATTTTTCTAACGAATCTGCAGTAACCTTTTCAACCAAATCCTGATCAAGATTTTCGCCAGACACTTCAAAATGAATGTTGATGGCGGTAAAAAATCGTGGCGCGGTTTCTTGTCTTTCGGTCGTTAGTTTAGCAGTGCAACTCGTTACCTTTTGGCCTTGCTCTTTCAGTCCGTCAACTACATCCACCGAGCTACAACCGCCAGCAGCGATCAATACCATTTCCATAGGACTTGGTGCAGTTTCACCACCATTACCATCCATCGCAACTTGATGTCCCGACTGTGAATGTCCAACAAATTTAAACTCTTCAACCCATTTCACTTCAGCTTGCATCTATTTACCTTTAAATTCTGTCATTAAGTTCAAGCATCTTCTGTTTTTGCTCAAATCGTAACCCACTATGGCATAACCTACCTGTACGGTAAATATTTCCATTGAGTAACTGGTCAATACTGGCATAAAAAAGGGAGGCATAATGCCTCCCGCCGAAATAACTTTAACGATTAATTACAAGTGCTTGACTGAAATATCATTGTTATCAAACAAGTGAAGCGTGTCTGACGATGCTTTAAGATGAATGGTCTGTCCTTTACTTTGGTTGATAATACCCGGCAACTTCGCGACGATAGGTTCTTCCTGCCCCTCAACTTCAATATGCAATAGCGTTACTTCACCAAGTGACTCCACAAACAGCACCTGACCTGAAACGAACGACTCTTCTTCTGTTGCCAGTTCAAAATCTTCAGGGCGAATACCCACCTGTAATTGCTGATTCAATAACGTCTCTGGACACGAATGCGGGAAGACAGCATGGTTACCATTACTAAATTGAACCGTGCCACTCTCTCCTGCAGCGACTAACTCCGCAGGCAAAATATTCATTGCTGGCGAGCCGATGAATCTCGCCACAAATATGTTAGCCGGGTTGGTATATAGCTCCAATGGCGAACCTACCTGCTCAATTTTACCCGCCGACAACACCACAATTCTGTCCGCCAATGTCATCGCTTCCACCTGATCATGGGTAACATAGATCATGGTGGTCTTATCCATCTTCTCTTTCAAGTTGGCAATTTCTATTCGGGTCTGCACTCGAAGAGCCGCATCCAAATTAGACAATGGCTCATCAAACAAGAATACTTTAGGATCCCGGACAATGGCTCGACCAATGGCCACACGTTGACGTTGTCCACCAGAGAGTGCTTTAGGTAACCGACCAAGATAAGGCGTCAATTGCAGCATCTCTGCCGCCTGTGTTACCCGTTTGTCGATCTCTTCTTTTGATTCCTTTGCAATGCGCATAGCAAAGGCCATATTGTCATATACGGTCATATGCGGGTATAGCGCGTAAGTTTGGAACACCATAGCAATACCACGCATGGCGGCAGGCATATCGTTAACGACTGCCCCTTCAATTTCTAACTCCCCACTGGTGATATCTTCTAACCCTGCGATCATACGAAGCAGAGTCGATTTTCCGCAACCTGACGGACCAACAAAAACAATAAACTCACCAATATCGATATCTAAATCAATACCATGCAGTACTTCAGTGTCGCCGTAGGCTTTTTTAATATTTGTTAATTTTAAACCAGTCATCGAATTCTTCTCTTTATCAAATTGTTTTATTGCACCAGATTACTTAACTCAACCCGCTTACTTAACTGAGCCAGAAAGCAATCCACGCACTAAATAACGTTGAAGGCTAAAAAATACCCCTAGCGGAACGGCAATAGAGACAAACGCTGAGGCCGTCAATATCTCCCAGTTTCCTCCTCGAGAACCAAGCAGTTCTCTAAGTCGTCCGGTAAGCACCAACTCGCTTTCACCATTACCTAAGAACACGGTTGCCACCAATAAATCATTCCAAACCCAAAGGAACTGGAAGATGGCAAATGACGCCAATGCAGGGAAAGAAAGTGGTAAAACAATTCGAACAAATATCTCAAAATCAGTCGCGCCATCAACACGAGCCGACTCAATGATCTCTCTTGGTAAACTAGAAATATAGTTACGTAATAAATAAATGGCTAACGGCAAACCAAAACCGGTATGGGCAAGCCATATCCCCAAATATGTTTTGGCACCAACACCAAAGAAAGCACCAACCTCGTTGTACAACCTCAATAGCGGTATTAACGACATCTGTAACGGTACAACCAATAGTCCAACAACCAGAGCGATCAATATAGGTCTACCCGGCATCCGCATCCAAGACAACGCATACGCGGCAAAAGCAGCAATCAAGATAGGGATAATCGTTGCAGGTATGGTTACCGTTAACGAGTTAATGAAAGACTGTCCTATGCCCTCTGCGGTTAATACTTCACGATAGTTGTCCAAGCCAAATTTAGGTGCCACTTCGGAAGTATAGAAAACACGCTTACCGCGACTACCTTTAAACGGTTCAGGCGAGGTCATAACGTAATAGCCATCTTCGCTAACGGTCAGGGTTGCCCCTTTGCGCATCGGTGCCGTCTCTCCAGGCATATATTTGGTTGGCGCTTTAGATGATGCACCAAAGCGTTTAACATTTATCGCATTGCCATCTTCGCCTAACTGTCCTTCCAACACGTACACACCATCTTTTTGTACTTGTTGATCAGGATGGCCTGTCCTTCCGATTAGGTTCTGTTCTGAAGCGGATAGTGCGGTCCACCAGCCTGACACAGCAAGCTGTTCTTTATCTCGAAACGATGAAATAAGTAAGCCAGCAGTAGGAAGAGTCCAAAGAATCACCACCAGCAACACCGATAAGTGAACTAAAATTGTTAAAGGTGAACGCCTTAGCTTACTTAGGCCAAATTGTGCATCTGACATCTAGCGTCCCTCCATTTGAGCATTGGCTTGTCGAATATTCCAAACCATCACTGGAATAACCGCGACCATAATTATGACGGCAATAGCCGCTCCTCGGCCAAAATCACCGCCGCCCCGGAACATCCAATCAAACATCATATTGGCAAGTACCTGTGTATTCCATTGACCGTTCGTCATGGCTAGAACAATATCAAATACCTTCAGTACGGTAATCGTAATGGTTGTCCAAACAACGGCAATGGTTCCCCATATCTGAGGGATAAGAATTTTGAAAAATATTTGAACGCCATTTGCGCCATCTAGCACTGCAGCTTCAACGGTTTCTTCAGGAATACCGCGCAACGCGGCAGACAATATAACCATAGCAAAACCGGTCTGGATCCAAATCAAAATAACCATTAAGAAAAAGTTGTTCCAAAACGGTATGGTTATCCATGCCTCTGGCGTACCACCAAGGGCTTCTACAATCGCATTAAGTATGCCGATCTGCTCAGAACCTTCCGCTCTATAGTCGTATACAAATTTCCAGATAATCGACGCGCCAATAAAGGAAATAGCCATTGGCATAAAGACCATGCTCTTAGCGATGTTTCCCCAACTCACTTTGTCAGTCATCGCAGCGATAACTAAACCAAAGAAGGTCGACATTGCCGGCACAACCAATAACCACAACATATTATTCAGTAGTGATTCTAAGAACTCTCTGTCATTCAACAGCCAGACATAGTTATCTGCTCCGATAAAAACATCGCCGCTTCGGTCATGTAAAGAGAGCATGAAAGAATCAAAAATTGGGTAAACCAAATACAGCCCTAGAAATGACAGCGCAGGACCTAAAAACAGCCAAGGTCGAACCGACGCAGCGCGGCTGATATTTTTTGCCTTCTGCTCATTTGAAACACCACGGGAGGGAAAAATCAGAGTAAGTAGGAAGTTGCTACCCACAAAATAGATTATGCAACCAGCTACACCGAGGATCATGATAAAAAGGGAGTAATACAATTGCTCCATGAAAACCTCACAATAAATCGAAAATACTAACAGTCAAACTATCGAGAATAAAAAGAAGGTCAGTACCACGGTACTGACCTTTTATCACTAACGAGTTACTTTAAAGCGTCCCACGTTTTTTGGATATCATTAGCAACATCTTGTGCAGATTTTCCGCCGCTATAATCCACCATACCAGTCCAGAACGCGCCCGCACCAATCTTACCCGGCATTAGATCCGAACCATCGAAACGGAACGTTGTCGCACCCAATAGGATCTGACCCTGTTTCTTCAACGAGTCATTGGCATAAGTCTCAAGGTTCGCGCCTTTAAATGGTGTTAAGAAACCAGATTGAGCCATCCATACTTCATGAGCGATAGGCAGACGAAGGAACTTCAAGAACTCTTGTGCCGCTTTTGAGTCTTTGGTAATACTCCATACGGTACCAGCGCCTAATACAGGTTTGCCTAAATCTTTTCCTTCATAAGCAGGGAAGTAGAAGAAGTCGGCATCTTCACCCAATACTGTACCTTCAGGGAAGAAGCTAGGGATAAATGAAGCTTGACGGTGCATGTAACATTTAGCTGGAGAGCTAAACATGCCTTTAGGGCTATCACGGAAATCTGTTGCGGCAACCGCGCGAGAACCACCATCAACATAATCGTCGTTCAAGAACCAACCAAACTCTTCAATAGCGCCAACGACTTTCTTGTCGTTGAATTTCAGCTCATTCTTAGTCCATGCATCGTAATCGGCAGGAGATTGAGTACGCAACATCATATCTTCAACCCAGTCAGTTGCAGGCCAACCTGTAGCGCCACCACTTCCCAGACCGATACACCATGGTGTTTCACCGTCTTTGACCATCTGCTGAGTTAACGCTTTTAGCTCTTCCATGGTTTTTGGTACTTCATAACCCGCATCTTCAAAGTTTTCTGGAACGTACCAAACCAAAGATTTAAGATCGACTTTATAGAAGAAACCGAACAGATCTTTCTGGCCTTGTTTATTGTCAAAGGTACCTAGGTCAACCCAAGATGTTCCTGCGGCATAGTTTTTCTCAATCCAAGAGCTCCAATCACCTTTCAACGGTGTTAAGAAACCTTTAGAAGCAAGATCCGCGGCCAAACCTGGTTGAGGGAAAATAGCAATATTCGGCGCACTACCTGCTTGTACATCAATGACAATTTGAGTTTCGAAAGAGTCAGAACCGGCATACTGAACATCGGCACCTGTCGCTTCTTCAAAATACGCAATCACACTTTCAATCAAGGCTTTATCTGGGCCAAGCCAAGGGCCACTTATGGTGACGGTTTCACCAGTTAGGTCTACTTTTTTTAGTGCCTCATAGCTTGGCCAGTTAAAACGGTTATCTTCACCGGGTGTATATTTAAGATCGGCGGCCATTGCAGAAGATGAGAGTATCGCCAGAGCGACTGCACTAGTAACAAGGGTAGTTTTCATCAGTTCGAACTCCATGTATTTCTGTTTTTTATTTTACTGTTTCACGAAAGACTTAATCGGTTAAGTCCATAGAGGAACCATAGCTCCCAAAAATAGTTTCGACCAATTAAGCTGCTGAAGTTGTTATTTAGATCATATTAATGACTATTTATCACTCATTTTTATGACTCAGCGTCAAATATTGACCATTAATAGAGGTAAAGTATTTCTTATGCCTTCTTAATCGTTCTAGAATTCAGAAAATGCTTTTGTTTGTTGCTATTACTTCAAGGAAATGTCCCAATGAAAAGTCATACAGTGAAAAAGCCAACACTTAAAGATGTGGCGAAACAACTTGGGGTTTCTACTGCGACTGTCTCTAATGCATTTAATCGACCGGATCAGTTATCCGCCTCTCTAAAAACTAAAATTTTAGAACAGTGTCAACAACTTGGTTATACCGGCCCGAGTTTGACCGCCAGAAGCTTACGTACAGGTAAAACCGGTGTAATTGGCGTATTACTTGCTGACAACCTCTCGTATAGCTTTACCGATCCTGTGGCCAGCGAGTTTTTGGCCGGCATATCTGAAACCTTAGATGAGCAACACGTTAATATGCTGCTTCTTCCGTCTAATACGGAGAACTATCAAAGTACCCAAGCAGAGACCATACCCGATAGCTTTATTGTTTACGGTAAACCCGCAGACAGACATGTTCTAGAGCGGCTACAACAACAAGGCAAACCGTTAGTAACGGTTGATTTTGACCTGCCGAAAACCCCTTCAGTGAGTATCGATAATGAAAAATCGGCTTACTTAATTGCCTCAAATGTTCTTAACCACGCCGAACAAAAGTTACTTATATTAGGTTTAAGGCTTGAGCCATCTAATGCGCTGTCATTTAGCTCGTTTGATAAGCTATTCACACCGGAAGAGTGCATCTCTAGACGTCGCCTAGAAGGGTATAAAAAAGCCATGAAAGAGGTGGGAATAGAATTAGAAACTCATCATGTATGGCAGATCCACCATTTAGAGCATGATGCGATGAAAGCTGTACTGAGGGGGGCTCTGACGGCTCCAGACAATATTGATGTTTTGCTGTGTATGAGTGATCGCATCGCACTTGCGGCATTAGATGCAGCGAAAGAGTTATCGATAGAAGTGCCGCAACAACTAAAAATTGTTGGTTTTGATGATATTCCCCAAGCAGAGCGAGCTGGGCTATCAACCGTGCATCAACCTATCGCAGAGAAAGGCCGGATCGCCGCTAAAATTGCCTTAGGCATATTACCGTATGAATCTGTTGAGTTGGCAGAGAAAATCCAACTCAGACAGAGCAGTTAATTCACCAAAAGCATATCTAGCCCTTATTTAAGGAGTAAATATAATGACTCACTCTATAGAGAAACGTTGGTGGCATAATGCCGTTGTATACCAAATTTATCCTCGCAGTTTTAATGACTCCAATGGTGATGGTATTGGTGATATTGTCGGCATAATCGAAAAACTTGATTACATTAAACAGCTTGGTGCCAACGTTATTTGGCTAAGCCCTGTCTATAAATCGCCAATGAATGATAATGGTTACGATATCTCTGACTATTTTGAGATCGCTCCTGAATTTGGCACCATGCAAGATATGGACAACTTGATTGAACAAGCTAACCAGCGTGGCATCAAGATTGTAATGGATTTAGTGGCTAACCATACCTCAGATCAACACCCTTGGTTTATCGAGTCAAAAAGCAGCATAAACAGCCCCAAAAGAGATTGGTATATTTGGAAAGATGCCAAAGAAGATGGCAGTGAGCCAAATAACTGGGAATCATTTTTTACCCCAAAAGCGTGGACTCTCGACCAAGAGAGTGGTCAATACTATTGCCATCTGTTTGCCAAGGAGCAGCCGGATCTCAACTGGGCTAATCCCGAGGTACGCCAAGCGATTTACGACATGATGCACTTTTGGCTTAAGAAGGGCCTTGGTGGCTTCCGCATGGACGTGATCAATATGATTGGTAAACCGTCAGATTATCCAGACGCCACTATTTTCGACTCCGGCGTTGCGGGTTGGGAACACTGGTCAAATAACTTGCTAGTGCACCAATATCTTAGAGAGATGAATGAACAAGTCCTCTCTCATTATGATGTGATGACGGTAGGTGAAACGCCCTTTACCACGACGCTAGATGGTCAGTTCTATTCAAATCCAAAACGTCATGAAATCAGCATGATTTTTCAATTTGAGCATATGAGTATCGACCGTGAAGAGCATAATGCGGTTAAAAAGCCGTTCAACTTAGTTGAGTATAAAGCCATTATGGCTAAATGGCAGGATGACCTATACCAAAAAGGCTGGAACAGCCTCTATTGGAGTAATCATGACCAAGCTCGTACTGTGTCACGCTTTGGCAACGATCAAGGTGAAAATAGAGTCATTAGCGCAAAAATGCTGGGGACGGTATTACATATGATGAGCGGTACGCCTTATGTGTACCAAGGTGAAGAATTTGCCATGACAAACAAGCATTTTGCTGACATCAGTGAGTTTGATGATCTAATGGCACACTTCCATTACCAGAAAATGCTCGAAAGAGGTGTAGAGCCACAAGCGGCGTTAGACTTTTTGAACTTTTTCTCCCGAGATCACGCTCGAGTTCCCGTACAGTGGAATAACTCACACAACGCAGGCTTCACTAGCGGAACACCTTGGTTAGCCATCAATGAGAATTATAAAGAGATTAATGCTGAAGCATCCGTTTTGGATAGCGACTCGGTATTTAATCACTACCGAAAACTCATCGCACTACGTCAAGGCGAAGAGTATGGCAATGTTATTGTTTATGGTCGTCACCAATTACTCGACGCCAATGATAGTGATGTCTACGCCTATCAAAGAGTGTATCAAGGTAAAACCTTGTTAATCGTTGCTAACTTCAGTGGAGAGATTCAACAACGGAGCTACTCTGGAAAAGTAATCAAAACCGCGCTCAGCAACTATTCTCAAGAGATTCACTCGCTGGAAAATATGCAATTACAGCCGTATCAAGCGAGTATTATTGAAATTAGCTGACATTTCATCGGCTAGATAGCCATGAGATAACGCCACTTTGTGAAGCGTTCTCAACAGAGACGACAACCGCCTTGTTAATCAGTAAATAACAAGGCGGTTCTTTATTTATTGATGATCTAGGATATTCTTTAAACATAGGCCCCATTTTAAATGGCAACTTATGAATAGACTTAATTGCGCCTCGACATTTAACATTAGCACACTAAACTTGTTCAATTATCTGCAGCCCCCCAACGCTTTTTATCAATTTGATAATATATATAGCGATACAGAGTGGCAAAGAAAGGTAACTTGGCTCTCTAACTGTATTAATGAACTACAGTCAGACGTTATTGCCTTCCAAGAAGTTTTTAGTCCCGACATATTAAAGCAACCGTTGAATCAACTTGGCTACCCGCATTTTGTCTGTTTAGATAGTCCTTCGGTTAGGGATGGCTATCAATACTCTGACCCCGTACTGGCGTTGGCATCCAAACACCCCATTCTGGATGCACAATTACTCACAGCAGATCGCACGCTTTTCCACCATCAAGATTTAACTCAAGACTTTCAGTTTAGTCGACAGCCTTTGCTGGTCTCCATACAGCTCGGCCAACTGGGTATCATAGATTTTGTTGTTGTCCATTTTAAATCTCAACGGCCAACGCTCACTCCGCCTGATATCCATCAAGTTACCTCAAAAACGAATCCGGGATGTACAAACGAGAACGACTGCACAGAGAATATAATGGGGATATGGCGCTCAGCCAGTCAAAGAGGATTCGAGGCCAACGTTCTTTACAGTATACTCAGCCAATTTAGAGCAAAAACCTGTCGGCCTTGCATTATTTTAGGTGATTTTAACCAAACCATCAGCAGTATAGAATTTGACTGTTTTTTTGCTCTCTCACCTCAACATCCTTCTCACAGAAATCGAAACGATGAGAGCCTCAATCAGCTTCACTTCTATGATAGCTGGGAGCTCTATTGTGAGCAATTTGACTCGGCAAATCTGCAATGGTCTCGACCTGCAACGCACTACTACGGGGCTATGGGAAAAGTATTAGACTATATCTTACTGAGTAATGAATTCGCACCAAACAGTGGTGGATATTTATCGGTTAATCAGTATCACACTTACGATGAACATATCATCAATCCAAACTATCAAACTGACCATTTATCAAGTGACCATGCTGCCGTGCGCATAGAGATTGGTATTATTAAATAATATAGGTGGTATTTTTTTGATCTGCTTTGGCGTTAATAAGTGCTTTATCTGCCAAATGAACGAGATAATCAGGATCAAGACTCGCATCTGTTTGCTGGTTAAAATAGACACCAACTGTCACCGTTAAATACTTGGCAACGGGTGAGTCTGGGTTAGCAATATTCGCATCGGAAACAGCCATCCGAAATTGCTCGGCAAGCTGTTGAACTTGATCTATGGTGTGGTCCAGCAACACAACTAAAAATTCATCACCGCCATAGCGGAAACAGTAGCCATCCGGATAAAAGCACGTATTCAGCATATCGCCAAGCTGAACCAAGGCTTTGTCACCTCTTATATGACCAAATTTTTCATTTAGCTGTTTAAAGTAGTCAATATCAATCATTAATGCTGCAATACTACTGCGAGATTGTTCCGCTTTGAGCAGAATGTTAGGCAACACACTCTCTAACGCCACTCGATTGTAGACACCCGTTAAATGATCCCGTTGAGAAACGTTCATTAACTCTTTTTTCTGCTGTTTAAGCTCTGATATCAGGCTTTTATAAGCGGTGATACAACGCACCGTCCACAGCACGCCGAAACGATCATTACCTGCCGATACGCGACAGAGAAATCCTTCAAAATAGCGAACACCCTTTGGACCGGTCTGATCTTTAAACGCATCAATATCACTTAAATCCATAGTATATTGGCACGTTCTGGAGATACCGGACTCTATCACCTCTTGAACATAGGTCAAAAATAGTGATGCCAGTTTCTCAGGAAAAACATCAAACAAAGATTTTCCTTTCAATACGACAGGATCATGATGGCGCTCAGCATCTTTTCCACCAAATACATTCAGGTAAACACCATCCTCACTCAGTAAGAATGCAGGTTCCGGCATGGCGTTAAAAATCTCTGTAGATTGAATAGTTAATTCATTAACTAAATGTTGAGAAGAGCTATCCATGTTCCCTATATGCATCAGATTTCGCTAATTTGCGAAAGATTATCATCGGTAAAGATAACTTACTAGCTTAAAATTCACTCACTTTTTTATCTAGTTCAAACTTTTAACATTTCCTTATCACACACTACAGCATTATCTGCGGTGAATGTCAGCTAAATAAGATCGAGCCTCAGGCTATATACTCAAGTGACCTATCGACATTTTATTTTGCCACTTTACCAAAGCATTGTGCTGCCATTACAAAATATATGCCCATGAGCAATGTTATTAAACATTCATGCAAACAATAAATACTTGTTGCAAGCTTGTTATGAATGATATTTATAACAATAATCACATTGTGTTATGTATTAGAGCTTTGAAAGAAAAGCAATTATAGGTAAACTCTGATTACTATATTAATAAATTCTTACATACTATTATAAAAACAGAGTTTTCAGGAGTTGGCAGGTGAATGCGAGAGCAAGCATGGTAAAACGAGAAAATCGAATCGATGTTAAGAACGAGCCTGCTATTAATGGCACAGAAAGTACCATGAACAGTACTGATGCTATTGATATGGTTAGCCATGGCAGCGAGTTAACCATCAACCTAACAACCCCTGTTGGCATTCGATATTTAGGTAAAACCAAGTTTATTGGAACCCATTCTGACAACTTTATGCTGTTAGAAGTGCCTGAACTCTCCGATGATGACTTCGCCTTCTTTTTTCAAGAAGGCTTTTGGATGAATGTCCGCGCCATTTCTCAAAAAGGAGAAGGGGCGCTAATACATTTCCGTAGCCAAATCATGCATATTTTGCTTGAGCCTGTGCCAATCATTATGATCTCCATTCCCGGCATGATGAAAATTAACCAGTTACGTAAAGAACCTCGTTACGACGTCAACCTCAAAGCGCACGCAGTCACCGAGTCACTCAGACTTGAATGCGAAATTCGTGACCTATCCAAAGGGGGCTGCCGATTTATCACTAGCCCTCTAGCCAAGCACTTTGATGTCGGGGATTATATTACCGTTAATATCCCCACTCCTAACGGTTCTAAAGTACAACTCTCACCACTTTCTGGAACCATATGTAACCTTCAGTCATCGATGCATTACGCAAAGTACGGTTTAAAGTTTGATGAAGAAGGCCTTAAGAATGTTCAAGGTATTTTAAGTCACTTGAAATTTGATGGGGTAAAACTGTCACTAAAACTGTAACTATCTTTGGTTATGTTACTGGCAAGAATATTTTAGCCTCCAACAACAATAGCAGCAGGAGAACACTGTCCCCCTGCTGCTATTAGTTTCTAACTTTTGTTTCTTAAACTTTAGTCTCTTCAGTAAAGGTAGTAACCACTTACTTTCTTAATGCGTTAAGTTTAGCCTGAGCTATACCGAACACAGTATTAATAGGATAACTTCCCTCTTCGCTCGCTTGACCGGCAGCTTTCCCTGTAAAGAGCTCAATCGCTTCTGATACATGGTCAATGGCCCAAATATGAAACTCTCCCTTTTCTACCGCCTTAACAATGTCTTTTCTCAACATTAAGTTCTGACTATTGGACTTAGGAATAATTACACCTTGCCCCTGACAACGACCTTTTATGGTACAAACATCAAAGAAACCTTCTATCTTCTCATTAACACCACCGATGGGTTGAGATTCACCAAACTGGTTCATAGAGCCGGTAATGGCAATATCTTGTCGGTTTGCTTGTTTTGAGAAAGCAGAAACGACAGCACACAGCTCTGCCATACTGGCACTATCCCCATCTACGCCACCATATGATTGCTCAAATGTGATATTTGTTGTTAATGGGATTTTGGCGGTTTTACCAAAAACAGACGCCAAATAGGCAGACAGAATCAGCACGCCTTTGGAGTGAATGCTGCCACCAAGGTCAACATTACGCTCAATATCGATCACCTCACCCTGTCCATAGCTTGTTGTTGCAGTAATACGATTAGGTGCACCAAACATATGGTCACTGGTGGACAAGACGGACAGTGCATTCACTTGCCCTATGGCATCGCCTGAAGTATGAATAAGTGTAGTGCCATTATGGAAGCTTTCCATCACGTGATCTTGTAACCGACCTACCCTCATCTGCTGATTATCTAGAGCTTGTTCGACATGACTCGCCCGAATTAAGTTAGACCTAGCATTTTTAGCAACATAATTGGATTCACGCAGCAAGTTAGCAATGTGGGCAGAATGCAAAGAGAGCTTCTTCTGATCTCCCGCTATGCGTGAACTGTGTTCGATAATTCGGCTAATCGCCTTTTTATCACAATGAAGCATGCCGTTATCATGCACAATGCTTGAAATAAAGCGGGCATAGTGCAGTTCCGACTCCTCTGTTCGTTTCATCTCATCTTCAAAGTCAGCCGTAACCCGAAATAATTCACTAAACTCTGGATCATAATGCTGTAACAGTTGATATGTTCGATAGTCACCAAACAATATGATTTTAACATCGAGTGGAATCGGCTCAGGGTCAAGCGAAACCGCCCCTGTTAAGGTGAGCTCTTTTTCTAACGAAGTTAAGCTCAATTGACGAGAACGAAGTGCCCTTTTAAGACCATCCCACACGTATGGTTGCTCAAGTACTTTAATGGCATCCATAAGCAAAACACCGCCGTTTGCTTTATGCAAACTGCCGGGACGAATAAGAGAGAAATCGGTAAACACCGTACCTTTGAACGTTGCGGTTTCGGTATAGCCAAAGAGAGAATGGTAGTTGGGATTCTCTTCAACAACGATTGGAAACTCATCTGAAGATTGACTCACTAACACGTTAACTTTATAGCGACGAGGAAGCTTTTTCTCCAAAGAAGCAGAAGCAATTTCCCCTTGCTCATCCCCCTCTTCTAAGAAGATTTCAACGTTCTCAACAATATCTTTCTGTAGATCGGTAAGATGTTTTTTAATGGCACCATAACCGAGATATTTCTTCTTCAACTCCTTAATAAAATGAGTGATCACTTCTAGTGTCACTTCATCATTTAACTTCTGTATTTTTTCGCTGTATTTCTCTTCCCACTCGGTCAGTTGACGCACCATCGTTCGTAGTTGGATCTCTAGCGCATCAATGTTCTCACCAAACAGTAACTGTTCTTTAGCTGAGAGCGCATCAAAGCTCTCCTCCGTATGCAGATCTTCACCATTCATGGCGATAAACTGATAATCACCTTGGGTGGTTAATGTTAAGCTAATGCCCTTTTCTTTCGCCTGCTTGCTAATGACTTCTAGCTCGCCTTGCTGCTTATGCGCTAATTGACTCTTTAGCTTTTCCGCTCGAGTAAAGTACATTTCATTGTCAAAGGCCAGAGGAAGTGCTTTCACTAGCTTCACTAATAACTTTTCAATGTCTTGCTTAAACTTATTGCCCATCCCTAATGGTAGCTTAAGCACTTTAGGTGTACGGATATCATCAAAATTGGCGACATAACACCAATCATATAATGAGTCGGCTTCATGCTGGTGGCGGCTAAGATATCGCAAAATCATCGTCCGCTTACCAAGACCGTTTCTGCCAATGGCGTAAATGTTGTACCCCTTCTCCTTGATGGACATTGCAAACTCAACGGCTTTTTGCGCCCGTTCCTGTCCAACGATCTCATCAATAGGGCTGAGTTCTTTTGTGGATTTACACGGCAAGTTTTCTAGTTTTGCTTCAAAATACAGATCTTGTGGAGTCAACGAGAGTGTCGGCATTATCACCTCCAGAAATAGCCATTCCATTCATTAATAAATGGCGAAAGCACAAAGACATACCTTCAGTGTAGTGGTAATTATTATATTTTTTAGTGATTTAGGTGCAATTACTGTTTAACTGCGCAGAAGATGAGCAATTCACCACAATAGGATCCTTTTTCTAGCAAAAGATCCAATGTGATCTTGCTCCATATTTTTGTTAGAGATTGAAGTAGATCACACTATATATAGTGTTTATTGTTCACATTTTATACTAGAAATATACAATATAGCCTCTTTAAAATTCCCCCTAGAGACCACTTAAATTTCGATGCGACAATTTTTAACCGGCATAAAACTTGAAGATATGGCAGACATTAACCAAAACCGAAAAAAGAAATTTCGGTTGACGTTTAGTTCTGTGTCTGTGGTTTTTCTGGCGGGTTATGGTTGTATCAACTGGCTACTAGACCGTGAAATTTTTGCCATTACTAACTTTGCCGGAGCGTTACTTTGCGCCGTGTACTTTGGCTACCTATGCGTTAAAAAATACAGCGATCACCACCCAACACTCTTCAACATTGCGATGCTGCTGAATGCTGCCGTTAACTTAATCTTCCCTGACGGTACTGTTTTTTGGGTATTTCCCATCCTCGCAGGGGTGATCATCATTAACGATTTTAAACAGGCATTAATAACCAGTACCTCCTTTATCGCCGTTTCTTCCGTTTACTTATACTTTAATGACTTTAGCTGGGTGAATTTCAGCACCCATCGTCTCCCTGCAGATAGATTCATTTTTAGTTTAACCGTAATGTGCTTTATCGCGCTGGTTTCCAACTACTACTACCACAAAGCGATAGACTACTTACAAGGGCTGTACCAAGAAGGGATAGATCAATTAGCTTATCGAGATCGTTTAACAGGCTTAGCAAACCGTTGGAGTTTTGAAACATGGGCGAAACAGAAGCTCATTGAGCAGGCATCGAGCGACTCAATATCGGCGCTGCTGTTTTTAGACATTGATAACTTTAAGTTTGTTAATGATACCTATGGTCACGATACAGGTGATAAGTTATTGCAGCACTTTGCTACTCGCCTATCTGGCAACATGCGCCACAGAGATCGAGAAACCGAGGAACAAGATTACTCCGTGGCTCGTTATGCGGGGGATGAATTTATGCTTCTGCTATATGACATTCCGACCATGGATGACGTAAGAGCCATTGTTCATCGCATAAACACGTTATTTGAAGACGATTTAAAGCAGGATAATTATGACGCGAATCTAACCTTTAGTATTGGCATTGCAGTCTATAAACAAGATGCGGATGAACTTGAAGAGTTAATTCGATGTGCTGATAAAGCGATGTATGAAGCCAAAAAACTGGGTAAGAATCGATTCCGTTTTTATCAATCCTCACAAAACGAGCAAAGCAAAGATCCTATATCCCATTTACATATAATGTAAATGAAGAAGCGACTGGCTATCCACTCGGGAACATAAACGCTACCCACAACCAAAACGCACCTAACGTTAGAGACCAGATTAACACCCTCAAGAATGACAGTTCAGGCATGCGCCTTTTTGTCTGCAAATCTTGCTGTTTCTTTAGCTCAGCTTTTGCTTTAGCAATCGCTTCTGCTCTCTTCAATTGTGGGTTTAACGCGGCTTTGTACAGCTCTCTTTGCTCTCTGCGCTCTTCTGCTTTATTGGCGACATCTGAGTATCGTCGGCGCTGGTTGTTAGTCAGTTCCTTATTTGGATCATAACTTTTACCTGGATCAGTATGCATTCTTGTAACTGCCATCATCCCCCCTTTACTTAGCGACACCTGATTAAATTATAGTCAGAAAATCCCATCCATGATACCTCAGGATAATCTGCAATAAAATCAAGGCAAAAAAATACCCGGTCAGACTAGCTTACCGGGTATTCATCAATGTCAGCGTTGTGATAATTTACAACTCTTTAGATATCGTATGTCCTTTCGGCAAATCGTGAGCAATACCTTTGTGACAATCAATACAAGTTTGACCTTGATCTTCAGCTTTATCATGAATCTGCGCCGCCACAGGCTTTTGAGCTACGTAATCCATAAACTCAAAGTTATGACAGTTACGACACTCTTGCGAGTCATTAGCCTTCATACGGGCCCATTCTCGAGACGCCATTTCAAATCGATGATCTTCAAACTTTTTACGCGTATCAATTGTGCCAAACACTTTCCCATAAAGTTCTTTACTTGCCTGAATCTTACGGATCATTTTCGGCCCCCACTCTTTAGGAACGTGACAATCCGGACAGGTTGCACGTACTCCAGAGCGGTTAGTGTAGTGAATCGTTCCTACATACTCTTCGTAAACATTATCTTCCATTTCATGACAGCCAATACAGAACTCTTCTCTGTTTGACATTTCCATGCCGGTGTTAAAACCACCCCAGAAAATAATGCCACCTACAAAACCAATGACCAGTAGCGTACCCAGAGCCAAATGGCTAGGTTTACTGAACCACGCCCAAAAGCGTTTTAGCATTCCCATAGAGCCCCCTACTGACCGAATTTACCAGCTGGCTTAAACTCATTCTCTACCAGTGGTGTTGCATCTACTTGAGTCACGTGACACTGTAGACAGAAATAACGACGCGGTGCGACTTCCGTCAGGATCTTATTATCACGATCCATATAGTGAGTAGGACTTACACGTGGCGCATCTGCTTTACGATAAGTACTTACATCGTGACATTCTAAACAGCCGTTATTACTTGGATTCAATTGCACTTGGCCAGTTTCATGTGGAATAAGTGGTGGCTGATGAACATAGTCCAACCCTAACTTATCCTGACTCTTTGGCACTTTTTTGATCTTTGCAATTTCATTATTATCACTAATACCCTGATCGCCTCGAAGTGATGTCACTTCGGCGAATGCTGCCGTACTTACTAAAGCCGCCAGCATTGCAGACACGACAAACTTACTCTTCATATTTAGCTCCAGTTCTTATTCTAAATTCGAATACCTTTTCAGCACAGACATCAATACAGCGACCGCAACTAATGCAATCTTGACTCATGACTTTCCTGTCACCTTGCTTCAACGGTTGTCTCAATATTTTCGGTTCCGGACAAACGTTGTAACAATCCATACAGTTGTTGCACTGCTCCCTATTAGTCGCAGTTACTCGCAATAAACTGTAGCGACCGATAACACCATAAGTAGCCCCTAGTGGACATAAGTGACCGCACCAAGCATGCTCAACAAGGAGCAGATCGATAAGGAACACCAGTAAGATTAATACCCAGCCTGCACCCATACCAAAGACAAGACCTCGGTGTAATGCAGAGACAGGATCTAACCATGTCCATAAGAGAGTGCCAGATACGGCACTTCCCACTAGGATTGCGGCGAGCAACCAATAGCGCAACGATGACGGCCATTGATAGCTTGCTTTCAGCCCTGTTTTTCTTCGTATCCATGCCGCGAAATCCGTTACCAGATTCATAGGGCAAATCCAACCGCAGAACATTCTTGGTCCTGCAATCGCATAAAACCCTGCGACGATTAAACCACCTAAAATGGCTGTTGTTTCGGGCCAATAACCCGTTGCGATCGTTTGGAGCAATAGTAGAGGATCTGTCATTGGAACGACGCCCAGCAATTCACTGGATGACATGTTCCCGGTCAAGATTCCCCACGTTGGGCCCATAATAAACAAACCGATTACCGAGAGTTGGCATAAGCGACGAAGAATGAGAAAACGGTGTGAAATCCACCAACCTAACTCTTCTGTTGCTGCTTTGCCTGCATCTTTTGCATGATTCTTAGCCATTTACAAACCTCCCTTTGAGCCTTCCGGCTTACGAGTCGGTAGTGTTAATTGCTCTGGAATCAAGCTTTCTCCACCATGTTTGGCTTTCTCTTCCCAGCCTAAGCGATAGTGATGACCAAGCTCACCTTTCGCTAAACTGGTTGGAACAACCTTGATCGCTGTTTCTTCCAACACACACGCTTCTTCACATTTTCCGCAACCGGTGCATTTATCCGATTGAACGGTTGGAATAAAGCTAGCATGTACTCCTGTACGTTGATTTCGTATCGGTTCAAGAGTAATGGCTTCATCTATCAGCGGACATACTCGGTAGCAAACATCACAACGCAACCCTTGCCAGTTTAAGCATGTCTCATGGTCGATAAGAACCGCAGTTCCCATTCTCGATTTTTCTATATCAGTTAAACCTTTATCGAGCGCGCCACTTGGGCAAGCTACGACACAAGGAATATCTTCACACATTTCACACGGTATGCTTCTCGCGGTGAAATATGGAGTCCCTGTTGCTACTGGCGAAATCATCGTCGCCAGCTTTAAGGTGTCATAAGGGCATGCCTGAACACACAAACCACATCGTAAACATGAATTTAGAAACTCTTCTTCATCTAATGCACCGGGTGGGCGAATTGGCACACCCGATGTATTCGCTTTACTCTGTTTGGTCTGTAGGCCAAGCACTGTCGTTGCGGCACCAACCCCAACTGCTGTTCGAAGAGCGTCTCGCATGAAACGCCTTCTACTGGCCGATGGTAAAGAATGTAAAATTTTCATTCTTCACTGCTCCCTGACAACAACTAAGCCTTCATTACCTTAACAGCACATTTCTTAAAGTCGGTCTCTTTCGATAGCGGATCCGTTGCATCAAGGGTTAGCTTGTTAGTCAACTGACCAGCATCAAAGAATGGCATGTAAACCAGACCTTGTGGCACCTTGTTACGTCCACGTGTTTCAACGTGGCTGGTAACTTCACCACGACGCGAAGCAATGGTAATTGCATCACCACGACGTAGTCCGCGCTTCTTCGCATCCAGTGGGTGCATGTACACTACTGCATCTGGGAAAGCACGATATAGCTCAGGTACACGACGTGTCATAGAACCTGTGTGCCAGTGTTCAAGAACACGACCGGTACATAACCACAGGTCATACTCTTCATCTGGTGATTCCGCTGCTGGTTCGTAAGGAAGAGCGAAAATAACCGCTTTCTTATCTTTCTTACCGTAGAACGAGAACTCTTCACCTTTATTTACATATGGATCATACCCTTCAGCATAACGCCATAGTGTTTCTTTACCATCAACCACAGGCCAACGAAGACCACGTGCTTGGTGATACATATCGAACGGTGCTAAATCGTGCGCATGACCACGGCCAAAGTAGGCATATTCTTCAAACAGACCTTTCTGTACGTAGAAGCCGAAATCACGAGATTCATCGTTCAATTGACCTTCAGCGAGTTCATCCGTGCTGAACTTATCAACTTCACCGTTAGCGAACAGAACTTCAAATAACGTTTTGCCGGCTAATTCTGGTTTTTTGTCAATCAACTCTTGCGGCCAAACTTCTTCAACTGTGAAGCGTTTGGAGAACTCCATTACCTGCCACATATCAGACTTAGCTTCGCCCGGTGGAGACACTTGCTGGCGCCAGAACTGAGTACGACGCTCTGCATTACCGTAAGCACCCTCTTTTTCTACCCACATAGCTGTAGGAAGAATCAAGTCAGATGCCATAGCCGTGACGGTTGGATACGGATCTGAAGTAACAATAAAGTTAGCTGGATCGCGGTAGCCTGGGTAACGCTCTTCGTTAATGTTCGGACCCGCTTGCATGTTGTTGTTACATTGAACCCAGTAAGCATTCAGCTTACGGTCTTTCAACATACGGTCTTGAAGTACTGCGTGATAACCAGGTTTTGCTGGAATGGTTCCTGCTGGAATGTTCCATTTAGTTTCACACATTTCACGGTGTTTAGGGTTCATTACCACCATGTCTGCAGGCAGACGGTGAGCAAACGTACCAACTTCACGAGCGGTACCACATGCTGATGGTTGACCGGTTAGCGAGAACGGACCACAACCTGGTTTAGAGATCTTACCGGTTAGTAAGTGAATGTTATAAACAAGGTTATTTGCCCATACACCACGAGTATGCTGGTTAAAGCCCATTGTCCAGTAAGAAACTACTTTCTTACTTGGATCCGCGTACATTTCCGCTAACTCTTCAAGTTGATCAATAGGCACACCTGATAGTTCTGAAGTGTATTTTGCATCATACTTAGAAACGAACTTAGCGTAGTCTTCAAAGCTCATTGGCTTAGACTTTTTGCTACCTGGGTTTTTCGCCGCTTTCTCAAGTGGGTGAGTTGGACGTAAGCCGTAACCGATATCTGTTTCACCTTCACGGATATTAACGTGCTTATCCATAAAGTCTTGGTTCACTTTATTATTAGAAATAATATAGTGCGCAATATAGTTAAGAATCGCCAAGTCAGTTTGTGGGGTAAAGATGATTGGATTATCTGCTAGCTCATAAGAACGGTGTGTATAGGTAGATAGTACCGCTACACGTACATTCTTATCAGACAAACGACGATCCGTTAGACGTGACCACAAAATTGGGTGCATCTCGGCCATGTTTGATCCCCAAAGCACGAACACATCGGCTTTTTCAAGATCATCATAACAACCCATTGGCTCATCCATACCGAAAGTACGGCCGAAACCAACTACCGCAGACGCCATACAGTGACGAGCATTCGGGTCGATGTTGTTAGAACGGAAACCGGCTTTGTACAGTTTTGCCGCGGCATAACCTTCCCATACTGTCCACTGACCAGAACCGAACATACCAACAGAAGTAGGCCCTTTCTCTTTCAGCGCTTTCTTAAATTTGTCCGCCATTACATCAAAGGCTTCATCCCAGCTCACTGGGGTGAACTCACCTTCTTTGTCGTAAACACCATCGGTTTTACGCAATAATGGTTGAGTCAAACGGTCTTGTCCGTACATGATCTTAGGTAAGAAATAACCCTTGATACAGTTCAAACCACGGTTTACAGGTGCATCAGGATCACCCTGAGACGCCACTACGCGACCATTTTGTGTACCTACTAGAACACTACAACCCGTACCACAGAATCGGCAGGGTGCTTTGTCCCAATTTACTTCATTATCCTTTCCAGCGGCTTGAGCGATCGATGTAGGAAGCACAACTCCCGTGACCGATGCCGCAGCTACTGCTGCATTTGCTTTCAAGAAACTTCGTCTACTGACACTCATTTTTGCTTCCTCAGTCAAGCTCAACTTGCTCATCCATTTGATGGAAAACCAAGGTTGCTGCTAACACCCCTGGCAATTGTTTAATCTCTTCAAAACGATCCGCGAGACTGTCACGGCTATCACCTTCGATGACAACCACTAACTTACCCACTTCACTAGTACCCGGTACTTCCGCACCCGGCATCTGCTCGATGGCGGACTTTACCGTTTCGAGTTGGTCTGCCGCAGCGTGAACTGCCAAACTGCTAACGTGATAACTCATTTTCACTTCCTGTTTGTTTAACCTGTATTGCATTCGAAGGACATGGCTTAATACAAGCACCACATCCTGAACAATCTTTCTCATTTAAAATAGGTTGAGCGGTACCACCTATCTGTAACTTAAAACGAATAGCTGCATAGTCACACATCTCTCCACACACCCGACACTCAACCCCTTTTTTGGCTAAGCAATTGTCATCAATCGCAACAACTTGCGACCATGCAGGTTCAGTTCGGGAGAGAAAGAGAGGCTCAGGGCAGACATCCGCGCATTTTTCACAGAACGTACATTCACCCAGTTTGAAATTGACTTCAGGGAACCCTGCCTCACCTTTAAAAATGATGGCGGTTTCACAGTTTTCGATGCATTTACCACATCGAGTACACCCATCAATAAATGCTTGCTCTTTTACAAGCCATGGCATACGTTGTGGCGCTGCAATATCAATATGAGTTTTCGGTGCTCTGCTAAACAAACGGCGTCGTGCTAGATCAACCAATGCTTTCCTCGGTAACTGCTCTAATTACAGTATTGTTATTTACATCTTGTAAGTGATTTAAAACAAAACAACTTTTTTCCACTTACTTCATTATTTTTTTACTTATTGTTAATAACTTTAGTCTAAGATTTGCATTGCGTGAATAAATACCCCATAAGGGTTAAATAAGATATAGACTTGAGCGAGATCAATAATTGAAGTGGCTTTAGTTCACACAATAAGCAATTCTAAAACGGATAGGAGAAGCGTCTTGCGGAAAGCACAAAAATCAATCACTCAAACTATCGCAAGAGCAATGACCCTCATTCTTCTGCTGTCAGTGACAACCACCAGCATTACTCTCTACTCGCTCTACTCCAACCTCGACGACGCCGAAGCGATAAATATTGCGGGTTCTTTAAGGATGCAAAGCTACCGGTTAGCCTTCGATATTGAGACACACTCAGAGCAGTTTGTTGAGCATCTCATTCACTATGAACGCTCACTCTATTCGCCAACCCTGAGTGGGATTGATAAATGGTTTACCCCCAGCTCATTAGTCGAAAACTATCATCAACTTCTGGCCAGATGGAGAGCGCTACAACCTGCCTTGCAATCAGAAGATAAGGATGTTTACTTAGTCGGTGTAGCTGAATTTGTTAACCAAATTGATCGATTTGTTTACGAACTACAGGAATTTTCTCAACTCAAATTACAGCTTCTATCACTCGCTTATGGGTTTGGTTTTTCATTGATACTGGTTACTGCTTTTTATGTGATCTACTTTTCACAACGTAAAGTGGTAAAACCATTGCAACAATTAATGGTGGCAAGTAGCGAAGTTCAGTCAGGTAATTTTGGTTTTAAAGTACGGCTAGATAGCCAAAATGAATTAGGTATTTTAGGCAACGCCTTCAATGGCATGTCTTCTGAGTTAGAGAAGCACTACTTGGAGCTTGAGCAAAAGGTAGCGGAAAAAACCCACCGCCTCGAACATGCCAAAAATTCTCTAGAGGTTCTATACGGTTGTCAGCAAGAGTTGTCCGCCAGTCAACTGAACGAGCAAAATTTTAGAAATATGCTCGACTTGTTACAAGCCACCGAAGGGATCACCGCCGTTCGTATGACGGTAGAAGAGTCAAACGCAAAATGGTCAATCGAGACGGGCACACCAACTTTAGACGAGTGGCATTCAGAGCCATTAAAACTGGATGATGACGTGTTAGGAAGATTGGAATGGCAGTTTATACTACCCTGCCCTGATCAAGAGCTGATCACCAATGTCTCTCACATTATGTCGCGCGGCGTATACTACAACAATGCCCAAAAACAGACTCAACAATTACTGCTTATGGAAGAGCGCGCCACCATTGCCAGAGAGCTGCATGACTCCATCGCTCAATCACTCTCTTATCTTAAAATTCAAACCACGTTACTCAATCGCAGCATTGCCAAAGAGAACATCCCACAAGCACGCGACACTGCTAAAGAGATCGATACTCAGCTTAGTGCAACCTATACTCAGTTAAGAGAGTTGCTTAGCACCTTTAGATTGACCATAGGCAAAGCAAATTTGGGCGAGGCGTTGCAAGAATTGCTTAAACCATTAGAAGAACAGACGGATGCTAAGATAACATTGGATAATAAGCTGGCGTCCATTTCGCTGCGGGCCAACCATCAAGTGCATGTTATTCAGTTAATTAGAGAGGCCGTTCTTAACTCTATTAAGCATGCCCAAGCGTCAAATATTCGAGTAAGTTGCCAAGAGAAAGGTGGCATTGTAAATATCAATATCACCGACAACGGCACCGGGTTCTGCACCGAAGTGGAAAAGCTAAATCACTATGGTTTAACTATAATGGCAGAAAGAGCAGATCGCCTTCAGGGCGATTTACATATTAATAGTAAACCAGGAGAAGGCTGCACAATTCAGCTACTTTTCCCATTACAGATGTAATATCAAGCCTCACAACGAATGGTAATAATTTTGTTGTACAAGATTTGATAGATAACAGGAAAAACGAATGTCAAACTGGAACGTACTTATTGTTGATGATCACCCACTGATGCGACGTGGTATTAGTCAGCTGCTCTCATATGAAGAAGAGTTTACTGATATTTCTGAAGCAAGTAATGGGGCCGATGCGGTTACACTGGCTTGTAAGAATGAGCCTGACCTTATATTACTTGATCTAAACATGAAGGGCATGTCTGGACTGGATACCCTAAAAGTTCTGCGAGAAGAAGGGGTAACATCAACCGTTATCGTCCTAACGGTATCTGATAACAGCCAAGATATCCGCGCACTCATTGAAGCTGGTGCAGACGGTTACCTTCTAAAAGATACCGAACCGGATGAACTTGTCGAGCTACTAAAAAAGGCCATGGACACCGGCTCTGCATACAGTCAGGTGGTACTTGATGTGATGCGCGATCAATCCAAAACCGATGACATGTTTAGCTCATTAACTGAACGCGAGAAAGAGATACTTGTTGAGGTAGCTCGTGGTTACAGTAACCGCCAAATTGCCGAACGACTCTTTATTTCAGAAGCAACGGTAAAAGTACACATTAAAAGCTTACTTAAGAAACTAAGAGTAAAATCACGAGTGGCAGCCACCGTACTTTACTTGGAGAGCCAAGGTAAAGCCTAAGTTATTTCCTTTCTGACCTAATACCAAACTGTTAGTAATCAATGCAGTGCGGTATTAGGTAACTTCTACCCAACGTAAACCTTGCTAAATCAACGATGACAAAGGGCTACGTACTCCATGTGCCCCTCGTTGTAAAACATGAGTGTATATTTGAGTTGTTTTCACATCTTGGTGGCCAAGCTGTTCTTGAACCGTACGAATATCCGCACCACTTTCTAAAAGGTGAGTTGCAAAACTGTGCCTTAAGGTATGACAAGTGACATTTTTAGAAATTTTTGCCATGTTGGCCGCCCTTTTAAGCTCCCGTTGCAAACTCTTTTCATTTATATGATGCCGTCGCAATAGGTTTGTCTCAGGATCGAGACTTAACCTACCGCTAGGAAATAGATAGTGCCAACCAAACTCTGTTGAAGCCAAAGGATATTTACGGCGCAACGATGGACGAATCCAGACTCCAGCATAGTTAGCATTAAGCAGATCTATATTAAAATAATGTCGGGCGTTTTCTGTTTGCAACTTCAATCCATCGATTAGTTCTGGCGCCAAAGTCACAATGCGATTTTTATTGCCCTTCCCTTGCCAAACTTTAATTGCTAAATAGTCATAATCGATATCTTGAACTCTAAGACGTATAGATTCAGACACCCTTAACCCCGAGCCGTACATCAACTTAATAGGCAATGAAAGTGTTGGTTTTAAGTGGCTAAGCAATTGTTTAACCTCAACATGCGTAAGCACCGTTGGGAGCTTCCTTGCTCGTTTCGCGTATTGATAGTTAAGCTCGAATGAGTCTGCGACTTGAAGGTACTCAATATATAAATATCGAAGAGCATTAAGCGCAACAGCCTGTGTACTGGAAGAAACATTTTTGTCTATTACTAAATGGTTAAGAAACTGTTCAACGTGTTGTGTAGTAAGCACACTTGGATGTTTTAACTTAAAAAAGCGAATGTATTGCACAACCCAAAACAGATACGTTTTAATTGTTCTTTTGGCATAATGCCGCGCCATCATATGTTCTTTTAAACTAAGCAGAAATAAACTTTTCATTAAGCAACCTTAGCTGTTTTTATATACAGAAAGAGTAGAATTCACCTAATGTCCAGTTTCTAAAACGACTGTCTCTTTTTTCGACCAACTTCAAAAACAATAAATGGCTATCGCAATGTTCTATATATGGTTTTGTGATAGGTTATATAAAATTAGATTAATATACGACAATTTAGAAATATGTTATATGGACATTTTGTCGTATAAGAATTGTTAGGTATAGATCTTGGTGGGGATTATGAATTTAGATAACATTAATGAAAATATAGTTGTTTTTATAGATATTTTGGGAATGAGCAATGACATAAGAAAGTGTGATACTAAGGAGGATATAAGAAATCTTGTAGATAAAGTAAATCGTCTCAGGGAGATATTTACAGCGGACTATGAACCTTGGTTATATATGGCGCCTTTTTTAAAGAGTAGAAAGTTTTCTTATTTTTCTGACTGTGCTTTTCTTAATGTTCCAATGGGAAGGTATATGAGTCCTGTTTTTTTTGAGGAATTTATAGCTTATATTTCAATTGTTCAGGCTAAATGCGTGCATGATGGTATTTTTCTTCGTGGAGGGATAGAGTTTAGCTGGTTGTTTAGTGAAGATAATACTTTGATAGGTCCAGCTGCAATTGACACTGTAAGGCTAGAGTCAGAAGCTTTAATGCCAATAATAACAGTTGGCGAAGATTTTTATAATACTTTCGTAAGTCCTACGGTAAAAAGAAATGAAAATGGAAAGCCTATGAGGAGTGATTATTTTAGTGATTTTCTTATTGATAAAAATGGCTTGTACTTTATAGACTACATCAAGGTATATTGTGAGCAAGACCTTGTCGTTAAGGGAATCTTCGAAAAGGCTAAATGGTTAAGTATTCATGCAAAATCAATTGAAAAAGCTTATCAAAGTGCACCTAATGATAAGGCTAAAGAAAAGTATATATGGCTTGCAGAATATCACAATCTATCAGTTGACAGGGTAATTGGTGAAGACGTCGGATTTTTCTCAAAAGTTTATTGCGAACTTGGTTGAGTATCTTGGAAATATAAAAAATGAAGTGTTATTTTTAACATCGGAGCGCAAAGTACCTAACAATAAATTTAAGAGTGATTCGCAACGCGTGGCATTTTTACTATGCGTTGCGTTTAGTGTTTAAGGTGGTATGCGGTGGCATCGGTATTGCGTTGCTCACCCCTTAACAAGGCGTTAGGCTTCACGAGGAGAAAGTTATTTACTATGAATTTTAAAAACTTGGGTAAAATTGCCAAGTTAGAGTTGGGTGCAATTATTGTACTGGTTATCTTGGGTATGTTGTGGATGCTAGATCCTGAAGGGTCATATGAGCCATTCTTTGTATTTTGTGGGTTGGTTTTCGTATGTACAGAATTCTATCGTCGATATAAAGTCGAAGAGCCTATCGGTTCTAAAAGTCTAACAACGCGTGAATTGGACAAAGCAAAAAACAAAGTTACCTCCTTTGTTAAGAAAGTGAAACCTGAAGGTGTTATAGCTCAGTGCCCATCACCGACATGCAATACGATTGCCAAAACAACTCAAGAAGTAGAAGCTTACTTCGGTTATCGAGTTATGACGAATGGAACTAAGCGAGCACAGTCATACTGTCGAAAGTGTAGATCAGCCTAACAAAGCATTTAAGAGTGATTCGCAACGCTTGGCAGTTTCGCTTCGCTCAAGTATAGCCAAACGTCGCTCACACCTTAATGCGGTGTTAGGTTTCAGAGGGATTTTCGTGGAAATAAAAGACATACTACCCATTTTAGGTGTCGCTGTAGGCTGGTTTCTTAGTGAGGTGGCAGGGGCTGTTAAATCGAGAAATCTTCGTCGACGTTCAATGCGTAAAGCTATTACATCATTATATAAACTGAACTTTGAAATGCTTGAGGTTAAAGGCGCACAAGAATATACCAAAAACCTAAGCACTGAACTTAAGGATTGGGAACATGGTCGACAGAGAGCTTTTTCCCAGTATGCAGACAACTCTCAAGAATTTGAAAAAGAGCTTGATGAAGCGGTAATGCTAGTGTCTGAGGAGTATCCATTGATCGCTGTAAAGCTAAGTCAGTTTATCCGGAAGTATCGCTTTATTAAGACTAAGAGTCTTGATGGCTTCATTGATAAAGAAGCAATATATTTACAGCTTTTAGCAGGGAATGAAACAGGTCAACTAGCTGCACAGTATGTTGTGGAAAATAGCTTATTGAAAGTGGCATTTAGAGTAGATTTTTGGCTTTGGTGTACCTTGAAACTGGATATCCGAAAGTTTAAAAAAGGTATAAAATCTGGAGACATGATTCACTCTAGTCAAGCTTTCAATAAAAAGAGTGGTAAAAAAGAAAAAGTAGAAGAATCAACGCAAAAAACCTAACAAAGCATTTAAGAGTGATTCGCAACGCTTGGCGCTTTCGCTTCGCTCAAGTATAGCCAAGCGCCGCTCACACCTTAATGCGGCGTTAGCCATACGAGGTAAGTATGTCGGAATATAAATTAACAGAAGAAATAATTAAGCTGTCTCAATCGCAGCTATGGGATGTAGCTAAATCTGAATGGATTCTGTACGAAATATACGAAGCTGACGAACCCGAGCGTTGTTTGTGTGGGCACTTCCCTATCATTGAAATTTGTAATCTTAAGAACAAGTTAAATTCTAATTATGCGACCGTTGGAAACTGCTGTGTTAAGAAGTTCATTGGTTTACCTTCAGATAAGATTTTCCAAGCAATAAAGCGGGTTAGAAAAGACGATGAGAAATCGCTAAATGCAGAGGCAATAACTTACGCTTACGACAAAGGTTGGATTAATGATTGGGAAAAAAGCTTTTACTTAGACGTTATGCGAAAGCGCAAACTTACTCCAAATCAGCTTAATAAAAAAATTCAAATTAACAACAAGTTAGCAAACAAAATGAAGCGTGCCTAAGTATGGCAGTATGGCTAACAAACTGTTTAAGAGTGATTCGCAACGCGTGGCATTTTTATCATGCGTTGGTTTAAGTGATTAAGGTGGTATGCAGGGGCGTTAGTGTTGCGTTGCTCACACCTTAACAGGGCGTTAGGCGAATAAAGTGGTATCCACGAAAATATAATAATAGGTAAATGATGAATACGTTGTTACACAAAGAACTCCTCTCAGAAGTTGCAAAACTAAAAAGAATAACGAGTGAGTTATCTTTAGAAGATATCGTTAATTTTGTAGCAATGGAGCAAAGAAACTTCGTAGCTGGGAATCAGAAAGGAGACTACTTATCCTCTCCTCAAAAGCAAGGAATGTACTTGCTTGCAATTGCAAGTCACCAGCCTGACCCATCTGAGAAAAAAGTATTAGACGAGGGTAAATCGACTCAAATCATTAAGATACTGAACTCAATTTTTAATAAGTATGCTTTTGCCTATTTCCCTGAGAAAAGAGAACAGATTGAAGGGCTTAGTGAGAAATGGCACAAAGATCGACATGTCGCAATGCCTGCATTTATAAATTACTTTGCAGGTGGATTTAAGATTTCTACAGACCAGATTAAGTCTAGGGTTAGATATTATTATTCGGGGTTTGAGCAAACAGTTATTGATACATTCGGTATCTCTCACGAGGAAATGCTCGCAGTAGGCGACTACTTTGAAGAAAGAATCATGGAGCATTTTGAAGAGCTGAAAGTTGTTGTCAACAAAATGAAGGACCACCATGCTGAGTTCGTAAAGCAAATGGACTTGGATTCTAATACTGCTCTGGAAAGTGTTAAAAATAATCAGGAACTAAAGGAGCTAACTGAAAAGTTCTTTAATGGTACAAATGAGCTATACGCAATTGATATATCCGATTTAGAAGACCGATTTGGCGAAAAAGTAAAATCATCAATTTTGACATACTTCACTACAATTCGAGGGGAGTCTGATGAAATTAAATATATCACTGATACTAATCCGGTCACATCAAAGCCAATTTTCTCTGTAGACGGAAAGAAGTTATATTTTGTTGTTAATAATTCTTTTTATCAGTCAATTATAGAGAATGTTGAGAAGGTACTCTCTAAAAGTAAAAAATCTGCTTCTTTTCTCAAAGCAAGAGATAGAAGGCTAGAAGAAAAAACTATCGACCAGTTTAAGAAAATACTTCCTACAGATGCCGAGTTTTACGAGAGTGCTTTTGAAACAGACAAATCCCATCATGAGCATGATCTAGTAATTATACATGAGAAAAATCTTATCGTCGTAGAGGCTAAAGCCTCTCCTCCTAGAGAACCTTTGCGTGATCCTTCTAGAGCTTTCACACGAATCAACGACCATTTTAAAAGTAATGCGGGTATCCAAAAAGCATATAATCAAGCACATGCATTAGAAGATAATATAAGAAAAAATTGTATTGCCAATTTATATGATAAAAAAGGTAACCACCTTAGAGAGCTGAGATTAGAACAATTTGAGAATATTTACTGTATATGCATAACAAGAGATGATTTTGGCGCTTTAGCTACTGATTTATCATTGCTTTTGGAAAAGGAAAATGAAGATACATACCCTTGGGTTATAAATATTGAAGATTTGGAGTGCATGATCAATGGCTTTAACTTCTTGGGGTTAAAACATGACGAATTTTATAACTATTTAAATCAAAGATCGCAACTACATGGCAAGGTGTTTGGCACTGATGAACTTGAGTACGCTGGAGCATATTTAAACTACGGCGGACTTGAACATTTCATAGAGGCTCAAGCCGATTTTATTCCCCTAGACATTTCCGAATCAAATATCTTTGATAAAATATATATGGCTATGCTTAACGGAGAGGAGTTTACTCATTCTCCTGTAGTTCCTGTTATGCAAGAGTTAAATCGCGACTCAATTTTTGGAAAGAAAAAACCAAAAAGTAAGGCGTCTAAAGAAAAGAAAGCCAAAAGAAAAATAGCCAACAAGTCAAAGCGTAAAAATCGCCGGAAATAATTCGCCTAACAAAGCGTTTAAGACAGATTCCCAACGCATGGCATTTTTCATTCTATCGTTGGGTTTTGTGTTTACGGTGCTATGGTTCAGTTTTGTGGCAGCGTTGCTCACTACTTAACGCGGCGTTAGGCGAATAACAAAATCAACATGAGAGTAAAATGAAAAAGCAGTTTGAATTGATGAATGAAGTGCTATTAGGTTATGTAAAGCAGCTTACTTCATCTCCCGAGGTTTTGGTTGAAATATGCTCCCAATTTGAAAATGTACTTAGAAATTGTGATCAAATTACGTATGAAGACGTTGGTACTGCAGAGGCTTATGCGCTAATCCATTTCTTGGATCGATACCATCGTTTTCAATTGATATTTAAAGAGCTTGATAATTTGAATCTGATTGTAGAAAAACAGAGCGAATACCCCTTTGATATTCTTGATGTTGGTACCGGTCCTGGACCGTCCATGTTTGCGCTCTCTGACTTTTTCGCTTCCAAAAACAATCAAAACTTCAAAATTGATTATGTAGAGAGAAGTCATCAGTTTAGAAACTGGCTACATCATTTTACTGAATATGCAAACTATGAAGTTATAAATAAACACTTCTGGAATGTGCCATACCATCATGGAACATTCCATGATTTTAAAAATATATCCTTTGATCAGCACTTTCTAATGCATGATATTGGTACTGATGGTGATAATATAGTTAGGCGTCACACTCAAAAGCATCGATATGATTTAGTAGTATTCAGCAATTTTTTAACGGAAGTTTCTCAAGTCAAAGAGTTCGAGAGCGAACTTTATGATTGTATGAAGAACTTACGCAATAATGGTCTTTTAGTTGTTGTTGGAGCAAAGGCAACTAGTCAGAAATATGAAAAAGTGTATTCTGAAATTGATCGAATACTTTTGCAATCAAACTTTAGCAATTCGAAATTTATAGCTAGTTGTCAAAAGGTTGATATAGATTTGTCTCTTAAATACCTGTGGGGGGATGAATATGGTTCAATGTTGAAAGGAGTTTTAGGCGCTTTCTATGACCTAGCGAAAGAACTACCTGATGATGTATTTTCGAGTAAAAATAAACGCGATACATCTAAAGTAATCAGTGAATCATATAATAGGGAAATATCTTGGAAAGTTGTCATCTACAAAAAGAAAGCACGACCTCGAAAGTAAAATTCGCCTAACAAACTGTTCAAGAGTGATTCGCAACGCGTGGCATTTTCACTATGCGTTGCGCTTAGTGTTTAAGGTGGTATGCGGCGGCTTTTGTATTGCGTTGCTCACACCTTAACAGGGCGTTATGTTTTATCAAACTGAGTGGGAGGTCAATATTGGAAAATACACTATTTGAAGCAGGGAAGCTTCTATCAAAACACCTTACATTTTTGGTCAGTTCACTCATTTTGCTGGTACTTCTGATATCAAATGTGGATGGAAAAGAAGTCATAAAGGTTCCGATCATATCGTTTGAATTGAAGAGGCCTGATGCCATTGCTGTTGTTTTGCTGTTCTACTACTTCACACTTTATAAGTTTTTTTCAGTTCTCTATTATCAGTTCTATCTCGTATTCGAATACATCAAGGAAAATGAGAAAAATGATATTTATAGGTTGCTTTATCCAAGTTCATTCAACTTTATAATGTTCCATCACTATATGAGTCCAAACGAGAATGTACCGTTTAACAAAAATGTAGTGATAGGAACTGCATTGGCAATTATGGGGTTGCCGTTTTGGAGTGCATTGTATCTAGGGTATATTGGAGTAAGCAAACTAGTTGATGAGGGCATTAATATACATAGTATATTATATTTGCTCATTTTGTTCTCAACCATACCTATCATTAAATGGGTGAAAGAGCATATGAGCGCAATAAAAGTGCACTCACCAGAAAATAAAACATAACAATAAATTTAGGACAACGAGGACAGGCACCTCATGAAAAAACTAATATAATTTTTTCTATAATTTGAAATTTTTGGTATCCAATTGAATTTATTAAGATAATTACGAAAGCAGGCACCGACAATGGTGCCTGTCTTTTATCTGTTACTCTTTATCCTGATGCTTAAACTGGTTAAGCAATGTCAGCAGAAAAACACGTATTTCGTTATCAATTGGGGTGTTATCGCTATTTGCGTTAAGGATAAA
>NZ_VTXE01000017.1 GCF_013114595.1 Vibrio sp. 99-8-1 | reverse complement strand
TCAGTGGTAAAAATCATCGCATCTAGCTTCTGCTCGTGCATGATTTTTTGAGCTCTTTGTGTTCTGTTTTCAAATTCGGCTTGTTCAAAGCCTCTGTTTAGAAAATCCATTGAAACCTCTTATCTATATTATTTGGCTCAGCTAATAAGCAAAAAAGCTTTTTAGTTAAATTTTGTTTACGCTACGGTGAACATTCTTACTGATAATTCACCCAATTAATGTGACCAACCCCTTAAAGTTACCATTAGTTGACGGAAATACAATTTCAGTGCTTAAAAGAATGACATTTGTCACATTCAGTTCCATTTAGGTAACTTTGATCTTGATCTGAATCCGGAAGTGTAGTGATATAGCTCTAAAGAGTTGATCGTTTAGTTGCAATTTGAGCGTGAAATTAAGACAATGCTCATCAGATACAGTTAACATTAGTGGCCTGAAATGAACGCTTCCGCATATAAATCATTCAATATTGTTTTTACAGATGGAGATAGAGAGTATTTAGAGTCCAATTTTCGTCTCGCAGAGACCATTGCAGAGTTTATTGGTCCCCACTGTGAAGTGGTGATCCATTCATTCGAAAGCTTTGAAAAATCTGTAGTGAAAATCGTTAACGGTCACCATACCGGACGAGAAGTCGGCTCCCCTATTACCGATATGGGATTAAAAATGCTCAACGCTTTCGAGAAGACTGGGAACGTAACGCCAAAAAGTTACTTTACCAACGCTAAAGATGGCGCTTTATTAAAATCAACAACTTGTGTGCTTGCGGGTGAAAATGGCAAAGCTATTGGACTGTTCTGTATCAACATGAACCTGTCTCATCCATTTCCTGACATCATCAAAACATTGATGCCAGATATGTCAACGAGCACTCATGTAGGTGTTCATGAGAACTTTAGCTCATCACCGTCTGAGGTGATTGAGAATGCACTTGAAAATGCAATTCTCGAAATTGAAAACGATGCAACGATCAACTTAAAAGGTAAAAATAAGGCCATTACTAAACTTCTGTTTGATAACGGCATATTTGAATTAAAAGAGGCAACAGCTCTAGTTTCTGAGCGCCTTGGAATAACTCGCCATGCTATCTACAAGTACAACCGCGAGTTCAGATCGTAGTAATTAAAACCAGAGAGAAATGCAATGAAAACTAAAATTCACACAGATTCCGCTCCAGCAGCAATTGGCCCATATTCTCAGGCACTTGCGTTTCAGGAACTTGTATTTACTTCAGGACAACTTCCTTTAGTTCCAGAGACAATGGCGTTTCCTGAAGGTGGAATTAAAGAGCAGGCTCGTCAATCACTTGAAAATCTAAAAGCCATTCTTGAGCAAAGCGGCGCTTCTCTAAATACCGTATTAAAGACCACATGTTTCCTATCTGACATGGAAGACTTTGTTGCATTTAATGAAGTATACACAGAAGTATTTGGTACTGAGAATGCACCAGCACGTTCTTGTGTTCAAGCTGCACGCCTACCAAAAGACGCGCTTGTTGAAGTTGAAGCTATCGCTTACATCAACAAATAATTTCTGATTGGGTCACGACGAAAAGTGGCCCTTTTATCTCCACTCTTTAAAAGTACTCACTATGCTGAAAATATCAAACAACACCTTTTATACCGGTAAAACATCACCACTTTTTGATGAAGCAATTGCTCAAGAAGTACGTGATTTCCATAAACAAATTGAAGGTTATCAAGCAACTCCGTTAGTTTCTCTTCCAAAATTGGCAGAAAAACTTGGCGTAAAAGCGATTCTAGTAAAAGATGAATCTAAGCGTTTTGGATTGAATGCTTTTAAAGTACTTGGCGGCTCTTACGCGCTAGGCAAAGTGCTTGCAGAGCACCTTGGGGAAGATATCTCCGAAATCAATCTAAAAACCGTCTCTTCGAAATTAGACAAACCACTCGTGTTCACTACAGCAACCGCGGGTAACCATGGTACGGGTGTCGCTTGGGCTGCTCGTGAAATGGGTCAAAAAGCCGTTGTCTACATGCCAAAAGGCTCTTCTCAAGCAAGCGTTAAGCGAATTAAAGGCTTGGGTGCAGATTGTATCGTCACTGATGTTAACTATGACGATACTGTACGTCTAGCTAACCAAACTGCCAACGAAAATGGTTGGATGCTTGTGCAAGATACCGCTTGGGAAGGTTACGATAAGATCCCAACATGGATTTCACAAGGTTATATGACCATGGCCACTGAAGCGGTCGAACAAGCACAAGCGCTTGAATTATTGCCGACTCACGTTGCACTACAAGCTGGTGTTGGCGCTATGGCTGGTGGTGTTTTAGGTTACCTTGCAGACAAACTTGGTTCCGACACATTTAAAACCATTATTGCAGAACCTAGTGCCGCAGACTGCATCTACCGATCAGGCACCAGCGAAGCCGGTGAGATGGTGAATGTTACTGGCGATCTAAACTCGATTATGGCGGGTCTAGCATGTGGTGAACCAAACCCTGTCACTTGGCCAATCCTAAAAGACTGTACACAACAATTCGCTTCTGTAGACGACAAAGTGTCGGCAACAGGTATGAGAATGTTGGGTAACCCTCTTGCGGGTGACCCAGCAATAGTCAGTGGTGAATCAGGAGCAATAACAACCGGCTTACTCTATCTATTAGCCACACACCCAGATGGGATTAAAGCGGCAAAAGAGATTGGTTTAGACGAGAACGCCATTGTTATGGTGTTTAACACCGAAGGTGACACCAACCCTGAGCGCTACCGTCAAATAGTGTGGGAAGGCAAATTACCGCTAGAGCAATAATCGCTCAGCAGTAATGTAACAAACGCCCTTAAATTCCCCTTTTTGTTTCGACACTAAGGGGAATTTTTTCTTTCACCACCACTTAATGTGTCCCATCCCAATTATTAGAATAATTAGAAGGCTATATGAATATTAAGAAAAAACTCCTGCTTGCACTTATTGCAGCCAGTATTATTCCGATCCTTGTTGTTTCGTCTTTTGTTGTTAACGTTTTAAGAAACCAAGCACTTGATAATTTTACCAACAGCAGCCGAAACGAGATTCGCCAAGTAGATAACGCTATTGCTCTCTATTTTAAAGGCATAGAAGAGAACTTAACCTATCTTACCGAACAATCTTCTATGCTGGATGCAGACAACAGCATCACCGATTATATGGATAAAGATAGTGTTCAAATGACACCAGAGAGAAATGGGGGTCTTGAACAAGATATCTACTCATTATTCAATAAAATGGGTCAAACGCACCCTGATTATGCTTACATCTACATGGGCACAAAACATGGTGGATTTGTGCAGTGGCCAACAGGTTCAAGTCCGGCAAATTACGATCCTCGCACCAGACCATTCTACAAAGATGCACTCAATAATTTTGGCTCCATTAAGCGCGGTGAAGCTTATTACTGGGAACCAGATGATGCCGTTATCTTAAGCACCACGACGACTTTTAGCGATCGAAATGGTCAAAGCAATGGTGTTATTGCCATTGATGTTTCACTAAATACCCTTACCGATATCATTAAAGAAATTAAACTCGGCCAAAATGGTTACTTAATGATGGTTGAAGAGTCAGGCAACATTTTGGTGGATGTAGGTCAACCCGATAATAACTTTAAGAAACTGTCCGATTTAAACGACAGTTACCAACTGCTTAACAACACGAATGCAGGATTGGTTGAGGTTAATATTAACAACCAGAACTATCTGGCCAATATCTATAAGTCAGAAAAACTGGGCTGGAAATTTATCGGTTTAATCAGCGTCGATGAAGTGATGCAGTCACGTAATGACATGATACAGCTGATCATAATAACGGTCGTCATTATGACTGCGCTATTTATTGTTGGTGCAATACTCTTTGCCAACCGTATTGCAGGGCCTTTGCAAGTCGTTTCCGGTAGCTTGCAAGATATCGCATCCGGTGAAGGGGATCTGACTAAAACCATCGTGGTAAACTCAAAAGATGAGACCGGAAAGTTAGCCCTATATTTCAATCAGTTCTTAGACGCGATTAAACAAATCGTATTGCAGATCAGTCAATCAGGTCAGCAGATGTCTCAAGCATCAGAACAAGCGATCTCTATCGCCCAAGAAATGTCAGACACCTCTGAGCGACAAAATCAGGCTGTTGAACTGGTCTCTACCGCCTTCAATGAAATGGTTGCCACCGCAAATGAAGTCTCTAACTCATGTACAGCTGCCGCAAATTCTGCTAACGAAGGACAACATTTGGTTGACCAAGGACAGCAACATATCAATCGAGCGGTTGATAGCGTAAATGAGTTAGCTGAAGTACTAAGCCAATCATCTCTGGAAATTAAAAACCTAGAGCAAGATAGCCAAAGTATTACCGTTATCTTAGATACTATTCGTGAAATCGCCGATCAAACAAACTTACTTGCTCTTAATGCTGCAATAGAAGCTGCGCGAGCAGGAGAGCAAGGACGTGGATTCGCAGTGGTTGCCGATGAAGTTAGAGCATTAGCGAAACGCACATCTGACTCTACACAAGAGATTGATGAGCTGGTAAAACGTCTGCAACAACAGACGAAAGGCGTGGCACTTCACATGAATCGAAGCTTGGAGTCCTCTCAGACAACCGTAGAGATCACCTCATCGGTTCAAGGCAGTTTCCAAGGTATCTCTGAGTCAGTGGATGTTATCCATCAAATGAACACACAAATTGCGACCGCCGCCGAGGAGCAGCACCAAGTGGCGGAAGATATTAACAACCATATTCATCAGATACATCAAGATGCCGTTGCGGTAGAAGATATGTCTAAAAGAGCTAAAGGAAACTCTGAAGAGTTAGGTGGAATCGCTTCGCAACTCAATACCATTGTTGCGCGTTTTCGAACGTAAACCTTCACTATAATCCAATGTAAAAACACCGTAGAGGTCAGTATTTATTACTGGCCTCTTTTTTATTTTCCCGACAAATTGATCTCAGAATGATTGATTCAGCAGCCCACGGCCACCAATGTAGCGAATTTTCTAAATAGAATAATAAACTACCTATAAAGGGATGAGCCAGTGAGAAAACAATGAGCTTTCATTTAAAACAGACAGTTGTGTAAGATTTAGATGTTTTTCGAGGAACTGTAATTTTGATCACAATTCTCACATACTAGCTGGGCCACATATCTCATCTTATGCGAGTCATATAACAGAATCTATTGCCATTTACGTTACACTCCAGAAAATTCTTCGGGCGAAACTTAGCAGTTCATGCGTTCGCTTTCTATCACGCTAAAAATTCGACGGTATCATAATGAAATTAGGATTTAAAAAAGCGCTGCTTGTCTCCTCTTCTGTACTACTTACACTATCGGTGGGTACAGCAAACTATGTCTCTTACAGCAATGAAAGGGATTCTTTAAAAGAAGCCATCTCGGAATCTACTGCAAAAAGAGCGAAATCAGAAAGTGCGAAAGTAAAAGACTTTATGCAATCCATCGCTGACTCTGTCCACGGTATGGCAGAAGATTATCGCCAAAACCAAGATTACCAAGGGGGAGAGGTTTACCGCCTTATCTCTTATGGTCGAGCGAGTGGTATTGAAATTCTTACCTCAGGGTATAGTGACAATAGCGCTTATACCAACGATCTCAATGTTGATGGCTGGGATAACGGCAAAGGTCCTGAGAGCTATAAGCCTGCTGACAGTTTTTGGTATAAAGATGCCCAAAGAGCATCTGGCCCTATATTTACCGACATCTATGTAGATGAAACGACAAACACCACCATGGTCAGCGTGGCGGAAAAAATCCCCAACGGTGCGCTTATCGCCGATATTACTCTAGAGAAGTTAAACGAAATTGTTGACTCTGTGGATATTGAAGGGGCAAAAGCCTTTATTCTTGACCAAAACAGCGCGGTTCTAGCCTCTAACCACCCGGCGATTGAAAACACCTCTATTCTGTCGGAAAACAGCGATTTCCAAGCTCTGGCTCAAAATATTATTAGCAATAACACCCTCGCGACGGAATACACCATTGATGATGTAGATAAAGCCTTGTTTTCTCACCAAATCAATATCGGTGATAAAACATGGTATCTATCAATCGAGTTAGACAAATCCATTGCTTTTGCCAAGCTTTCTGAAGCGCGAAACAACGCCATCATTAGTACTTTGGTGTCACTGATTGTTTCACTGATCATTTATACCTTACTTCTAAACTACGTTTATCGTCCTATTCCTCTGCTTAAAAAGACCATTAACGGTTTATCGCAAGGCACCATTGATTTGACTCAGCGATTAGAGATTAAAGGGGATGATGACCTAGCCGATATCGCCAAAGGTGTTAACCAGTTTATCGCCAACTTCCAAGAGATGATGCGTGATATTCAGGACGCTTCGGTACAGATGCAAGACAACATGAACCGACTGCGTGACCGTTCTGCAGAAAACGCTCAGTTTTTGCAAAATCACTTAGCAGAAACAGAACAAGTGGTCGCGGCAATTGAAGAGATGAATGCCACTGCAGAATCTATGGCCTCTGATATTAATCACACCGCAGACATTACTCGACAAGCCAATGACACGGGAGCTCAATCTCGAGCAATTACAGAACTGGCTCAATCGACCGTCGCCTCTTTGATCTCAGAAGTCTCACAATCGTCAGAAAATGTTCAGCAGATGAGCAGTGAAACGCAAAACATCAACAGCATTCTAAATGTTATTGGAGATATTGCTGAACAGACTAACTTACTGGCATTGAATGCGGCAATTGAAGCGGCTCGTGCCGGAGAGCAAGGTCGTGGCTTTGCTGTCGTAGCGGATGAGGTTCGTAACCTTGCAAGTAGAACCAAAGACAGCACCTCTGAAGTAGAGCAAGCGCTAGAGAACTTAGTTTCTCGTACTCATAACGTTGTGGAATCAATGGATACCACTAAACTTCGTTGTGAAGAGACAGCAAATAACGCCGGAGAAGTCGCCGGTAGCTTAGCCACTATGAATGACTTTGTTGAAGAGATTAATAGCTTAAGCACTCAAGTTGCCACCGCAGCAGAAGAGCAAAGTAGCGTGACCAAAGAAGTCAGTCAAAACATGACGGCGATCAGCGGTATCGTGACGGAACTGGATGCGAATGGACAACAAGCCCTTTCTGATGCGCAAGATATCGCGAAGATTAATGAACAGTTAGTCGCAATAGTTAAACGCTTTACTATTTAAGTCATTTCACTCTCTATCAAACCAATGAAGAGTTGGTAAAGAGTAGACAAAATTAAGCCCTGCCAAAATGGCAGGGCTTGTTATTTTCAGTGACAGCTATTTTCAGGAATCGAAGGTAATTACTTTTCAAACACGACTTTAAAGGATTTCGCTTGGCATTGAGCGAAGCTTCCCATCTCGCCACTTTCTAATCGTTGGCCGTTTTGTACTTCACTTTCATCTAACATCACTTCTGTCCACTGAGAGAGATGACCATTAAAGCGAATATTGTCGTTAATCGGGTCAGACTCACAAGGGTTATACATACGCAGTATCAGCGCATCAGCGTCTTCCGCTTTCTTCAACACACTCAGCACCGCTCCGTCTATGCTCTTTTCTAGCAGGCTATAAGTTAACGGCAGGTTTTGCTCAGCAACATTCAATTTCATGGCGTTATATGGAATCTTGTTGTAGCAGTGAATTGGCGTTACATACTCACGAGCTTGAGCCATCACGTTGGCAGAAATATGATCACCAGCAAAACCGGCTAAAGAGAACTCACACACTAATTTGCCGCGCATTTGTGAATCAGGCGTTGGTATCTTGATTCCTGACGGGCGACCCGGTCTCAACAAAAGCTCCTCTTTACCCAACACACCCACTGAGCGGAACAGCGTCAATGCCAGAGTCTCTTTTTTGTCACTATTGTCATTTAAGGAAATCGCTTCAAACTCACGCAGACCATTGGTGAACAGAGCCAAACCAGCCTTACCATTCTGCAATGCGGCAAAGTTCATTAATTGATAAATGGCGACTGGCGCTTCTTTCCAACCCTCTTGTTGCCAATTCGCCATTTCGGGGTCAACAACCGGGCGAGTGATGCAACCAAACTGGTTATCAGCAACCACGGTATCACAAGCAAATGGCGTAGGGATCAGCACTCTAACTCTATGATCATCGGCTTGATTATCAAGTTCCATGCGCACATCTATGCGACGTGAGTTCTGCGGCAACGTTACCTGACAGTTCACATCCAAGTAGCCATCTGTTGTTGCTCTAGACTCTCGTTGTTCAAGATTTTCTGGAAGCTGCATTCTAAACGAGATATGAGCAACGGATTGAAACCCTTGATGTTCGATTCGCGTATCAACCTCAAACTGATCAGAATAGAGTAGCCACTCCTGACGAGAAGGTGAATAGTCATACTCGTCACCATCATCGGAGCCATCTTCTAACCTAAGCACTTGATCAAAACTTTGCTCTGTCTGTTTGTCAAAGATGGTTAGTGTACCATTACCGTTTACAGTCACGCGGTAATAATCATTCTCTAAAACACCGTTTTTCTGCGTTGGAACTTTTAGCGTCCCTTGCTCATTAGCTTCAATATGAAGTGTTGTATAACCCATTGCCGGAACGGTGATATTTAACTGAATATCAAACTCCATAAACGGATCATAATTACCATAGTGAACAATTTGGCGATCCACTTTACCCGGATCAATTTGACGCTTGTCATTAATAAAGTAATCAACCGCGTTGCCGTTTTGGTCATAAATTGAGAACTGCTGCGCACGTATAGTTATGGTCGTATTAACGACGTCTTCTCTTTCATAAGGCAGCAGGTTAAATAGAGCCAACTTGTCACAGCCCTCTTTTTCCGGCATGTGATCAACAATTTTTCGCTTATAAAAGTGGATCAGATTACTTGCCATGTCATCGGCGAGAATATAACGATTTAAAATCTCGGCATGAACCTTGTCACTACAGCAGCAACCGATACTGTCGTGAGCATGGTTCTTCATGCTCTCCTTCCACATTTTCTCAATTAAGCCGTGATGGTACTCAAAGCCCAATGACCAAGCGATTGACGCCAAAGGCTCCAAAATATTGACAATTTTATTCTCAATTTCAGCATGAATTAACTTAATATCCATACGAGTTGAAGAGATGGAGCGGTGGACACGCATATATTTTCCATCGTTAAACTCACCGCTAACCGTATCCAGTTTTTCTCTGTTGGCCTCGATTTTCTCGAATACCTGTTCAAAACGACTCATATGAAACTCACGATCTGGATAGACTTCACGTAACTTATCCATTACCTCGAAAATATCGTTTTGAATAGGCATTTGGTCATGCCCATTAGGCAGTAAAATATCTTTGGTTACTGAGGCATTTTCCAGCACAGGGAAATACTTATCTAAACGCGCTCGTAGCCCCTGTTCATCTTGAGGAAGGTATTTACCAATAGCATAACCGAGTGGCAATACTTGAGCGGTCACTTCACTACCATCATTACTTTGCCATAAGAACTCTGTTTTGTTTGTACCATGGCGCTCTGAGCACCCCCGCCAAAACATTGCTCTATCTATACCAAATCCGTTATAAATCATCGGCAACTGTGAGCTCATGCTAAATGAATCGGGCAAATAGCCTATTTTCATCGCATCGCCGAACTGCAAACAGTCTCGAATACCATACATCATGTTACGAACAATTGACTCTCCAGAGACTTGCATCGTATCGGTTTGAGAGTACCAGGGCCCAATGATCAACTTACCCGCTTCAACTAATGCTTTAACTCGGTCACTATGCTCAGGCTTAATGGCAAAATAGTCTTCTAATACTGCTGTCTGTCCATCCAAAACGTAATACTTGTAATCTGGATCCCTTTCCAGACGATTGATTATTTCTTCCATATTATTGACCAACAGAATACGAGACTCTTCTGTGGTGAAATACCATTCACGATCCCAGTGCATGTGAGGAGTAATATGAACGCGAGATGTCGTCATTTTTGAATACCTGATGTTGTCGCACAACATTATTGACCGCTCATTTTGTTGATAGATAGATTTTCGATTAAACGAAAAATCTTTATCAACAACACGACATAGGTCCGTGTACGAAAATTAAATGTTTAAACTAAAAATCTTATGCTGGTACTGATTGCTTTAACGGATAACCATTAATCCGTTGATGATGATCAGTACCACGCTAGGAAACTCAGGATTTAAACCAACCCGCGACTTTTCCTAGCAAAGAGGTTGGTTCACTTTTTACCGCCGGTTCGTTTACCGAGGATGCTGTTTGTGGTGCGGGAGTCGCTTGCGATGTCGGCTCTTCATCTTCACTCTGCTCATCAAAAATCGTTAAGATTTCGTCTGCGCTAGAGGCGTTAAGAACAGCTTCACGTACATCATCATCAACCAAAGTAGACGTTAGTGCGGTAAGCAAGTGCATATGAGTTGAACCTGCTTCTGCGTTTGGAATGGCAATCAGGAAAATAAGATTCACATCTTCTTCATCATCATCTTCATCGATACCCGGCCACTTAACATCTTCTGCTAACGTGGCAACAGCAAACGCGGCTTCTTTCACTGCGTCAGTTTTACCGTGCGGAACTGCCAACCCTTCACCTAAAGCGGTAGCGCCATGCGCTTCACGTGCATATACCGCTTCTAAGTACTCGTCCAGATCGTGCAGCTTACCTTGTTGATTAAGTTGTTCTGCAAGTGCTCTGATCGCCTCATCTCGACAGTTAAATGTCATTTTAATGTTGATAAGCGATGCATCAGTAATTGTGGTTAGTTTCATGGCCTTGTCTCACCGTCATGGAAATAAGTATGATGACGCGTTGGTCACTCGTTAGTTTAAACCAAGCTTATCATCAGCAATGAATTAATAATACAACCATTAATACAAATTAATTGTGATCGACGCCTCAAATTGACTCTAATTTGTATTGCTTTTGTATTGATTTATTTTGCTACGCCTGTCACCGCAGCAACGATTGATTCCCTTTGTAAAAGGATTTGTTATTCACAAACGCTGTCGTTCTATGATCTATAGAACTAAAAAAATCCAAGTACTTTGAAAGTACTTGGATTGATATCTTTCTGAAAAGTAGAACCCGCAGCCAAAGGTTGAATCTCTTACTTAACCGAAGAACATCTTTGTTTAAGCTTGGCTTTGAACTTGTTTTTGAACTTTTTTACCCTCTTTGCTCATCATCTTCAGGCCAATAGTGATAATCATTGAGACAGCAATACCTATTGCGAAGTAAGCCAACCATGTCAAAGGTTCACTGATGACTGGCAACATAAATACCGCACCACCCGCTACTGTACCTATGGTAATTTTTGATGACAGGATAAGGCCAGATGCAACACCACCACCAATCATATGAGCCGGGATGATACGCATTGGATCTTTAACTGCGTAAGGGATTGCACCTTCCGTAATTCCACAGAAACCTAAGATTGCTGTAGATGGGCCGGCAAGACGGTCTTCCTCGTCGAAAAAGCGTTTAAAGACAAATGACATAATACCTAATGACATACCTGGGATACATTTCGCTGCAGTAAATGCTGCGTAGAAAATAGATGCATCACCAGCAAAGCTGCCACTTGTACCAACACCGATACAGAACATGTAAGCCGCTTTGTTAACTGGCCCACCCATATCGAAACAAGCCATTGCACCAAGGATGAAGCCCAGAATCAGAAGGTTGTTGGTGCCCATTGATGTCAACCACTCCACTAAACCAGAGTTTAGCGTTGCGAAAAACTTACCAGGACCTGCATACATGAAGATGAGAGTTAACACACCCGCTAGCAGTGGTGTGATGATAATCATCTTAACCGACTCCAGCACTGCGGGAACTTTTATCTGACGAACAAGCATAACGAATAACGCTGCTGCTGCACCCGCGACTAACCCCCCAAGAAATCCCCCCGTCATAATGGAGATTTTACCGAAACTACCACCAACAGCGACGAAACCACCTACAAAACCAGGGGCAAGACCGGGTTTACCAACCATACCGTAAGCGGTAAATGCTGCCAGTACACAGATTAATAAGGGGTTAAATGCTTTTAACGTACTGTAGTACAGGAAGTGAACAATGCCTTGAAAAGAAGCTTCAAACTCAGCCTTTGCTGCAGGCTCTGCAATCGCAGCATAAACTTCTTTCTTAATGGCACCAATTTCGCTATTTGCTAACCCTTCTGCCGCATTAAGAATGCCTAGGTCAGCATAAGTTTTGCCAGTGTATTCAGTGAGAATCGCTTCATCATAAAGGTGAGTATAATCGTAGCCAAAGAATAGGTTTAATAGACCTACACAAAGACCACCGATTATGACAAGAGGGATGATGTGAGATACGCCTGAAAGTGCGCCTTTGTACCAACTTTTCAAGAACTTAACAACCATGTTGTCATTGTCTTCTTCTTGTTGAGTAAATTCGTTAGTCGCCGACGCTGCCGGAGCTTTTTTCTCCCCGCCATCCGCTTGAATTTTTTGCTCTAACGCATCGATCATCTGGTCAGCTTTTTTAATCCCGTCTTTCACTTTACCTTGAACAGAAGTTAGACCTTCAAAACGCTCCACTTCCGCCACTCCAACATCCGTTGCGAAAATAATGCCCGAGGCTTCAGCAATATCTTGTGCAGTAATACGATCATCAATACCGTTTGCACCTTGCTTTTCTACTTTGATTTCATAACCGCGTGCTTTTGCCTTTTTCTCTAAGGTTTTGGCCGCCATATAAGTATGAGCGACCCCAGCGGTACATGCAGTAATGGCTAAGATTTTCATCTTGTTATCCTTTATCTCATCTCTCTACAGTCTAGAAGTAAATGTGCAGTCATTGATCATCCTTTCAACTCTTCTTTCCAAGGCCACACATTTATTTCGGAATAATATGAGTCGGTGTTTTCTTACTCATTGAATATATAATCGCACCATTTTTTCTAATCATCCGTGACAACACTCACACAAACGGATCTTTTGTATTAAATTTGTATTAATTAATATGAATACAACAATACCAGAAAAAGAAAACAATATTAAAACAATTCAGCAAAACATCATGGCCACGCATAACCAATTGTAATATATAAGATTATATAAGCACACCAACAGAAAAGCCTTCATTTCCTTTCTATAAAGATAGAAAAAGCCAGCGACCATGCTTAGCAGTTTTAATCTATTCAGAGGAGATCAAAACAAAATTACCGAAATTCAACCTCTAATCTTCTTGATCATAACGTTTTGTAGTAACAAATAGTAGACAACTATGAAAACAGTAAACATCCGATCACATGCTAGATAAATGGCGCTCACGACTATGCATTGAGACTTTTTAACTAAATGATTTAATTTAAGTTGTGTTATTACCATTAATTTGTATTATGTCTACTGATTACCAATTAGACCGCTCAAGTAACCTGCCACAATGAAAGAGGTAACCATGGCAAGACTTCCGATGTATCGCCAGATTGCCGATGCCATTAGAGAAAAAATCACTGAAGGTGAGTACAAAGTAGGTGAAGCACTGCCTACCGAAGCTCAATTAAGGGAAGTATTTTCCGTTAGTCGAGTTACCGTAAGGCAAGCACTAAAACTGCTGATAGAAAATGATGAACTAGAAAGTGTCCAAGGAAGTGGGACCTATGTAAAGTCGAGCAAAATCAATTACGATATCTATCAACAATCGAGTTTCAACGAAAAATGGGCGCACCTTAATGTTGCCACCCATAGTGACGTGCTCGCCTTTGAGATCACTCTACCTAGCTTAACCATCGCAGAACACCTAAATATCGATGAAAGTGAGCGTATATTTTACATCAAGCGAGTGCGTTTTATCGCCGACAACCCTATCACGGTTGAAGAGACATGGATGCCACTAAACCTGTTTCCTGATCTTAGCTATGAAGTAATGCGAAACTCAAAGTATGACTATATTGAGAAACAAAAAGGGTTAGTCATTGACAGAAGTGAGCAAGAAATCGTGCCTATTTTACCCGATAGCAGTATCGCCTCCTTATTGGGTATCGATGCGTCACAACCCATAATAGAGAAACGGACCCGTGGTTATCTTGCTGATGGTACTGTCTTTGAATATAGCCGCAATTTCTTTAAGTCGACAGATTACAAGTTCACCTTAATTGCTAAGCGGCACAATAACTAATACAAATTAAACACAAAAAAGACCAACATCATGTTGGTCTTTTTTATCATATTTAGAAGTAACTCATCACTATCTAAATTTAATGCCCATTAACTAAAGTTGAGTTGCTCTTTTAGTTCACTGGCCAGAGTAATTACTTTTGGTCCAAATATAACTTGAATGCCTTTTTCCATCCGCACGACACCCATTGCTCCGAGTTGCTTCTTCCAAACATCATCAGACGCTGTTAAAGAATCATCAATCAAGGAGACTCTCAATCGAGTGGCGCAGTTGGCGACATTTTCGATATTTGCTTCACCACCAAGAGCTTCAATTATGTCTGTCGCTAGCTTGGATTTATCATTTTGATCTTTCGCTTTAAAGTCACTCTTTGAGTACAAGGTTACATCTTCACCTTCATCTTCACGACCTGGAGTTTTTGACTTGAACTTCAAGATAAAGTACTTGAAGGTGAAAAAGTACACAACAAAGTAAAGAGGTACTAACCACAGCAGTGACCAAGCATGGACTTTTTGCGGTTGCAGCAAGTTAGGCACCATAAACAACCACTGGTTACCATGAATGGAAACATTGGTCATTTCAGTTAGAACATACGCCAAACCATTTAGAGGCACGTGCACAGCAAAGTACAAGAAAGGCTGAACAAACAAGAAGGTATACTCTAACGGTTCAGTAATACCAATTACCGCGGCAGTAAATACTGCTGGGATCATAATCGCAGCGACTTTCTTACGGTTCTCAGGTCGAGAAGTAACATACATCGCGTAGGCCGCACCAACTAGGCCACCAGACTGAATAAGAATACGTCCGCTGGTAAAGTTATGAGTAATGTAACCCAATGCATCAGGCGAGCTCATTTGGCCGTTCATGATGTTACGAACACCTTCGTATACCACACCATCAATTTCCATTACACCACCAACACGAGTGTACTCGATAGGGAAGGCAATAAGGTGGTGCAGACCAACAGGTAGTAACCCTTTGTCAAACACACCAAATAGGAATGAACCAAATAGACCAGAACTGGTAATTAACCCTGTTACTGACTGAAGCGCACCAGCGATTGGAGGCCATGCGTAGTAAACCACTAAGCTAATTGGCATAACGGCAAAGTAACCAAAGATCACAACAGCACGCGGGCCTGAGAAAAAGCTCAGCATAGTCGGCATTTCAAATTTGTAAAAACGGTTGTGTAGCCACGCCGTAATACAACCCATTAAGATACCGCTAAAGATACCCATGTTGTAACTGAATACACCTAAGCTTTCACCCCATAGAGAGTTAAAGTTCTGTGCATCTGGCGTTTCCATACCAAAATCAGCAACTAAAGATTGAACACTTGTTGTTTCTTGAGTCCAGCCATTAAATGCCGCAATGGAGCCTATAGCTACGTTAAAACACATAAACATGGTGAAGCCGGTAAATGCCGCCCAACCCTTCTCCGATTTTGCGAGAGCAAATGCCAAGCCAATGGCAAAGAAAGGAGGTAAGTTTCTCATTACCATTAGACCTAAATCGAGCATTAGCTTAAAGAATGCCCATATAACCGAGTCAGATGATGACATCTGGTTAATAATACCTGCTCCAACCCCAATAAATATCCCCGCGATAACCAATACGATGATTGATACCATCATACCGCCAGCAAGTGCTTGAACCTTATCTCTCATAATTTACTCCTAAAGTGATATGAGAACTTTCACGTATATTGAAAATGCTTTTTTTAATGACTCAATACGAAGCCGTTCGTTTGGCTCATGTACGTTTGTTTTGTCGCCGGAAAAAGTAGGGCCAAATGCAACACCATTCTGTAACGAACGAGCATAAGAGGCCGCTCGCTTACTAAAACAGTGTGCTTCAACACCCATAACATCCAAGTAGGCTTTTTCCATTGATCGGATAAGTGAACTTTCGGGAGAGAGGTAAGATAGAGGTAAGTACTGATGTTCAGTCCAATTCACTTCATACTGTTTAGACAATAATTGAAGTTGGGATCGAATCGACTCAATCGTCAGGCCTTTAGGATACCGAAAGTCAAAATCCACACTAAATGTTTGTTGATCCATATTGATGGCTGAGACACAACAGGTTGTCGAACCCATCTCATCGTCAATATGATTTAAACCTAACTTTGACCCATTCGATGATGCTGCAAATAGATCATCTAACAGTGAGATTAAATTTTTGGCGTTATGGTCTAAATACTCAACCCCACGCAATACGTTAACCATTTTATCCATACAATTTGACGTATTTTGTGGATTTCGGGATTTCTCCCATGGCGTTTTTAAACTTACCGAGACCGTATTATCTAAAGTGTGCATATCAATAACACCGTTCGGAAATAGTTTGGCCACGTCCTCGGCCATACTGCCTGCAAGAATCAACTCTAACTTGTGACAGGTGGATGTTCTGTCACGTTCGCTAGTAATGCTTATGATTCTGCATAATGCTTCTTCACTAGGCTTGCTACACTGCCCAGAGAATGAAGAGTATAAGATGCCAGATTCTCCGTTAACGATTGGGAAGTCGCCATCGGGAGAAAATGCATAATCAGGTTGGGGCTGTGTCTTGAAGTAATGCTCGATACATTCCCAAGTGGTCTCTTCAGCACCACCAACAATAATTCTGATTTTTTTGTCTAGCGGTAACTGCTGCTCTTTAAACAACTTAAGCAGATATAAACTAGCAATCAGAGGACCTTTATTGTCTGTGGTTCCTCGACCATAAATGAAGCCCTGTTTTTCTACTACTTGATACGGAGGAGTGTTCCATAGGGAGTGATCCTCAGCGGAAACTACATCAATATGGTGAAGTATGGCGATCTCTTGCTCACCCTCTCCATAACTAATATCAATAGCATAGCCATTATGGTCTTCAACCTGAAAACCCATCGCTGAAGCCATCGCAATCAGTTTGTCGAATGCTTGACGAATGGGTTTTCCAAATGGGGCCAAGTCACAACGAGTAGACTCTTCTCGTACCGAAGCAACGGCGACAAGAGTGGAAATATCGTTAACAATATTGTCTCTATTCTTTTCAAAATAGTGTTGACTCAATTGTGTGAATTCATCCATAACCATCATCTACTCATTATGCTCGTTAATCTGTGTCATTACTCAGTCACAGAAACCCATTCCACACCGTTGTCATCAGAAAAAGCCATAAAATCTGCTTTTCGATGAGCAAAAATGCCGTTTTCAACAACACCCGGAATGGTATTAAGTTGCCACTCCAAGTCGGCGCTATTACCAAATGGTAAACCTGATGTGTCTAAGATGATATTACCATTATCCGTCACACAATCCGCACGCTGTACAGGGTTACCACCAAGTTGTTGCAAGGCTTCAACAGCTGATGCACGACCTGCTGGAAGAACCTCAATTGGCAGAGGGAATGTACCCAGTTTCTCAACCTTACGGCCTTGATCTGCGATGGTAATAAACACGTTAGATTGCGTGGCTAGAATTTTCTCTCTAGCCAATGCTGCACCACCACCTTTAATCGTCGCACCTTCCATTGTTCCTTCATCAATACCATCGATGTAGAAGTCAACAGAACTGCACTCAGATAAAGGCTGTTCATTAAGAGCCAAAGCTTGTATCGCTTTGCTTGAACGCTCCGAACTTGAAACGCAATAAGCAAAATCCGCTCGACTCTCTACTAACAAGGTTAAGAACACTTCCACCGTGGCTCCGGTACCCACACCAATGACACTCGATGGGGTTAAGTGATCAAGCAAATAGTCTAATGCCACTGTGGCGGACTTTTCGCGTAAACACGTCGTGGTTACATTAGAAAAATAGTGTGATTTAGCCATTATTTTTATCCAATACTGCCTGCGCTTTAGATACAACATTATCAACGGTAAAGCCGTATAGTTCGAACAGTTGATCCGCCGGAGCAGACTCACCAAAAGTGGTCATTGCCACGATGTCACCATCCAAACCAACGTACTTGTACCAGTAATCTTTAATGCCTGCTTCAATCGCCAAACGACAATGTACGCCAGAAGGTAATACCGACTCTTTATATTCTGCGCTCTGCTTATCAAAGGCATCAGTACAAGGCATAGAAACCACTCTCACCTCAATACCTTTCTCAGCGAGTACTTGTTTCGCTTGCATCGCTAAGTTCACTTCAGAACCTGTGGCGATAATAATAAGCTCAGGTTCACCACCACAGTCAGATAGAACATATCCCCCTCGGGCAACGTTACTTAATGTCTGTTGATCTCGGCCGAACTGAGGCAGATTTTGACGAGAGAAAATAAGCGATGTCGGGCCATCTACGCGCTCTACAGCGTATTTCCAAGCAACCGCGGTTTCTACTTGGTCACAAGGTCGCCATGTGCTCATGTTTGGCGTTAGTCGTAGTGAAGAGATTTGCTCAATAGGCTGATGCGTTGGGCCATCTTCACCGAGTCCGATGGAGTCATGAGTGTAAACAAAGATGGCTCTTTGCTTCATCAAAGACGCCATACGCAAAGCATTTTTTGCGTACTCCATGAACATCAGGAATGTTCCGCCGTAAGGGATAAACCCACCATGCAACGCCATACCATTCATCATTGCTGACATCGCGAACTCACGTACACCATAGCTAAGGTAATTACCTGATGCATCAGCAGTAGTAATCGCTTTTGAGCCGGTCCAGTTAGTTAAGTTGGACGGTGTTAAATCTGCAGAGCCACCAAAAAACTCAGGAAGCATAGGTGCAAAAGCTTCTAAAGCATTTTGCGACGCTTTTCTGCTAGCAATGTTTTGTGGATTTTGTTGTAAATCAGCAATCACTTTTTCACTGATGCTTGACCACTCTTCCGGTAACGATTTATTGGTTCGGCGGGTAAACTCTTTTGCTAACTCAGGGAATGCTTGTTGATAAGCGGTAAACAGCTCTTGCCATTCGCTTTCAGATTGCGCCCCTTGTTCCTTAGCATCCCACTCGCTGTATACCTCAGCAGGAATTTCAAATTCGGCATGCGGCCATTCTAGCTGCTGACGAACCAACTTAACTTCATCTGCCCCTAGCGGAGCTCCGTGACAGTCATGGCTGCCTGATTTATTTGGAGAGCCATAACCAATCACTGTTTTACAACAGATCAAGGTAGGTCGATTTTCATCTAGCTTAGCCGTTGCAATAGCTTCAGATATCGCATTAGCGTCATGGCCATCTACGTTGGCAAGTACTTGCCAACCGTACGCTTCAAATCGTTTAGGGGTATCGTCAGAGAACCAACCATCTACTTCGCCGTCGATAGAGATACCGTTGTCATCCCAAAAGGCGATCAGTTTACCTAAACCTAGTGTTCCTGCGAGTGAGCAAGCTTCATGCGAAATACCTTCCATCATGCAACCATCACCCATAAAGACATAAGTATGGTGATCAACAATGTTGTAGGTTTCGCGGTTAAACTGCTCAGCCAGAACCTTCTCAGCCAATGCCATACCAACACCGTTGGTAATACCTTGGCCTAGTGGACCTGTTGTTGTTTCAATACCCGGAGCATAACCATACTCAGGATGACCCGCTGTTTTGCTGTGCAGTTGACGGAAAGATTTAATATCATCAATGGAGAGCTCATAACCGGACAGATGCAATAAGCTGTAAATCAGCATTGAGCCGTGACCATTAGATAAGATAAATCTATCTCTGTTAGGCCATTCAGGATTAGTTGGATTGTGCTTTAAGAAATCACGCCATAATACTTCAGCGATATCTGCCATTCCCATAGGAGCGCCAGGGTGACCAGAAGCGGCTTTTTCAACCGCATCCATGCTCAGTACGCGAATAGCATTGGCTAATTTAGAACGATTCATCATGATAACTCCTACAGACGATCAGCGATCATGGCTTCAAGCTTGCCCTGATCCACAGCGAAGTTACGAATGCCTTCTGACAGTTTTTCTGTTGCCATAGGGTCTTGATTCATCTGCCAGCGGAATTCTGGCTCAGTCATTGCCGCAGGTGCTGCGAGAATGTTCTCGCGTTTGCCGTCCAACTTAAGATCCACTTGACCTTCGGACTCAGCTAGTTGGTCTAGTAGTGCCGGACCTATGGTCAAACGGTCACAACCAGCTAACGCTAGTACTTCATCAATGTTACGGAAGCTTGCACCCATCACCACGGTTTGGTAACCATGATCTTTGTAATAATTGTAGATTTCGCTTACCGATACCACGCCAGGATCTTGATCCGCTGGGTAAGATTTGTTTTCTGTATTTGCACAGTACCAGTCAAGAATTCGTCCAACAAATGGCGAAATTAAAAACACGCCGGCTTCTGCACACGCTTTTGCTTGAGCGAAATTAAACAGTAAAGTTAAGTTACAGTTAATGCCTTCTTTCTCTAACTCTTTTGCTGCACAAATCCCTTCCCACGTTGCCGCAAGTTTAATCAGAATACGGTCATTGCTGATGCCAGCTTTGTTGTACATAGCAATCAATTTACGTGCTTTGGTAAGGCTTTGCTCTTTATCAAATGATAAACGCGCGTCCACTTCTGTTGAAATTCGACCCGGTACTAGCTTTAAAATTTCTAACCCAATGTTTACTGCCAACTTGTCTGCTGCATCGATAACTTGTTGTTCTGGCTTGTCACTCTGTTCTTTAGCCCATCCTACTGCTTGTTCAATAAGATGATCATACTGAGGCATCTCTGCCGCTTTTAGTACCAAAGAAGGGTTAGTTGTTGCATCTTCTGGTGTAAAAGCTGAAATAGCATCAATGTCACCGGTATCAGCGACGACGGTTGTATATGCTTTAAGCTGTTGCAGTTTGTTCATTTTTTTCTCTCGTTAAATTCTGTTACTAGTTCCGTCAACGTTAGCTCAGCCATTGAGCCTAATACTTTATCCGCCGCAGAAAGATCTAAATGGCGAGTTAAGAAGTTGCTGACTGCTACTGTGGTAATTTTCGCGGACTTCGCTGCCGTAATTCCCGCGGGTGAATCTTCGAATGCTAGAGCGCGATCGGCATCGATTCCTAACTGATTAAGTGCTTCAATATAGACATCAGGTTGCGGTTTTCTTCTTTGCAGCTCAATTTGATCCGCACCTACAAAGCAATCAAAAAAACCACACAACCCTAAGCGATCCAGTATTGGTAGGTAGTGCTCTTCTTCGGAGCTGGTCGCTAATGCAATCTTCCAGCCTTGCTGTTTGGCAAAAGTAAGGTAATCTCGAACCCCTTCTCTCGCCTCTGATTGCGCAATAAGTTGATAGGCTTTATCTAAAAGCAATGCGGTAATGTCTTGATCCGATATGTCACTCGCCGTTGCTTGACGATACGATGCATAAAGATCGGTAGCTGGCACTGAATTTCCAACCAGGCCAGCTACCATAAGCGGCGACACCTCAATATTGTATGGTGACAACAGAGCTTCCCAGGCTCTAAACATACAAGTTTCGGTATCGACTACAAGGCCATCAAAATCAAAGATCAATCCTTGAATATCCGTGTTCAAAAGCCCCTCTCTACCTGACTCATTGATCTCTGGATAATCGACGTTCACTCTGCTTTTCATGGCTTGATCCTATGATTGAATCTGACTAGGCAAAACTGGCTTTTAACATTGCTTGCATCTCTATCCCACTTGTTGTCGGAAGATCAAAAGCAAAAATAGGCAGAAGCGCATCAAGTTCTTGTTCTGTCACACCAACCTGACTCAAGCTGGTCTCTAAACCAAATGATTGCAGGAATTGCGAAACATAACCGGAGAGTGATTCTGCTTTCTCTTCAACGCTGCCAGTGGCACCAAATAGTTCCGCTACTTTGGCGAAACGCTCTGGTTGTTTACGCCATTGCTCAGATAGATACGCAGGGTAGACCACCGCTAGAGTAAGCCCGTGAGGCAATTGTGTTTTAACGCTGCCTAGTATTTCACCCATTGGATGCGGTGCTCCGGCACCACCATTCGCTAGTGAGATACCAGCATAAGTGTCTGCCATTGCCAGTTTGTTGCGACCTTCTATGTCTGCACCATTTTCAACAACAGCAGGCAGTGTCTCGACGATAAGCTTCATCGCTTGCAGAGCCATGCTATCGACAAATGGAGACGGTCTATTGCCCACGAATGACTCAAAGGCATGAGAAAATGCGTCGAATCCGGTCATAGCCGTCATTCTGGCTGGCAGTGTTAGCATTAATTCAGGATCGATAATGGCTTGTTTTGGAAAGAATGATGGGTGAAATAACGTCAGCTTTGCGTGCTGTTCAGTGTCAGTAATCACTGCCGCATGAGTGACTTGCGACCCTGTTCCCGATGTTGTCGGTACGGCGATTAAAGGCAGAACATCTGCTGGTAACGTTTTAATCTCACCAAATGGCTTATCAAAATTTTCAAACCAAAATGACCACTCGATCTGGTCGAGATTAGTCGCGGCTGAAATGATTTTTGCAGTATCTATCGAGGATCCTCCCCCGATAGCTAATACCACATCACACTGTGCCTCTCTCGCCATCTTGCACCCAGCTTCAACGACTTCTGTAGGAGGGTTAGGAACAACACCATCAAAATGCGTTATCTCTATCCCTTGCTGAGTTAAGTTGTGAAAGATGCCATCATAAGCTGGTTTTACAGCCGAAAATACAGGTTCAGAGACAACAAGGCATCGGCTTCCCCACTGAGCAACAACTTGGCCAATGTTATTAATTTCTCCTGCACCAAAATGCAAAATGGTAGGTTGATGATGATTAAATCCTGTCATGTTCTTTCCTGTTTTTTTAACGCTAATCCAGCTGGTTGTTACAACAGTTAGAATTAGCGTTGATGATTGTGTACAAATCAATGACCCTATAGGTCAGTAACTAGGGTCTGTTGATCTTTCGAGAACAAATTTTGTTCAATCTGAAAGCGGTTTGAGCAAGGCATGAGGAGAGCAGCATAGTTATTCTATGTAAACGACTCATAACACAGCTCAAGGCGTTTTCAGATGAACCCTTCGGGCAGCGTTTGTTGCAAAAATAGTCGCGAAAGATCAACAGACCCTAATAAGAGAATTAAGCACCTTGCTCAGCGGCTACTTTCTCTTCTGCTTCGTCCAGTGCTGCACGGAAATCACGAACACCCGCAGTAATGCCATCTTCATGGCCAAAGATATTGGTTGATGCAACCATTACATCGATATCTTCTTTTAGCAGTGGCTCAAGGTTGTAGTTACGAATGCCGCCGTCAACACACAACTCACAATCAGGGTTGCGCTCATTGATCAACTCTCTTGCTTCACGAATCATAGTGATCGCTGATTCACGCCATAACCACTCATCATTATTTACACCGTGGATAACTAAATGCAGTCTGTCCAAGTAGTAGATCGCTTCTTTGATGAATGAAACTGGCGTAAAGCAACCAACGGTTAGACCAAATTTCATGTTGTAGTCACGGCAATACTTCATCATGTAAGCAAGAGGAGCACCGATAAAGTGTTCAGCTGGAAGAATCAGCATATCCGCACCCGCAGCTGCAATTTTCTCAACGAATAGGCGATCACAATCTTTAAAGTATGCGTGTACTTCAATCGGCTTCTTAGTATATGGACGAATGCCTTCAACGATTTGGTGACCACCCATCAATTGCAGGTTTTTCAAGTCATGCATATCTGCCGCATCACAGTGGATATAATCCGCACCAGCATCTGACACTTCTTTCACAACATCAGCGATGTGGCCATAATCAACATGCGCTAGACCCGCTGCAATTTTTACTTTTTTCATGGTATTTCCTTAATAATTAATAGGATGGTTGATACGTTCTGGTGTTCTCTAGCGTGATATAGCGTAGATACTGACCAATGCCACAACCGTTGTTATCTGTAACAATAAGATTTGCTTTTCGTTTAAGAGACGGGCTGGCGTTTTTCATCGCCACTGGCTCTCCAACAGCATCAAACATAGATATGTCGTTGTCACCGTCACCAAAAGCAACAACTTGGGTAGCCGGTATGGCGATTTGCTGTAGCCAAATCCCAACAGCTCTACCTTTAGATGCCTGTACTGAAGTAATATCGAGTTTATTTGGTGTAGAAAGATCTGCCTGAAGATGCTGCTGTAAGCCATCTCTTAATGAGCAGAGTTGTGCTTTGTCATCACTAAATGCCAGTACTTTATAAACATCACCGACTTGCGTGAGCAATTCCGTTAAATCTGCAATCACTTCAATTGAAATATCAGCCTGTACTGCAGAGGCTTTCTCTCTCAAGTAGTTAAGGTGGTTTGATTCAGCGTAGGAAAAAACGCCGCGACTAGAGTAGATGGTGAATCCTACCTTCTTTGCATCAAGGTCTTGCAACAAAAGACACAACAGATCAATCTCAATAGGGTGAGAATCAATCACTTGCTCTTTGATAGGGTCATAGACATAAGCACCGTTACAACATATAAGCGGCTCTGTAATACCTAATGATGTTGCATAAGGCTGCATTAGAGTGTGAGGCCTGCCACTGGCTAGAGCAATTTTGTAGCCATCATCAATCGCAGAACGAATAGCAATCGTATTCACTTCATTAATTTGATCGTCATCGCTTAGCAGTGTTCCATCTAAGTCAAATACAAATGCTTGGTAGTCCATCTCATTCCGCCCTCTTAGTGACCTGTTATTGATATTAAATGGTCACAAGGCGTCATGTAAAGTCAAATCACTCCACGAATGACACTTAATGTGTCATTAATCACACTTTTATCGCCAAAAAGATTCATAATAAGTCAAAAAACAAATATATTTGCCAAAAAAGTCAAAAGAGGTCAAAATAGGTCAAGAATTTTCATAGGTGTCAGGTTTAATAGATGAACGAAGTACAGCGCCAAGAAACGCTACTGGATTATTTAAGCAGTAATCAATTTATATCTACTTCTGAATATGTAGATATGCTCAATATTTCTTTATCTACTGCTCGTAGAGACATAACTAAACTTGCAGGTGAAGGCCGGTTAATAAAGTTACGTAATGGTGCGCGTTCTAGTGATGATAAGAGCACGTTTGAATCTCATACTCCAACGACATTTATTCCGCTTATTACTGATATTGAAAATTACTCAGCTAAAAAAAGAATTGCTCAAGCAGCAGCAGGATTATGCGATGAGCAAGATAGTATTGTGGTCAGTGGCAGTAACACCACGTTTCTCATGAGTGAGTTTCTTGCCAATAGGGATATTCAGGTAATCACTAACTTCATGCCTTTGGCTTATCAGCTTATTCAGCAAGGGCACCAAAATATTATTATTTTGGGAGGGCAATACATCGGTGAGCGACAAATTACCATTTCACCAGATAAAGAAGCCGCTGATGATCTAAAAAGTCGATTTGTCTTTTTTACAGGAACAGGTATATCCAACGCCGGAGTTCATACATCGGATCTCTTAGTGTATATGGCAGAGCGAAAACTACTGCAGTATGGCGATAGGCTGGTGGCTGTGGCAGAAGGCTCTAAAATAGGTAAACATGGAGGAAAGTTATTGGTACCAACTGAACAGTTGGACACATTAATTACTGACTCAAGCGCAGATCCAGATGTGCTCAATGCTCTAAAAGAGAAAGGCGTTAAGATCATTATTACTCAGTAGAAGTTATGACGTTATTTTTAGTCTGTTAAGGTTTACCCCTAAGCTTCTGTAGATTAAAACCTATCCCTCAATCACTAAATTGCAGCTGAACAGGCTGCTTTTTTGATCCCGCTTGAGAACCGTTTCTCAAATTCCAAATATAAGCAGGCGCAGAACTGGCACATTCATCACAAACAATGTGCAACTCTTCTCCTTCATTTCCCCATACCGGCTTTAGTAATTCATAGGACAATTTTTCAGAGCCGCAAAAAGGACAGGCTTTATTTCTCATGATTCAATCCCAAAAATGAAAGTACACCAAATAACATTAACAAGGCATCCATTTGAGTTAAATAAAACGCCGTTTTATACCGTACGGTTTATTTTAACGAGATCGAACATAATCGCAAGAGTAATGTGTGATTCAAACAATATATACTCAAGTGACCTTTTTCTGTCTCACTAAACAAAAAAAGCCCCTCGAAGAAGAGGGGCAAAGTACCATCGCTAGTTATTATAGTTAGATGCCAGTAAACTCGTTAAGGTGACGAAGTTAACCAAAGTCACCATTCACATAGCCTTGCGTTCTGTCATCTTGAGGATTGGTAAATATATGATGGGTATCATTATGCTCGACCAACTCTCCCATGAGAAAGAATGCTGTACGATCAGATATACGGCGTGCTTGCTGCATTGAGTGGGTGACTATCACAATGGTGTAGTCTTTCTTTAACTCTTCCATTAACTCTTCAATTTTGTGTGTTGCGATAGGATCCAGTGCCGATGTAGGCTCATCCATTAAGATCACGTCTGGCTCCATTGCGATAGTTCTAGCAATACACAGTCGCTGCTGTTGTCCACCAGATAGTCCGAAGGCATGTGATTTTAAACGATCTTTGACTTCGTCCCACAACGCGGCTCCACGGAGTGATTTCTCTACCACTGAATCAATATGCTTTTTGTCCTTTATGCCTTGTGCTCTTAAACCGTAAGCCACATTTTCGTAAATACTCATAGGAAACGGATTCGGTTTTTGAAAAACCATACCAACTTTGATGCGCAGATCGGCAACATCGATATTGCCATAGACATCCGTTCCATCCATCTCTAAGGTGCCGTTAATCTTTACACCTTCAATGAGATCATTCATACGATTTAAACAGCGTAGCAATGTCGATTTTCCACAACCCGACGGGCCAATTAACGCCGTGACCTGACGTGTTGGTATTGGTAAGTTAATCGACTTTAATGCTTGATTGTCACCGTAAAAAAGATCTAAGTTTTCAATATTAAATTTGTTCATATTCTTCATCTCTGCATTCTTGTTATCGTGCAACATCAGCATTAATACGTTGCGGTATTAAATCGTCTAGCAATTAATTTTGTGGTCATATTGATCAATAACACCACGACAATAAGCACGGTGGCGGTTCCATATGCTTGGTTCCACTCATCAATGGTGAACAACTCTGTGGTCAATTTATACAAATGAACCGTCAAAGTTCGACCTGAATCAAGCAATGATTCTGGCACTCGAGCCACCATACCAGCAGTTAGGAAGACCGGCGCAGACTCTCCAATAACACGACCAATACTTAAGATGATCGAGGTAATAATTCCCGGCATTGCACTTGGCAAGATTAAACGCCAGATAGTGTATATTTTTGATGACCCAAGCGCATACGACCCTTCACGATAGCTGGGTGGGACAGCCATCAACGCTTCTTCTGTCGTTCTTATGATGACAGGTAAGATCAAAATACTTAATGTCAATGCACCCGATAATATCGAGAAACCTAAGCCAAGAATGGCGACAAAAAAGGTCATACCAAACAAACCAAAAATAATCGAAGGTATGCCCGCCAGCGACTCAGTACAAAAACGAATCACCTTAACAAAGCGACTGCCGACTTTGGCATATTCAGTGAGGTAGATGGCCGTCATAATTCCAAGTGGCGCGGCAACCGCGATAGAGGCGATGACCATATAAATGGTTGCCACTATCATAGGGAAAATGCCCTTCTCTTTGCCTGTAGCCGTGTAATTGTCAGTAATAAAATTCCAGTCAACGAACTTCAGCCCGTTCGATAAAATGTACCAAATTATCCAGAATAGGAAACCCACGGTTAATCCAGCAGCCAACCAGATAAGTCCCTTTAATATCGAGTCTTTAAACTGGCGAGCTTGTTTCAACTTTACTGTGTCCATATTATCTCGCCTTCTGTCGGTTTAAATATAACAACGCGGCATTTAACATCATGATAAATACCAGCAAGACCACCCCTGTGGCGTAAAGCGCATTTGCATGGACTCCACTGGCATATGACATCTCAATAGCAATGTTCGCGGTTAAGGTACGAGCTGAATCCAAAATGCCTTCAGGCATAGCTGGAGCGTTCCCCATGACCATAATAATAGCCATCGTCTCACCTAGCGCACGACCAATGCCTAAAATCACGCCAGTCATAATACCTGAGCGAGCAGCGGGAACGAGCAACTTAAATATGGTGAAGATTTGTGAGGCACCGAGTGCTAATGAGCCTTCTTTATAAGAACGAGGAACAGCACGTATCGAGGTTTCTGAAACGGTAATGACCGTTGGTAAAATCATCACACCTAAAACAATAATTCCCGCCAGAATGGTATTCCCTGCCGGCACTGAAAAGATATTTTGAATTAGAGGAACAATAATGACTAAACCGAAGAAACCATAGACAACGGAAGGGATTCCCGCCAATAGTTCAACCGCAGGGCGAATGATATCTGCAAGTCGTTTCGGGGCGATCTCTGCAATAAAAATAGCCGTTAATACACCGATGGGAACCCCCACCAGCACAGCACCAAATGTGGAGACAATAGAAGCCACAATCATGGTATATACACCGTAAAGCGCTGGTGGCAACCAGTCTCGACCTAATACGATGTTAGAAACTCCCGCTTCTTGAAAAGCAGGAATACTCTCTTTCACTATATAGTAAGCAATGATTGATAGGGACAATATCCCTATAACAGCACTGCACAAAAATAATCCATGAAAAATACGCTCTCGCCAGTCTACGCCCCTATGGGTGCGTAAGCCGTTGGGCTTTTCCATGTTAGCTGAACTTTCACTATTCGTTGCGATGGTCATAGCAATCTCACAATTTAATATCGTGGTATTGAAAAAGCTCAGTTCTAAATAGGCGAACTGAGCAATATTTTATTGATGATTGAATTTAATCAACTGAGATGTAGCCTTTATTAGAAACCAGTTTTTGCGCTTCTTTGCTTAACATCCAGTCAAGGAATTTTTGTGTTTCCGCAGAAGGCTTACCTTCTTTGAAAAGAACAAGGAAAGGACGAGCGACTTTGTAGCTACCGTTTTTCACGTTATCCACCGTTGCAGGTGTACCATCAATGGACAAAGCGGTAACAGATGAGTCAACAGTACCTAGAGAGATGTAGCCAATAGCGTAAGGGTTTGATGCAACATTGGTTTTAAGTGCACCATTACCACTTGCAACTTGTGCTCTTGGTGATATAGCAGAGACTTTCTTACCTGAAATTTTCTTTTTCAGCTTCATGATGTCTTCAAATGCACCACGTGTACCTGAAGCCGTATCACGAGTAATCGCAACGATTGGCTTATCTTCACCACCAACGTCTTTCCAGTTCGTGATTTCACCTTTGTAGATAGCAGTTACTTGCTCTGCAGTAAGCGCTTTTAAGCTATTTTTCGGGTTAACAACAACAGCGATGCCATCACGAGCAATCACTTCTTTCTTGAGACTTGGTTCTTCCTCTGAAGACTTTAGGTTACGAGATGACATACCTAAATCAGCAGAGCCATTTTTTGCAGCTTTAACACCAGCAGATGAACCAGGGCCTTGTACTTCAATGAATACACTGCTGTTTTGCTTCATGTAAGTTTCAGCAAAAACTTCCATCAATGGTGTAACACTTGAAGAACCTACCGCTGAGATTGTTTCTTTTGCTGAAACAGGGTTTACCGCTAATGCTCCTAGCAGTGCGATAGTACCGATTACTGTCTTTTTCATTTCATTATCCTTTATGGCTTCATTGCCGACTTTGTTTACCAGACGGGATAACTTTAGAATTTATTTATGACAGTTGTGTTTCATAATATTGAATACTCTATGACAGTGGAATTATTTCTTAAAAACGGACAAAAACAAAATAAGCCATTGATTTAAAATGGCTTATTTTGTTTAAGTTTGGAGAAAGGATGAAAAGTGACTGTCACATTTATGTCATCTAATACGGCAGAGACCGTAACATCGATTCCATTATATAAAAATGCAATGGCTCATTAGCCCGCTCTTGATCCATTAGGAACAGCAGCTTCAGGCATAGCCAGAACTGGCGTCACTTTATCTTCATAACCAATGTCAAACAGCATCCCTTGAGACAACTCCCCTGCCATTTTTCTTTCTGGCAGATTTACCACAAAAAGAGCCTGTTTACCTTCTATCTCTTGAGGGTTCTCTCTCTCTTGTTTGATCCCCGCTAGAATCGAACGTTGATGATCACCAAAATCGACCATTAGCTTCATTAACTTATCCGATTTCTCTACTTCGGTAACACTTACAATGGTTCCAACTCTAATATCTAACTTAGCAAAATCATCAAATGTGATGAGATCTTTTATTGCTGCAGGTTTCATATGATCCTCTTATTTTTAATCGGTGCGGACAATTTCAGACAATCAGCGCGCTAATACCCATCGCTTCTAATCTAACTGTTCAAATTGGTCAATAGCTTGTCGGGCTTCGGCTACGGTACATTCTGTTTCAGCCACTAGCTGATTGACCGTTATATTTGGCTGGTTAAGTAAACACTCTTGCAGAGATAACTGTTTCTTGGGCAACGCCTTTTCTACTGCCTGTTTAATCCAGTAGTCGGCGATATCAATTAATCCCGCTTTAAAGTGATTCAGTTGCAGCTCCGTTCCTGACAGTTGCCAATGTCTGGAGCGCCTAATTCGTTTTAAGCGACACTCTTCCTTTAATGCCAACGCTAGTATTCGTTCTTTGTCGTCGACACGTCTTACAAAACTGTTCAGTTGAATCGAAATCATCTATAAATTTGGCATTAAACGTCTACTGTTCAGGTTGCTTGAGTATAACAAAAAGCTCTGATGATTTCTCTCAGCTCGCTTTCTGTAGCAGTCCTGCTCTAAGGTTAGGCTTACTTAGATGATTATATATCAACGCAAATACAAATAGCCCCGACTGAAACAGCACAATACATGCACTGGTTGCACCATCAATATGATAACTGATGATCACGCCACAAACGGTAGACAACAATGATACTGCTAACGCTATCAGCAACATAACTTCAAACTTATTACTTAGCATCAAGGCAATAACACCAGGCCCCACAAGCATCGCGACAACCAGAACTACACCGACCACCTGTATTGCTGCAACTGTGGTTAAAGCAATAAGAATCAGCAATAAGTAGTGTAAAAAGTTAGTGTTTAACCCCACTACTCGTGCATGGCTTTTATCAAAACAGTAAAGCAGAAGATCTTTATAGAAAAAAAGCGTCACAGCCGCTACAAGCAGGCATATAGCCGTCGTCTGCCACATCAATTCCACTGAAATACCAAGAATGTTGCCAAATAAAATATGCATTAAATGCTGATCCGTCTCTACGTGCGTAAACAAGATCAAACCGATGGCAAACATACCCGCAAACACAATACCAAGAACTGTATCCTCTTTGATTCGGCTGTGATTTTTTATATATCCAGTCAACAAGGCACTACCAAAACCTGAGATAAACGCACCAATGAACAGAGGAACAGCAAATACGTGCGCCAACACCACACCAGGCAGTACTGCATGTGAAATGGCATCTCCCATTAGAGACCAGCCTTTTAAAACCAGATAACACGATAAAAGCGCACAGACTAAACTGACGGCAAGTCCCGTCAACAGTGCATGTTGCATAAAAGCGTATTGAAGAGGTTCGATAATATAACTCATTAGCTATAACTCCCTTTCTGCCGCTGTAAAATAGGAGCTATGCGGTACTGCTTGGCTTTGATCAGGCCATATTTAGGGGCAAATAAAAATACCAAGCTAAAGCAGATCACTTGGTTCAGCACAATAAGTCCACCCGTTGAACTATCAAGAAAATAACTTAAATAAACACCGAGTAAGCTGCTAGTAAATCCTATTACCGCCGAATACCAAAGCATATAGCCAAATCGATCCGTTAACAGATAGGCCGTTGCTCCAGGAATAATGACCATAGCAATCACCAGCAGCGCTCCCACGGCCTGCAGCGAAGCGACAGTACTGGCACTCAATAAAATAAAGAAAATTCCTTTATAGCCATTCACGTTCAGCCCCGTTGCCGATGCCTGATTCTCATCAAAAAACACCAGCAGCAATGGTTTCCAGATAAAACTCAACGTTAACAAGGTCACCACGGATATAGCCACAATTTGATACAGCTCATTCGAGCTGATCATCAAAACATTGCCAAAGATAACCGACTGAATATTGATTGATGTGGGGTTTAAAGAGATGATCAATAGGCCTAACGCGAAAAAGCTAGTAAACACCAAGCCTATAATGGCATCCTCTTTTAAATGAGAGAGCTTATTGATAATAGCCATGCTGCCCGCAGCCAGAAAGCCTGCAAAAAAAGCCCCCACCGAAAGTGGTAAGCCTATGCTATACGCCACCGCGACACCGGGAACAACAGAATGAGAAAGTGCATCACCAATTAATGACCAACCTTTAAGCACCAGATAACTTGATAGCAAGGCACAGACCGTTCCAACAAGCGCACTCACAAACATCGCATTGCGCATATACTCATAATGAAAGGGTTCAATCAGATAATCCATTCTCTTTACCCCTGTTGATCTTGAGGTTCTTTAATTAACTGAGCGTGTTGCTTTTCTTTACCATAAAATACCGCAGGTTTATCATGATCCGACAATATAACAACCGTTCGATCATCATCATCTTTATGCAGCGTTTTTCCTGAAATCCCTACCTGAGTTAACTCTCCTCCAAAGGTAGATTCCAAATTTTTTTGCGTATAGGTCGACGCTATACTGCCGCTGGCGATAACCGTTTTATTGATTAATATGACCTCATCGCAGTAGTCTGGAACCCGACCTAAGTTATGAGTGGATACTAAGATCAAATGGCCTTGATCTCTTAAGGATTGAAGCAAGTCCATAATGCTCGCTTCCGTAGTAAAGTCGACCCCGGTAAAAGGCTCATCCAATAAAATTATTTTACTCTGCTGGCTCAGAGCTCTGGCGAGAAAGACGCGTTTTTTCTGTCCACCAGAGAGTTCACCTATCTGCCTCTCTGACAGATGAGCAATCGCCATTTTTTCCATCGCCTGCTGTACCATGTTTTTATCTTGCTGGCTTGGACGTTTTAATATGCCCATATAGCCATAACGTCCCTGCATAACGACGTCTTTAACCAAAATAGGAAAGTCCCAATCGATATCTTCACTTTGCGGTACATAAGCAACTAGGTTAGATTTCAACGCCTGATGAACCGGCATTCCGGACAAAAGTATTCCCCCAGTACTCAGTTTCACTTGCCCCATAATACTTTTGAAAAGCGTAGATTTGCCACCACCGTTTATACCCACCAACGCGCATATGCTTCCTGCCGAGAGTGAAAAGTCAACGTTCTCTATGGCGGTGAAGCTATTGTTATACACAACACTCACCTCTTTTGCCTCAATACTCACTTGAGAATTAATCACTGTTCTAACCCTCGCATGATGGTATCCGTCGTCACTTTCAGCATATCGAGATAAGTCGGCACAGGGCCATTGCTGTCTGATAACGAATCAACAAATAGTACTCCGCCATAGGTAATACCGGTTTCTTTCGCAACCTGCTTGGCGGCACGGTCCGAAATGGTACTTTCACTAAAAATTACCGGCATAGCATGAGTATTGATCTTATCAATCAGTTTTTTTACTTGTTTCGGCGAGCCCTGCTGTTCGGCATTAATCGGCCATAGATAAGCTTCTGACAGACCAAAATCCCGGGCTAAGTAGCTAAATGCACCTTCACTAGTGACCAGCCATCTTTTTTCGTCTGGTAATGACGAAAAACCTTGTTTAACGAGCAGAGATAACTGAGAGATTCGGGCTGAATAATCCCGCGCATTCCGGTTGTATGTATCAGCATTATTCGGATCGATATCAACCAGCGCCTTTCTGATGTTTTCCACATAAATTAACCCATTGTCTGCCGACATCCATGCATGTGGATTCGGTTTACCTTGGTAAGGGCCAGAGTAGATAGATAACGGCGAGATGCCCTCAGTGACAGTAACAGAGGGAATATGTGACATATTTTGGAAAAACTTCTTAAACCATCGCTCCAAATTCATACCATTCCACAAAATCAGATCGGCAGATTGAGCTTTAACAATGTCTTTGGGTGTCGGTTGATAATCATGAATCTCTGCACCAGCTTTCGTGATTGAGACAACATCAGCTGCATCACCCGCGACATTTTGGGCAATATCCTGAATAATGGTAAAAGTAGTCACCACCTTAATTTTTGCATTCGCTGAATATGAGACCAATGCAATCAGTAAAATGAACCCGTGGATAAATCGAGATAGAGTGTTCATATTGGTTCGCTAGTAGTTATTTACCTCTTAATACTAGATGATAATAATTATCATTTGCAAGTAGTTTCTGTAAATATTGCCTCTTATTGACAATCACGGCGGCTATACCAAGGGAGGCAAACAAACCGTTGAGCATAAAATGATGAATTTAACCGCAAACTTAATACAGACTAGTTCTGCAGAAGATCTGTCATATCACCGGCATTGAGAGGCCTATAAAACCAATAGCCTTGTGCAATTTCACAGCCTAGTTGTTCACAAAATCTAGCCTGATCTAATGTTTCAATACCTTCGGCAACCATTTGAAAATTCAATTTTTTTCCAACATCAGTAATGGCTTCAATAATAATTCGATTCTCTCGGCTATTGGCGGGACCAGAAATAAATGAACGATCTATTTTTAAGTGCGTTGCCGGAAACGTGGTTAAATAGCTAAGCGACGAATAACCGGTGCCAAAGTCATCGATGGATATTTCTGTTCCTCGTGCTCTAAGCTCGTTTAAACGCGCCAGTAACTCGTCGTTGGCTTTCAACAATGTATGTTCCGTTATTTCAATACCGATGTCTTTTTCTGATAAGTCGAAAAATTCTAGCGTTTCATAAAACAGGTCGAAAAAATCACTGTTTACGAGTTGCTTACTTGAAACATTAATATCGACTTTTATCTGATGATAACCCTGCTTTCTCCAAACCGAAAGTTGTCTACACGCCTCTTTAAGCACCCAGTTACCGATCAATATAATCAAATCGGATCGTTCAGCAATCGGGATAAATACCGCAGGGGAAGCACTCTCTAATGTAGGAGAACGATGCCAACGTAACAGAGCTTCACAGGCTGTCACTTTATTGTCTAACAGATCCACTTTGGGTTGATAAACTAACTCGAATCCCCCTGCCACCAGCGACTCTTTTAGTTGATTAGCCACCTCTCGCTCAAACAGCATGCGGTCATTCATCTCTTTATTAAAAAACAGAAATCGATTTCGACCCGCCATTTTAGCTTGGTACATAGCGGTATCTGAATGCTGTAATAGACGTTCAGTAGTAGTGGCATCATCCGGAAATATGCTGATACCGATACTGGCGGAACTATAGATATTTTGTTCCGCCACAAGGAAGCTCTTAGTAAACTGATTTAAAAGCTTATTGGCGGCCGCTTCGACATCTGCTTTATCACCAATATTTGGCAATATCACCACAAACTCATCACCACCAAATCTTGATAAGGTATCGTATTTTCTGAGCTTATTCCGAAGTCGATCTGACACTTGGATCAATAGTTGATCACCAAAAGCATGACCCATGGTGTCATTCACCTCTTTGAAGAGATCTAAATCTATAAACAAGACAGCCACTTTTTGTTCAAAGCGCTTTGCTTCAGTTATTCGCCTCTCAAGTTCTTCTTCAAGAAACCGTCGATTAGGCAGTTTGGTGAGAGTATCTGATATCGCAAGCCGTTCTAACTCAGTTACCGCCTTATGCTGTTCAGTCATATCAATATCGATACAAAACATCTCAGGCACGTCTGTCCACTCTTTGAGCATAATATGCATAGAAAAAACAGGAACGAGATAACCATTTTTATGCAGTAGCTTAAGCTCAGCAGCTGGAATAGCGTTACCATTGGTAACCCAGTCGGTATGAAACCCCACCACCGCATCCCGCATTGGTTCAGGGATAATCAACTCTTCTAAACGTTTACCTAGTGCCTCTTGTTGACTGTAACCATATAATTGTGTGCTGGCTGCATTCCAATAGATCACCTCTCTATCCACACTGTAGCCTTGTACCGCGACCTTGGATAAGCTTCCTATTAATTGTATAAATCTACGTTCGTCCTGCTCTAATAACTCTTTATCATTTTTCAATCTCTACCTTCCCGATCCAAGCTGACATTTTTATTTTGTTATTTTTTATCTTTATACAATTAAAAGTAGCAGAACTAACGGGGAAATCGATTAATTAACAGACAGGAAGGATCCTTTGTTGATCATATAAAAATTTACACTGTAAATAAAAGTGATATAGCAGTAATAAGTAAAACAATACCTAGCCATTGATACCGAACAACGGCTAGATAGGAAGCTCTAATTAAGACTCTTGATAAGTTGGATAGTCGATGTAACCTCTTTCGCTACCACCATAGAGTGTTAAACGAGCATCAGCATCAAAGTCCATCAGTGGCCAATCATTTTTAAAACGCTCGACCAAATCAGGGTTAGTCACATAAGGTGTACCGAAAGCAGCAAAGTCACAATAACCTTTTTTGATAAGATCTTGTGCATCTTCAACGGTAAGTTTACCTGCGATCATAATTGGATTCGGGTATACCTCTCGCACCTGTTTACGGAAGGATTCCGGAACATCAACATAACGTGAAATTCGCTCAGAGAAATGCACATAGGCGAGATCATTAGCCAGCATTTTTTCTAACGCTTTCAAAGTGACATCCACAATTTCAGGATCCTCTTCAGCGAACCCTTCAATCACATGAGGCGATACACGCACCGCAACTTTATCCCCCCCAATTGCGTCAGACACTGCCTGAAGGGTCTCCAGCATAAATCTCATTCGGTTCTCTTGGCTACCACCATATTGATCCTGACGTTGATTACTCTCCTTACGCATAAAAGCATCAAGCAGATAACCATGTGCAGCATGAATCTCAACACCATCAAATCCAGCTTCCATGGCGTTATTGGCGGCTTGAACAAAATCAGAAATGGTGTTTTGAATATCCATTACCGTCATCTCACGTGGGACTTCAGTTTCTACCATACCAAAGCCACCAGCAATTGGGCCAAAGACTTGATCCGCGACCTTAATGGCTGAAGCAGACACTGGTTGTTCACCCGATATAGAAGAGTGGCTTCTACGGCCAACGTGCCATAGCTGAATAAAAATCTTGCTCCCTTTATCATGAACGGCTCTGGTTACTTTTTTCCAGCCTTCAATATGTTGTTTGGTATAGATACCCGGTGTCATCGAATAACCTCGACCAACATCAGAAATAGGCGCACCTTCCGTAATGATCAATCCTGCCGTGGCTCTTTGCCCATAGTAAGTTGCCATTAAATCATTTGGTACATCACCAGGCTGACTAGTACGAGAGCGAGTCATTGGTGCCATTGCAATACGGTTTTCAACGGAGAAATCTCCGGACTTAAATGAATCAAACAACATTTTTACTGTTCTCCTATTATTTCGAATAAGTTGGATAGTCAATCAGGCCTTTTTCAGCTCCACCAAACAGTGTGCTTGGATCATGCACTGCCAGCGGGTAACCTTTTTCGATACGTTCTGGTAAATCAGGGTTTGAAACAAACGGCCGACCGAAACCGATCATATCTGCCAAACCTGAATCAATGGCGTGTAGCGCTTTGTCACCGTTATAACGACCTGCATAGATAAGTACCCCCTGATAAACTTCACGAAGTGCTTGTTTAAATGATATAGGCGTATCCGGAGCATCATCCCAGTCAACCTCAGCAATATGTAAATAAACAATATTGTGTTTATTCAGCAATGAAGCCGCAGCGGTATAAGTCTTGATAGGATTTGCGTCAACCGTCCCATTAAGCGTTGTTAATGGAGCCAAACGAACACCGACACGCTCCGCCCCAATGGCATTAACCATTGCTGCGACTACTTCATCAAGAAAACGCAGCCGGTTTTCGAGGCTACCACCGTATTCATCCGTGCGACTGTTCGCTTCAGAATCAATAAATTGGTTAATCAGATATCCATTCGCGGCATGCAGTTCAATGCCGTCAAATCCAGCTTCAATGGCATTAAGAGCGGCTTGACGATAGTCAGAAACCACCTGCTTAATCTCCTCAATTGTCATTGCGCGAGGTTCAACGACATCAACAAAACCCGGCTCATCAGTGCCGTTATCAAGGAAAACTTTAACATTTTCAGCCTTGATGGCTGATGATGAGATAGGTTGTTGGCCGCCAATGTTTTCTGGATGAGTGACACGGCCAACATGCCAAAGCTGCGCAAAAATAACTCCATCATTAGCGTGCACTGCATCTGTTACTTTTTTCCAACCAGAAATCTGTTGCGCGCTATAGATACCGGGAGTCCACGCATAACCTTTACCCATTTCTGATATTTGTGTGCCTTCAGATACGATTAGGCCTGCTGTCGCACGCTGTGCGTAATAAGCGGCCATCATTTCATTCGCAACATCTCCGGGTCGACTGGCACGAGAACGAGTCATCGGAGGCATGACAATGCGATTTTTTAGCGTGATGTTTCCTAACTGCAATGGCTGAAACAGAGATGTAGTCATAGTAAAAACCTTCTAATGTAGAGTGAAGGCATGATAACAAGTTGCTTGATGGCTATTTAGACCAGAAAATACAATTCAATTTTGCTGTAACGACAAAAATAAACAGATAAAACGGCAATTTTGATAAATGAATTTTGCGGAAAAAGTCAGTTACAGGTGGCGAATTAATCTTTAGTTATGTCGGTATAAATAACCAATAGCTTCTTCTGATACGGCGTATCAACTGAGTTCGCCCCTAACTGCTAGCGAAATTTTATCAATCTGGATTATTGCAAAATAAACCATACTCTTTTGTATAAGTGATAGTGCTTGCCTTGTCTATGCGGATGCTATTATTGTCATAAATAAACGTAATCGCTATGTAACGTAAGGAAGAAGGTATGCTTACTCGCTCCGATGAACTGGAAATCTTTGTCGCTGTTGTTGATCACGGAAGCTTTTCAGCTGCGGCAGTCGCTTTGAATGTTCAGGTTGCTAAGGTTTCTCGAGTGGTAAACAAGCTGGAGAAAAAGTTAGGAGTGACCTTACTCAATAGAACAACACGACGACTTAACCTCACAGATGAAGGTCATTACTTTGTTTCTTCTATCAGAAAGTCCCTACAAGAGATTGAACAGGTCGAAGAGTCCTTACTAATTCTAGGAGAGGCTCCAAAAGGTAAACTAAGAATTGACGCAGCAAGTCCATTTATTATCCATCAGATCATTCCTTTAGTTGAAAAATTCAAATCTGAATACCCTCAGATCACGCTGGATCTCACTTCTAATGAAGAGTTTGTCGATTTGCTTGAAAACAAAACAGACATTGCCATCAGAATCGGGAAAATGCCCGACTCCACATTAAGCGCGAGAAGCTTGGGGCACAGCCCTCTTCATATCGTCGCTTCCAAGGATTACTTGGCAAATCATGGCACCCCTAACTCGGTAGAAGAACTCAACCACCATTCACTTATTGGATTCAGTGGCCCAAAAGTGTTAAATCAGTGGGGGCTAAAAGGGTGTGAATATATAGAGCCTTCTATATCTGCCAGTAATGGCGAAGCCGTTCGCCAGTTGGCGCTCTCCGGCATTGGTATTGCTTGTTTATCGAACTTTATGGTGCATAAAGATATAGAGCAAGGAGCTCTGGTTCCGTTATTAATAACAGACAGGGTTACTATGCCAGATCGAGAACAGATAAACGCGGTTTATTATAAATCTTCATCAGTAGCTTGCAGAGTCTCGGTTTTTATAGACTTTCTCAAAAAGCATCTCAATTTATAGTGATATATAAAGTCAGCCCATGAGATAGCCGAGGGCGCATTGCCCATAAAAAACGCATGGCTTACGAATTGGTGAAGAGAAAAAAGTCAATTTAACGAAGCGGTAAAGCTAGGCAAAGTGTATTTACACTGTAAATGAACTAGCTTTGTTAAACTAAAATTATGGTAACTGCAAACCCAACTTAAACTTATGTCGATATTCACGGGGAGTGAGGCCATGATATTGCTTAAATTGACGATTAAAATTAGCCTGATTCTGGTAACCCGACTTTTGGCTGATCACCGCAATACTATCATCGGTATCAACTAACCATTGAGCAGAGTAACTTAATCTGGTTTTCTTTAGTCGTTGCGTAAAGGTTTCGCCAAAATGAAGTATAAAAAACCGGTGTACGCTACTCTGGCTCATGCACATATGATCCGCCAGTTGTGACAAGGTAAGCGGATATGCGAAATGACTATCAATAAATCTGGCAAGTTTTTCTATTTTACTTACCTCATCAGTCTCCTTAGCTGTTGGCAACATAGGCTGACTCACTAATAAAGGAACCGTACTCGTATCCTGACAAAGCAAACTCAGCAGCTCAATAAAGGCCGCTAACTGAGCCAGTTTAGCCTTACCACAATCAAGCTCACTTAAAAGTTTCACAGCTTGTTGTGCAGTCTCCTCACTAAAACGAAGCCCATAGCGAGCGCTCTTCAGCCTATCATTCAAATGTCGAAACTCTTCACAACTGAATGCCATATTGCCCAACCAATCAGCTCGAAACCAAATAAAATGACTGTTCGCTTCAACGCCATCTTTAGCGGTTTGATCATAACAATGGGAAGTTCTTGGCGGTAACAGCAATAGACAGTTACTCTCGATCACAAACTGTTGTTGGTTCAGTTGCAATACCCCTTCGGCACCAATATGCAAGGCGATCTCAAACTCACTATGATGATGATACGGCTGCTGTAACGATTGGTATTGGCAGTGTTTATAACGCCACGACATACCAGGCCGTGTTGGAACTTTATCTAAAGGGCTTTTCATCTACTTAACGATAGCAATATACGATTCATAAATGACAATATAGTACTAAAAATCCACAAATAAACAGCAGCAGATAAAATAGTACTGATCATTGACAGTAATGTACTGAATTACCGTCCGGCGCAGCGATAAAGTACGGTTAAGCAAATAGACACTATCCACCTTCTAACATGTTGGGAGTAACAATGAACAAACGAATATTTGATTTAACTCATCAAGATATAACCACAGCGACAAGACAACAGCTACTCGATTCTATTCGACTCTCGGAAGGGCGAACAATGATGGTAGAAACCATTGCTTCTGCCATTCCAACGGTTGATGTCGTTAGTAATGCTGAGCTTGCTGCTGCGTTTGGTGCAGATATGATCACACTCAATTTATTGAATCTATATAACCCATCAGTAAAAATTAACCTTCATGACACAGCGCAAGAGATGAACATTGAGCAAGTTAAGCAATGCACTGGCCGTCTTTTGGGGTGTAACCTAGAACCTGTTCCTAACGAGGTTGACGTCAATATAGAAGCAGGCAGAACGCTCTCTAAAGAGACCATTAATAACGCCATAGAGTTGGGCATGAACTACATCATGTTAACGGGCAATCCCGGCATGAAGGTAACCCAACAAACCATCCTTGACGGCATTAAGTTAGTCCGGAGTGTCTCCAAAGAGATCATCATCATCGCAGGAAAAATGCATGGCTCAGGCGTTGGAAATGATTACAACTTAGATATTGTCGCGGATTTTGCATCGGCAGGAGCAGATATTGTCATGTTTCCGGCACCTTATACCACTCCCGGTGTCAATGCCGCGCTTGCGCAGCAGATGATGAATGAAGTTCACAAAGCAGGGCTACTCGGCATGCTCGCAATTGGCACCTCGCAAGAGGGAAGTTGTGAAAGTTATATTGAAAAAGTGGCCATGGAATCGAAGGCTGCTGGCGCAGACATTGTGCACATTGGTGACAGTGGTTATTCCGGCTTGGCGATACCAGAAAATATCATGCGTTTGGGGATAACATTACGAGGCCGACGCCACCAATATAAGAGGATGGCCAACCGACGTTAGTGACCAACACAAGGTCGTCGGTGGCTAGAATCTGGCCGAAAAATCAATAAAGCCAGCAATATGCTGGCTTTATTTTTATCGGATAAATGCAGACAATATTTATTTTTCCGTCTCTTCTCGAATTGCTTTAATCAGAACCGACGTGTCCATACGGCCGAAACCTTGCTCAGATAACTGCTTATATTGATTTGTCGCTTTTTCGGTTTGTGGTAATTGAAGACCTTGTCGCTTGGCTTCATCTAAACAGAACCCGAGATCTTTTATCATCCAGTCGATGGCAAAACCAAAATCAAAGCTGTCTTTGGCCATGGTGTCAGCTCGGTTCTCCATCTGCCATGAACCAGCGGCGCCATTTTTTAAGCAGGAAATTAACGACGAGATATCTAAACCGGACTTCTCTGCCAATATCAGCCCTTCAGAGAGACCAGCCAGCGTTCCGGCAATGCATATTTGATTGACCATTTTAGCACGTTGCCCCTGCCCTACACCGCCCATTAATACTGATGACTTACCATACGCATCAAATACGGTCTGCAACCTATCAAAGTCCTGTTCTGAACCGCCACACATAATGGTTAACAAGCCATTTTCTGCTCCGCTTTGTCCACCAGAAACAGGCGCATCCATAAAGCGAATCCCGCTTTCTTGACAAGCAACAGATAGCTCTTCCGCTAATTCCGCAGATGTCGTAGTGTGATCCACCAGTATCGTCCCACTCTTCATCGCAGTAATAGCGCCGTCAGAATGCGTTGTCACGCTTCGTACATCATTATCATTACCAACACAGCAAACAACAATATCGGCATCCTGTACGCTCTCTGCAACGGTCTCACAATAGGATCCACCATACTGTTTAGCCCATTTAGCCGCTTTCTCCGTGGTGCGGTTATAAACCGTGACCTCAAACCCTGCGTTCTGCAGATGGCCAGCCATTGGATAACCCATGACACCTAGGCCAATAAAACTAATTTTCATTATCTATTCCTTTATTCGACTTGTGCATCACTGCGACAGCTTTAATGCGTGAAGCTTTGTTGTTCATTACGATATATGAACATAAATACCACAACATATGAACATAAAAAAACCGGGCGAGCTGCCCGGTTTAATCTTTGTATCAAAGGGGAATTACAGCTCAGCGTTGTGGTAAACCTGCTGAACATCATCACACTCATCAAGAAGATCTAAGAACTTTTGGAACCTTTCCGCGTCATCACCATTAATTGGCGTGTTGGTTTGCGGCACAAAAGTAATTTCTTCAACATCTAAAGTGACATCTGGAAATTCAGCGTTCAGTGTTGTTTTCGCTTTAAAGAATTCAGTATGCGGAGCAAAAACCGTGATAACACCATCTTCTAGCTCTATATCAGTAACATCCACATCTTCCATCATTAAGGCTTCTAGTACCGCTTCTTCGTCTTCTCCTTTAAACTGCAAAACAGCTTGGTGGTCAAACATATGTGCGGTAGTACCTGGGCTGCCTATTTTTGCACCCGTTTTAACAAAGCATTGACGAACATCTTGGAAGGTACGATTGCCATTATCGGTTAAACAATCCACTATCACACTTGCGCCACCTGGAGCGAATCCTTCATAACGAGCGGGTTGGTAATCTTCACCGCCACCACCTGTCGCTTTATCTAGCGCTTTATCAATAACGTGTGCAGGTACTTGGTCTTTTTTAGCTTTCGCGATCAAATGCTTAAGCGAAAGGTTCATGTCAGGGTCCGCGCCACCATTTTTAGCTGACATGTAAATTTCTTTACCGTATTTGGAATAGACTTTAATTTTTGCGCCTTGAGTTTTAGCCATTGAGGCCTTGCGCACTTCAAAACTTCTTCCCATCGGGATGTTCTCTCTGATTCAAATTATTCGGGCAGATTTTAGCAAAAAGCAAAATCAATTCAATTTGTAAGAGCAACCAGCGTTACATTACGCCCATTACTCTCTTGTATTTCTCGATCGACTGTTCAAAACATGCTCTCTCTTCATCACTTTTTAGCTTAGCAGATTGGGCAATAATTTCTTCTGGGCCCACTTTTGCTTGTTTTAATTTCCAAACTAAAAATGACGCTTGTTTATCAAGCTCTATGAGCTGTTTTTCATTGGCAGCTAACAAAGATAGATTTACAGACATGGGTTTATTCATCGATTATTTCTGAGGCGAGCAATATAACACAGAGGTAAGAAACTAGTGAATACTAGAACGTTAACGAAATGGTTATTTTTACGCTTTTCCGAGCTTCGCCACTAGGCTGAGACAAATGACAAGGGCGACCATTTGGTCGCCCATAGCGAAACTTGCAATCTTAATTGCTATCAATGAAGTAAGCCCATCTCCTCGGCTTCCTCTAATGTTAAGCCGCTTTCGCGAATTTCGCGCATCGCTTCAATACGACGACGAGCTTCAGCTGACTTAACGTTCTTCTTTGATTGCTTGGTGTCTTCTTCCGTGAAGTCCCAATTAGATGCAATGTTTGTCATTTCGTCATGATCAATTGAGTTGATAGACATACATACCTCCGTTCAAAACCCCATTAGGGACACTGCTTATTTAGCAAAGTGCCATTTCTTTGTTAAGAGAATCTGGTTAAGAATGTGAACTAGGCATAACTTCTATAATGAAGTTTATAAATCTGTCATTAAGGCTTTGCTTAAAAGAAATTTCAGTCATATTCTTAAAAGATTCCGCGCAATAAATGTAATGAGAGCTAGGTCTCGCTATTGCATCCTCTCAATTGAGCTAAACCAAACTCCTGACGGTAAATTTCAATATCAAACCAGAGTTTGTTGACCTTTCTCGAATACTTTTTACAACAAACTTTTGTCGATGGCATCATATCAAACGTCAATAATGTCTAATTTTCTGGAACGATGATCAAGGCATTCAATTTTGAACAGGCAAAAAAAAAGCGAGTACAAGTACTCGCTAAAAATCATAAATAAATGTAACTACATGAGCCAATCTATAATTAGATATGGATAAAGGGTTGTCTATTCGTCGTTAAGTTTACTTGGCAACCAAAACCGAGTGTCAGGGTTATGTTAGTATTCTGTCCGTAGTTGACTAAATTCCTATCGCAACATCATCTAAAGTCCTAAAGACTTCTTCATCCAGATGTCCCTGTAAAATGGACTTAGAGACTTTACGCCTTACCGCAAGGCCGGATATCAACCTTTCAATTGAAAGGTGCTTATTGGTAGATTGAGCGTTAAATAACTCGATTGTCTTACTAAGAATTTCATAATCGATAATATCATCGCCCACTTTTAACCAGTCCAGCTTCTCTATGAGCTCCTGACACTCTGTTTGAATCGAGGAAGGTGAATGCCCGGTCATTGCAGAAAGAGCCGTTACAGCTCTTTCTAGAGCTTCATTTGAGGTATATTTCGATAAAGTAATGGTTAGTTCATCGGCATTGATCTCAACAAGGTGCTTACGTAACTTAACTCTTCGCCCCAAACGGCCCCCTGATTTAGAGGGTTTACGTTGAATCGGTTCAAACTCACCATCAATAATTTCAGCCAGTTCATCCAATTTCTGCTTTGAAACCAATTCGTTACGAAGAGGGTTCGGTAACGTTGGCGCCATATTGCGTTTACCGGCATTGGTGGTTCTTGCTCTAGAGTAACGTAGTACCTCTTCCACATTACATTTTATATCCAACAGGTAATCAGAGATCTTACCTTTTGTTTCAATCTCAGATATCACTAAGTGATAACCCCACAGGTTAACGGTAAACAGCGTATCTGTACTGTCATCTTTAGATAATTTCTTCAGCTCTCGAATCAACTCAGATGAGAACTTACGCCACTCAATATTTCTTGCGAGCTTTTGATTTAACTCACTTAATAACAGTGAATCCGTAAATCTTCGTGACATTCGGCTACGGAAAAATGAGTACAGTTGAAACACTAATGTATGTTGTTTCAATATCTCTGGTGGAAACAAGAAGAAGTAATCTTTTGTTAGCAACTCTTCATAAAATGATGGCTCCCAAACTAAAATATACAAATTGGGTTTAATTCGGATTTCACCAGATGCATCTTCAGATGGCGCTTCTTCTGACGCAGTGATGGTACGAGCTAAAAAACGGAAACGATCACTTTTAAACCCTTCGGGCATATTTTCACTTAACCAACGTCCGGCAAGTTCATGCAATTGAAAGTCGGTAAATTCAATACGATCGATACTTTCCCGGATCGAGTCTCTCGCAGGGCCACTGTCTTTTTTACCTCTCATTGATAGGATGTCGGTTATATACAGAGGCGTTTTGTTGGGGGTCTGCTGAGCGTTGATATGATAGTCGTCTTGGTGGTGCTCATGGTATTGCACCGTTAATGTAAACAGAGCAAACAGAGTCATTAGATCATCAACGGTCATGATATTTTTTGATGATCGTGTCTCAATGATGGCTCTTGATCCTGAAATAGAGACCATCGATTTTTGATAGCTTTTTCTTGTTCTTGGTGGCGCTAATGCTTGATCAATGATCCCTGCCCAGTTTGTAGGGGAAACAATAAATTGATCCGCTTCATCCTTCATTGCTGGTGGCGTTTGCAGGCCGTATTCTGTTAATAAACGTCGGTTCACTTGTGTTTGAGCGAGCGCTTTTGATCGTTTCTGTTTCTCGGTCTGTTTAGACGTTTCCGTCATCAAACTTGAGGCGCCTAATACAGACACCAATTGGCTTGGATTAACAAAGCTATGCAGCATCGTTTTTCCTGCCAACCCTTCTTCGAACTTAACCGGCGTTTGAGTAAATAGTCCGATACTTACCGCGGCTCTTAATCTTTGTTGAATGGCTGCTCGCGTAAGGTGTCTATCCGTTGCTTCAACTATTTCTGTTGTAGAGACATAACCATCTTTACTGCTTAACCCTCTTAAAGAGATTAGATTCAACAATTCTAAAATACTTTTAGTGACGCCTTTAAAGTGTTGATATTGTTCGATCCAATCAACTGCGTTTTGTGAAACGGCAAATAGATGGCCATCTTTATGATTTCTTGGTAAACGAATTAATATTTTTTCTTCAGACTTCATTTAAGACAATCCATTTTTCATATGCCGTAAAAAGGTTATAGTTCCAAAGAGTAAATAAAATTAGATCATAAATAAAGAGAAATTTTGTTTGTTGGTTTATAACTGATCATAATGATTAATATGATCTATATTGATATAGTGATCTAATGATCCGGGCGTAAAATTATCTTTAACTCTTTGTATCTTAATGAAAAAAAATTAGCCATATTCGGACGCATGATCATGGTGATTTCGGGATAGTGATCAAGGAAAGCCTGCAAGAATGATCATTACTTCTTGAAACAATGATCAAACGATCTTCGAATAAATGATCACTGTTTGTATGAAAGCATGATCAAGAACTTTACACACTTTATCCACAGAAATATGGATTATTGTTAATCATATTTATCTCGAACGGTTAGTTTGTTTGAGTTTTATGTTCTAGAAGCATGATCAAGGTATGAAAGATTGGCCTATTGCTTTGGTTTGGTTGTTACTCAAGTATTGGAATGCAAAATAGCAGGTAACACCTTGTTGCAAAGGGATATGCACAATATCGGGAAGCATGATCAAGAGATTTATTAACCGTATTGATTTCACTTTATGGCAAATCCAGTTGGCGATGGAGCAGGAAAACAATGTCAGATCCCTCATTCAATAAGCACTCGCCGTAATTTACCGTGTTTTTTACATGCTTCCGTAACGATACATCCCCTTGATCATTGATCCGATTATTGATCTCTTTATCTTTATTTTATTTGCTTAGTAAATATACACTTTTACTCTTGATCATCGTTTCGGCTGTTTATAGTTGAAGCGAAAGAATGATCAAGGTGCTCCCTTGATCATTCTTCCCTAATGGGTGGCAAGTTAGCGAGAGTATGTGGCAGTATTTACAGTTCAACACACATCTCCCGTAGTTTATCTACTATTTGTTATCGTTCCGTAAAAAAATCAATTTTACACTGTAAATAAGTGACGCTGTGACATTTTAATTCTGAGGGAATTTGAGTAGCTTTACTTGAATTAAATTTAGCAAATTTTCATCAAAACTAAGAGGCTTTTAGAGGAAAATATATTCTATGCTTGTGATGTTGCTCTAAAATGAATGTTCAGCTATTTATTGAAATGTTCTTTTAATGTTGTACAATCATGTCCATGCATTTAAGTTAAGGTATAAGCTGATGAAACGTGAAAAAACCATTGATAATCTATATCAGTTGGCAGAGCAAACAAAACAAGTTCAAGCAGACCGTATTGAGATTGTATTAGAAGAGCGCAGTGAAGATCATTTTCCTCCTATGTCTAAAGCGCTAATGGAAACACGTTCTGGTCTTACTCGTAGAAAGTTGGATGATGCGATTAGTAAGCTGGAAGAAAATGGTCATCAGTTTACTAAAAATAATGCTAACCACTATTCTATTTCGTTAGCTGAAGCTCATATGCTAATGGATGCGGCGAAGGTCCCGGCTTTCCATCAAAGAAAGCAGAGTGAGAATAACAAACCTTGGGTTATTAATGTTCAAAATCAGAAAGGTGGAACGGGCAAATCTATGTCTGCGGTTCATCTTGCTGCCTGTTTAGCACTGAATCTTGATAAGCGTTATCGTATCTGTTTAATCGACTTAGACCCACAAGGCTCACTGAGACTTTTCCTTAACCCTCAGATAAGCATGGAAGAGCATGATAATATTTACTCTGCCGTAGATGTGATGCTTGAGAATGTACCTGAGGGGACGGTTGTTGACCGTGAGTTCTTAAATAAAAATGTACTGCTACCAACACAGTATCCAAATCTAAAAACTATCTCTGCATTTCCTGAAGATGCGATGTTTAATGCTGAAGCTTGGCAGTATTTATCAGAAAACCAGTCTCTTGATATTGTTCGTTTGTTGAAAGAAAATTTGATCGAAAAGATATCTGATGATTTCGATATTATAATGATAGATACAGGGCCACACGTTGATCCGCTGGTATGGAATGCAATGTATGCATCCAATGCTTTGTTAATCCCTTGTGCCGCCAAACGTTTGGATTGGGCCTCGACAGTAAACTTTTTCCAGCATTTGCCTACTGTATATGAGATGTTCCCTGAGGATTGGAAGGGCTTAGAGTTTGTTCGACTCATGCCAACAATGTTTGAAGATGATAATAAAAAGCAAGTTTCTGTGTTGACGGAAATGAACTATTTATTGAATGATCAGGTTATGATGGCGACGATTCCTCGAAGTCGGGCCTTTGAAACCTGTGCGGATACGTATAGTACTGTTTTTGATCTAACGGTTGGTGACTTTGAAGGTGGCAAAAAAACGTTAGCTACAGCTCAAGACGCAATTCAAAAGAGTGCGTTGGAACTTGAGCGAGTATTACACAGTTATTGGAATTCACTAAACCAAGAGTAAAGAAAGATGGCAATTAAAACTTCTGAACTTAATGCTAAGTTATTTGGAAAAGCGAATAAGCGCAGAGCAACAACTCCGCAGCAAGCGCAGACAGCAGCGAAAGATAAAGCTCAAGTCATAGAACTTGCTGTTGCTGGAAAAGAGTTAGTTCAATTTGAGCTAATGACTATACCTGCGGATAAAGTGGCCTCTGATACTTGTGTTTTTGAACAAAACTCTCGTGAGCAGTCATTTTTAAATGAGCATGCACTATCTGACGTATTGGCAACGCTAAAAGAGAGAGGGCAGCAGTATCCGGCAGTAGGTCGACGTGATAAAAATGGAAAAATTGAAGTACTTGATGGTAGCCGTCGTCGTATGTCTTGCATCTTGGCTGAGAAAGATTTTCTAATATATGTTGCCGATGGTATTGGAGTCGAAGAAGCTAAGTTTTTATCTGATGTTGCTAATGCGCATAAGCCTTTATCTCTTTATGAAAAGGGAAAGGAGATGCAAGCAAAATTGGATAGCGGAGAAGCTGAAGATCAAAAAGCCTTAGCTCAGATATTCCAATGTAGTGAAGCTTTGGTGAGTGGCGCGTTAAAAGCCGCTTCATTGCCTCTGCCTCTGTTGCAATCATACCCTAATGTTGCAGAGCTCGGTCGACCAACAATGGTAAGACTGCATAAACAATATAATGAGTTGGGTGACTCTGCTAAACAAGCATTACTCGATAAGTGCGATAGTAATGGTGGTTTTATTTGGCAACAAAGTGATGCCCAAGGTGTTGCTCGAATTACCAAGGAAGTATCTGAGCAGTTAGAAGAGTGGATCGAAAAGTTACAGCCAAAGAAAACAGAGACAACCGCTAAGAAAGAGTTATTAGAAGGGCGAGTTCAGTACACAAGGAAAGGAGCTAATTTGGCTCTACAACTGAAAAAAATAGATGATGATACAGTGGCAGATATTCTCGCCTATATTGAATCTAAGTTGAACTAAACCCTGTTCTCAATCAGTAAAAAGTCGCATTAGCGGCTTTTTTTTTTCTCTGTGATACCATTAGCTTTCTAGTCACTACATTATTAGATGCCACATGTTGCCTTTCTTACCGTTTCTACTCTCGCTATCCCAATTGGCTGAAAAACAGAATCATCGATATTTAGTCCGTTTGAAAGGGAGCAAGCAGTGGAAAGAGCAGCTCTTTACCTCTTTCATCCGGCAAAAAAGATATTCAGAAGTCATTAAATTGGACGGTAGTTCGATTGAAGGGATCTCCAATTTAACTTATCGACAGGGGAGGAGTTTACTAGGAAAAGAGTGTGACTGTATTTTCTATGATTCTGTTAACGGCTTCGATGGTAATAGCCTGGCTGCGGCGTCTGGCTGTCTAAAAGGTGGCGGACTGTTTTTCTTTCATTTTGTAGAGTCAGACAATAACTCCTCTCGCTGGATTGCTGATCATTTAGAAAACGGCATTACTTTGGATCAGGCACAACCCTGTCCAGAGTTACCTTATGCAGATAATAGTAAACAGCAATGGGTAAAGAGCGAGGGGCAGCGAAGTTATGACGAGCAAAATTGCGCGATAGCCCAAATACATAATGTCGTCTTAGGACACAGTAAGCGTCCTTTAGTTATAACAGCGGATCGAGGAAGAGGCAAAAGTTCCGCTCTCGGTATTGCATCTGCGCAATTGATGATGCAAAAAGATATGGTTATTGCGGTAACGGCGCCCGCCCGAAAATCATTATCACCACTGTTTGAACATGCAAGGTTAAATCTGGCTAATGCCGAGTTAGTTGAGCAAAACACTATTCAGTGGAAGCAGTCCCAACTGATCTATGTTGCTGCTGATGAACTGTTATCGGGAGAAGTCTGTTGCGACTTATTGCTGATTGATGAAGCATCTGCGATTCCAATAACGATGCTTAAAGCGTTAGTTAGCCGTTATCCTCGTGTTGTACTCTCCACCACTATTCACGGTTATGAAGGGTGTGGAAGAGGATTTACTCTCAAGTTTTATCCTTGGTTACAAGATAATAGGCCGGGATGGAAACACTATCATATCAATGAAGCAATACGCTGGAACAAAAATGATCCTTTAGAAGAGTGGATATTTAAGCTGTTTTTGTTAAATCATGATCTTGATACTGACAAGGCGGTTTTATCTTCAAGTGATAGCAGGTCGTTTTCTTTAGTCGACAAAAATGAGTTGCTTCAATCCTCAGAGCTATTTAGCCGCTGTTTTTCTCTTTTGGTTAATGCTCACTATCAAACTTCGCCTAACGATTTGTTGCAGATTCTTGATGACCCGTCGCTTCACTTATATACGCTGCGTTGTAAGGAATCTGTTTTGGGCTGTTTGGTCGTAAAGCAAGAAGGTGATATTGAAGGGGAGCTTGCTAACGCTATTGTGGCTGGTTCAAGAAGACCAAAAGGGCATTTAGCGCCATCTTTGATTGCTAGCCAATACGGCTTAAAGGAAGCACTGTATGAGCCGTGTGTCCGGATTATGCGCATAGCGGTATCACCAATATTACAAAATAGTGGTATCGGAACGAGTATGCTGGATGAGTTAATCACTCGTAATGATTTTGCGGCCAGTTATTTTGCAACGAGCTATGGTGTGAGTGGCGATTTACTGCATTTTTGGCAAAAGAGTGATTTCATGCCCGTTAGGCTTGGCTCAAGTTATGACAAAGCCAGCGGTACTCACTCTCTATTAATGGCCAAACAAGTTAAAGCTATGCCATGGCTTGATACGGCATTGAGTTATTTCCCTCGTAATTTGTTATCACTATTGGCGGACAGTTTTACTAGTTTAGATACAAGTCTGATTAAATCTATGCTTGCTTCGGATAATGTCGCAGCGCATAAGTTGAGTTCTTCAGAGCTGCAATTACTAAGTTTATACGCAAGCGGTGGAAGTTCTTATGAAAGTGTTCTGTTTCTATTAAGTGATTTTGTTGAGCAGCAACTGCTCAGCACCAACGAACATCTGTCGAATTTATTGATAAGCAAAGTGTTACAAAAGCGGACATGGTCGGATTGCGCCAGATTATATGGTTACTCTGGTCGTAAACAGACCGAGAGAGAATTGCGACAGCATATTCAGTTATTGCTGGAATTTACACTGTAAAGTGGGGGTGTTTTACAGTGTAAACTCTTTGTGTGATTTACACTGTAAACTGCAAAAGTAAATCAATGGTTAAAAAAATGCACATTTTACAGTGATGGAATGCTAATTTTTGTCTAAACTTTTACAAATTGTTTCATTCTTTAGTTAGACTGGTTCTGAAACTTGATATGAGCTTTATGTGAAATGTGGAAAGAGATCACTCGATTAGCTGATGATAAGAAAAGTGTTATTGCTCAACTGCCGAAAGGCGATGAAGTTGGGCCTACTTTTAGCGTCCAAGGTTTAGATACCGTACTTAATTCATTGGGTGCGGCGGCATTCTTCTATGATGACGAAGAAGCAAACCGTTTTGTAAGAGCTGCAAAAGAAAATAAAAAATCAGCCTATGAAGGGGTGGTTGTTGCTCTAGAGAAAGACGCAGAAGTAATTGTGGATATTACTGACCACGATATGGTCGCGACAATGAAAGTGACTGGAGCATATGGAGGCAAGGCATTAAGAGGCCCTGATGTACTTAAAGTGCTGGCAGAAGCTCATGTGACGAAAGGCATCAATAAACTGGCTCTGAAGAAAGTTCTCTCCGTCAGCAGCACGTTATCTCCGGGAGAAGTATTTGAACAGCCTGTTGCCGTTGGCACAGCAGCTAAACATGGGAAAGATGCCAAATTTGTCCCTTTAGTTGAAGATGTCGATAACAGAGTATTAGCTCCGCAAGAAACCAATGCTAAAACCCACAAAGTTGATATGCGAGATTTGGGCGAAACCATTACTGTTGCTGCAGGAGAAGCCTTGATGAAGCGTGTCCCTGCCACATCAGGTAAACCTGGTTTTACCGTACTCGGTAATGTATTGCAGCCAAAAGCTGGTAAAGATACCCCACTAAAAGAAGGCAAGGGTTCTGCCTACGATAGAGACGATCCTAACTTACTCCGTTCAAGTAACCCCGGTATGCCGATCATCAAGAAAAACTCTGTCGATGTGGATCCGGCGTTAAGCCTAACGAAAGTCGATGTAACGACAGGTCACGTTAAGTTTAAAGGAAGCGTTGTTGTATCCGGTAATATTGAACCGGGTATGGTCGTTAGAGCGACTGGTTCATTGACGGTAGGCGGTTTCATCGAATCGGCGGATGTTCAGGCCCAAGAAGATATTATTGTCGGTAAAGGCATCATTGGCCACGCTGTCGATGATGGTGAAGATAAAGCGTGTGTGGTGAAAACCAACGGCAGTATTAAATCCAAGTATGCGCAATATGCATTTTTGCAAGCGACAAAAGACATCAGTTTAGAGCTGCATAGTATGAATAACACAATTATGTGTGCGAGAGATTTTTCTGTTATAGACCCCAGTGAAAAGAAAGGGACCTTAAGCGGCGGTTTAACAAAAGCAGGGGGGAAAATCCTCTGTGCAAACTTGGGTGTTGAGGGGGATACGGCAACTCAGGTACAAGCGTTCGTCCGTTACAATAAGTATAAGCAAGGTATTAATGAGCTGAAAGAGAGATATCGTGTTGCGCAGAACAATACCATGGATGCTGTCCGTGCTGAAATTGAGTTAAAGAAAACCCCTAAATCTGAGCGCAGCGAGAAAGATGTTACTGATTTAGAAACGAAAAAGTCTGAGCTGAGTAAATTAATGGAAGAGGCGAAGACAAAGCTTGAAAGAGCAGAATCTGAGTTAGAACGATTACTTTCTGAAAATACGGTGACGGCTAGAAATCATGTCTTTACTCGTGTCACTGTCTTGTATGGAGACGAATCTGTTATTACAAAACGAGAGCATGGTTCCAGTGTGTTCTCCTTTAATCAATATGAGATTAAATGTCGCTCCATGGTTGAAGGTGCAGAGGAAGGCGAGGGAGAAGAAGAGCTATAAAAGCAAACAAGCCTTAACCGGTCACTTTCTAAGTAGAATAAAAAATAGCCCTCAAATTGAGGGCTATTTTGAACACGCAACATTGCAAATAAAGCTGTGTAGAACCAATCTGTTAACTTACGGCTCGTACTCTGCCATGTTTTAAGTCGTCGAGAACTTGATGCTTAGGCCCATCCGCGATCACGGCGCCTTTCTCCATGACGATGATTCGATCGACGATATCCAACATCGATGTTTTATGAGTAATAAGAATTAATGTCTCGTTCTTACGCAGTTGAGCAAGTTGATTCTTAATATGCATCTCAGTACGATTATCCATGGCACTGGTCGGTTCATCCATAAGAAGAACCGGCGGACGGCCAAGCAATGCACGAGCAATGGAGACCGATTGACGTTGTCCACCGGAAAGCAGTAAGCCGCCTTCGCCGACTTGTCTTTCGAGCCCTGCGGGATCTTGCTGAGTAAATACGGTAACACCCGCTCGGTTTGCAGCATCCAATACTTCTCTATCATCCACCAGCGTTTGACCTAACGTTATGTTATCTCTAATGCTGCCAAAAAACAGGGTACTCTCTTGCGGCACGCAACCAATGTTACGCCTTACATCCACATGATGCAGCTGGTTGATGTCTGTACCGTCGATACGTACATGACCTTCTGTCGGTTGGTACAACCCCATAATAAGTCTTTCTAGGGTGGTTTTACCTGAGCCAATTCGTCCAATAATTGCTACTTTTTCGCCCGGATTAATACGGATTGATAAATCACGAATTGCAGCAATGGGGGCATCAGGGTAATGGAAAGTCACCTTATCCAGCTCAATTTTCCCTTGGATAATCGGGCGGTGGATATAGCGTTTTCCTTCTTCCTGTTCGTCAGGCATTGACATCACTTGTTCAATAATCGTCATTGATGACTTGGCCTGATTGTAACGAGTAGAGAGTAATGACAACTGGACCAAAGGACCAATAGCACGCCCACTCAACATGGTAGCCGCGATTAATCCCCCCATGGTCAGTTCACCATCGGCAATAAGATAAACGCCGAGTATGATCATACCAACGTTACAAGATTGCTGAACTAAGCCGGCCATATTTTGGATGGTGTCGGTAATGCGACGGGTTTTGATGTTCCAGTTAGCCATGTGAGCCACAGCTTCTTCCCATCGGTACTGAAACTGACTTTGTGCACCAAACAGTTTTACTGACTCTAAACCCGCTAAGCTCTCAATTAGGTTGGCGTATTTTTGAGAAGCTAACCGAGAGCCTTCTTCGATACTCTTGCGTAAAGGCCCCTGAATCAACAGAGAGTGGATTGCCAGTATTAATACACCGATGATAGGGATAATGACCAAATTGCCAGCCAGCAGCCATATAACCACTAAGAAGAGCAGAGCAAAGGGCAGATCGATCAGTGCTGAGATAGTGGCGGAAGTAAAGAATTCTCGGATCGACTCAAACTCTTGAAGGTGTCTGGCAAAGGCACCGACAGAAGGGGGCTTCGATTCCATGCGGATGCCCATTACCTTGCTAAACAGTTTTGATGAGATGATCACATCCGATTTTTTCCCTGCGACATCAATAAAATAGCTTCGCAATAACTTCAATATAAAATCGAATATGAAAACAACAAAAATACCTGACGCTAACACCCACAATGATTCAAATGCGAGATTTGGTACAACTTTATCGTATACTAGACGGGTAAACATCGGAGCCGCAATAGCAAAGATATTCACCAAAAGAGAGGCAATTAATACATCTCTATAGATATGTTTAGACTCAAATAAAGTTCCCCAAAACCAATGTCCATCACGGGTTTTCAATATCTCTGGAGAGCGCTCGTCATAACGAAACTGCTTTTTAACTAAAAAGTATCGTCCAATATACTGCTGTTCTAGTTCCTCCAATGGAATAGATACTGGCATGGTGTCGGATTCTGCTGTGACAACTTCCGCTTCACCGCTTTCACTGTTAACGCTAACGAGGACACAAGCATCGCCGTCTTTAAGCAGTAACACCGCAGGTAGAATTAAATCAGAGATAGCAGATAACTTGGCGCGATTCTCTTTGGCGACTAACCCTGCTCGCTCTGCAGAGCGAGGAAATAGGAATGGAGTAAGCCTACCGTCAGACAAAGGCAAACCATTGATTAATGCGTCAGGGGAATTCGCTAGTCCATAATATCTACTGATATAGATAAGAGAATTCAATAGTGGATCATGCATTGTGCTACGGCCCTTTATTTATCGACGATGAAGCCTTGGAACACTTCTATAAAGTGCTCAGACAGAAAATCTAATTGAGCTTGTGTTTCTACCCTTGAAGCAATGGTTGTCACACCAAGATCGTGTGCGGTTCTTGAAATAGAGGTTAACGTATAACGCTGTTTCTCATCTTCAATTTGATGGGTATATAGATAATCCAGTTTCACATATGTAGGTCTAAACTCATTGATGTAATCAAGTGAGTGGAAGTTTCGACCGTAATTATCAACGCCAAACTCTGAACCACTGCTGCGAATTGCGTGGCACAGTAGGGCGGTATGGTGTTGGTTATTCACAAAGCAGATCTCAGGAATTTCAAAATGCAGTCTATTGGCGACAGAGTGATGTTTTGATAGTACTTTGGTTAACCAGCGGATAAAGCTCGGTTCAGAAATACTGCTAACCGTTAAGTTAATCGCTATGGTTCCTTCGATGCTTCCTTCTTCTAGTCCCTTGATCATGCTTTCGATAACATACTCATCAAAGATGTAACCGGCATTCAGTTGCTCAAGAGCAAATAGGTACTGGTTTGCAGTATAGCGAGTGCCATCTTTCTCAATGGACGAGAAGACTTCTTTGTGGAAACTTTCACCATTTGCTTGGTTTGCTGACTGGAACTTAAACTCGATAGATTGGTTGTTAATCGCCTCTTCCACCAGTGCTTTCCACTGCTGTTTACCCAGCATCATTTGATCATTGCTATTAGAGACCAAGCCATAGCTCTGCTCTGGATGTGAATGCGCTAAAGAGAGTGCGTTATCCACTAAAGAGAGAATATCGGTAGTGGATTTGCGTTCTTCGTTATACACCAGACCTAGCGATAGCTCCATTGGCGCAGTACCTGTTGGGTCAGGCCGCATGTTTTGTGCATTATCTACTATATTATTCGCCAACAGTTTTAGCTCTTCTTCGCTGACATTAGGCAGAATAAAGCCAAACTCTTCGGTGTTGATTCTTGCAATGGTGACCGCTGGGGAGTTCATGGTAACTTTGAGATGGTCAGAAAGCTCCTTGACGAGTTGATCGCCAGTCTCATAGCCGGACTCATCGTAAGCATCTTTAATAAACTGAGCTTGAAGGAGAGCAACCCCTCCTTTGCCAGACTCATTCAACCACTGAGTTAACTGTCCCATGAAGAATGAACGGTTTCCTAGTTGAGAGACAGGGTCCATATAAGCGCGTTTACGTAACTGTTCCGCTTCTTTAGCTTGTGCTCTAAAACTCTTTTCTACCTGCTTTGACATGGAGTTGATGCCTTCAACCACAGCAATGAGATCTTTTGTTCTCGGTTTTTCTAATGGCTCTCCAAAATGGTTTTTCGCAATATCTTCCATTTTCCGAGTGATCAGCTTTAGTGGCTTAAGTGCACGTGTAAGCATCAATGACACAAGAACAATACCAATCAGGAACATACCTAAAAAGGCGGTGGCCAGATTAACAAGAGCGGCCCAGAGTTGCTCGTAGGCGTCACCGGGGTGGCTAACGATCTCAATTTCAGCAAGCTGCATCCAACCACTGGTTACCACTCGACGATCATGTAACTTATTGAGGAAGTTAAGCTCAGTAAACCACTTAGGTACACCATTGGCGACTACGGGATAAGAACGGACAATCTCTTCATCGGTATCTAAAAAGGTCAATCGAACAACGGAGTATGAACTTCCGTCGAAAAGAGCGTTGATTACCGATTCAACAGCAACGCTATCTTTTTGTTCAAGATAGGGTGCTAAAGCTAATCCTACGGTATTAATGGTATTGTTCATCTCTGAACGTTGTTGCTGCATTAAGAAGTTGCGAGTGGTTTTGAACTCGACAGCCATTACTGAGCCAATCAGTATCAAAAATACAGCTAACATACCCGCGACAAGTTGTTTATATAATGTCATGGTGGTTACTCATCGTAGTTAATTATTGGTTTATTGAATTCCAGCGATTTATTGCGGGAACGTAGGTCATTCCATAAGCTTAATCTGGACGCTTTACCGGCCAGTTTTCCGCTTGCTTTTTCTTTCATGAGCCACAAGTTCTTACCGTTAAAGCTATAGATAGGCAGTAAGTCACGGCGTTTAGTGGCCGGTTTTATTTCTGGATCAATATTATCCAGTAGAACGGGTACAGCATTTGGGGTCGAGTAATAGGCCAAAACCATATGGAACTGGTTAAGTGTTAGTGACTTAACATAAACCAATCTCAGTTTCTTATCGGATATACCCAGTTCTAGTAGTGAAAAATACTTGGCGATGGTGAAGTCCTCACAATCGCCGGCGTTGCTTCCCAAAAACTCTAATGGTGTTGCCCAGTAATCGTTCTTTCCCCATAAATCGATATCATTGACAAAGTAGAGCTGATTAAAAAACTGATTTATCTTGCTCATCTGTTGCGATTCACTTTGAGACTTAAGTGACGCCATTGTTTTCCGCCAAGCATCGACTCGTTTGCCTGCCCGAGGGCCATATGTATTTGATACTGCGTCAACCCAGCGCTGTTCCTGACTATTGAGAGCCAGTGAGGTTACTGAGAACATGAGTAGGGAGAGCAGTACTAGGCGAATCATCACGGCGTAATATCACCTAATTTGAAATAATACATAGGCTGTTTATTCTCTGAGTGCGGTCTGTTTTGCCGAAAGAATAGGTTTCAACAGATAGTCTAAAACCGTACGCTTACCGGTAATAATATCTACGGAAGTGGTCATTCCTGGAATGATGGGCAGTTCTCCCATAGCCCCAAACTTATGCTCGTCAGTTCGCACTCGAACTAAGTAGAAGCTGTTTCCCTCTTCATCTTGAATGGTATCGGCACTAATGTGTTCCAGAACGCCTTCTAAGCCACCGTATCGAGTAAAATCATAGGCGCTAAACTTAACAATGGCTTGCAAGCCCGGGCGCAAAAATGCGATATCTTGCGGGGCAATTTTAGCTTCAACTAAAAGCGTGTCCTCGGAAGGTACAATTTCAATTAGGTCCATGCCCGGTTGGATAACACCACCAACGGTGTTGATATAAAGCTTCTTAACTGTCCCTGTGACAGGCGAGATAACGACGGTACGATTCACTCTGTCTTCTAGCCCGACAGCAGACTCAGTGATGGCTGACAACTTATCTTGAGCCTGATTGAGCTTCTCTTGCTGCTCGGAACGAAATTTAAGGGCAGCATCAACTCGGCTCAATGTTGCTTCACGGATAGCCGATATTAAAGTCGGAATTTTGAGTTCAGTAGAGGTTAACTCTCGTCGAGTATCATTTAATTGACGTTGCAGTTTCAGCAGTTCAATTTTAGGAACCACCCCTTCGATGGCTAGAGGTTCTGTTATATCGAGCTCTCTTTTGGCAAAGTTATAACTGGTCTTTAGGTTTCTCGCTCTTGCTCTTAGCTCCACCAGCTCTTGTTGTTTCTGGTTCACCTGTTGCGCCAAAACGGATACCCGATTGTTTAAGTTCTCGAGGTCTTGTTTGTACTCTGCAAACTGTCGTTTTACTAGAGCGGGTTGCCCCTCAGACAACACCGGAGGAAAAGCGAGTTTACTCGAGTTGATTTTTACACTCTCTTGCCAGTTGCTGTTGTCAAAATTTTCCATTACCACAACACTGGTAATTGACGCGGATAATTGTAAAACACTGGCGGTAAGGTTTGCGACTTGTTGTTCGCGTTCTCTAAAATCAGATCGAAAACGTGTGTCATCAATTAATATGAGCTGTTGTCCCTCTTCGACCATTTCACCTTCTTTAACTAATAGGCGTTTAACTAATCCGCCTTCTAGGTTCTGTACGATCTGAAGTTGAGAGGAAGGAATGACTTTCCCTTGTCCGACGGTGACTTTATCTATTTGTGCCCAGCCAGCCCAAGCAATAGCGGCAATAAAAAACAGTACCATGATCCAAAGTAGTAACCTTGCACTACTTGGTGTATTGAGTAGCAGTGCTGCGGTTTTATCATCGATATAATCTAATTCATTATCTGTTAGCTTTTGATAATTCTTACTACTCATTCGCTATCCCTAGAGATTTATAACACCAGTTATTTGATGAAGACGGAGAACTCAAGCATTTTAAAAGGCTGATAGCACAGCTGTTGCCGTTGAGCGGAGTTACTTGAGTATATATTAATAATCAATTTTATTCTTTGTTAAGATAAATGTTAAGGTTCAGAGACTTTTATTTGGCTCTCAAATAGTTAGGTTTGGTATATTGACGGTATTGTTTGCTGCTATTGCCGCAAACAACGATTAATCAGTGATTGATCTGTCTTGCTTGTTGTAAGGTATATACTCATTTGACCTCAAGATTCAGGAGTCAGATCTGCATCAACAGGCTCAGTTCAAAAAGAGATAATCGAAGCAATGGCATCCCCCTTTCAAGGTTATCTGACGCAGAAATGGGGAGGTTGATGAGCTCCCAAAGGGCGAGTTTTATTGGCTCCTGCTCTGTGTTACGGATTCTTGTCGTAGAGTGACTATGTCTTCAAATCAGTGTTTTGATCACAAGCCAATGAATTCTCGCTGAATAAGCCTCTTGAGGTTAGTTGAATATAAGCGCAAAATCGAAAAAAAAGAGTAAGGATTAAAAATGGAACTGTCAGATATTCGCCGCGAATATATAAAAGGCGGTCTACGCCGCAAAGATATCAATGAAAATCCAGTGGAACAGTTTAATCTCTGGTTACAACAAGCGGTTGATGCCAAGTTAACGGACCCTACCGCAATGACAGTTGCAACCGTTGATAAAACTGGGCAGCCTTTTCAGCGCATCGTGTTATTAAAAGATGTTGATAATACGGGCTTTGTGTTTTATACCAACTTGGCCAGCCGAAAAGCACAACAAATTGAAGATAATGCAAAAGTGAGTTTGCATTTTCCGTGGCACCCAATAGAAAGACAGGTTCATATTACAGGTGTTGCTGAGAAGCTCAGCGCAGTGGAGAATATGAAGTATTTTTCTTCTCGACCAAAAGAGAGTCAAATTGCGGCTTGGGCGAGTAAACAGAGTAGTCGTCTTTCTGCTCGAGGGCTGTTAGAAGGAAAGTACCTTGAGCTTAAGCAGAAATTTGCTAATGGAGAGATACCTATCCCTTCATTTTGGGGAGGATACCGTATTCGCCCTGAGTCTATTGAGTTTTGGCAAGGTGGTGAACACCGTTTGCACGATAGATTTTTATTTCAGAAACATGATGAAGAGTGGGATATTGAAAGGTTAGCGCCTTAATTTTATCGCTTTCTAATAAAAAGACCGGGTAGTGATGCCCGGTCTTTTTAGTGGTTGTCGGTTTAATTAAAGCTGTCTTAGTATTCTAAAGCCAACATAGTTAGATGCGGTATTAGGAGCTAAGAACAGTCGACTGTACGCAGTGGCTTGATTTGGTGAGAAGCTCCAAGCGCCCCCTTTTGTTACGCCTCGGCTGTCATTGGTCCATTCCCAAACATTTCCTACTACGTCATAGAAACCAAAGCCATTAGGTGCAAATGTTTTTACCGGAGAAGCACTTACGTTAGACCATTTGGTGCCACCCCAGCCGGTATTCGCTTGACCTGCTCCGAATGAGTCACCCCACCAAAAATCGGTGTGTGCTCCGGCAAGTGCGGCGACTTCCCACTCCGTCTCATTTGGCAGACGGTAGTGATAACCTGTCTCTTTAGATAACCATCGCGTATAGGCAATCGCATCGGCTTGGCTTATACAAACTGCAGGATAATTTGCCGACTGTTTAAAGCCCGGGTTGCGCCAATAGCTGCCACTAATTGGAATAATTTGAGACTCTTCTACCGTGGTGCAGATATTTTTTAATTCCGCATCGGTTTGATAACCCGTTGAGCTAACAAATAGTTCAAACTCACCAACAGTAATAGGTGTCGATGAGATTGAGTAAGCATTATCGATGCTAACTTGCTTAGCACCGTTCTCACCGATCAGATATTGCCCAGAGCCTACAACTACCATTTCCGGTGCCTTGGTGTTACTACCAAGTGAATCCGCAAAGACTCGACCTGAATGAGGAAGGTTTTCGGTTTCTCGTAGTACGGCTCTTAAAGTTTGATCTCCAGTCACTTTTAACTCTTGATGAAACGAGCGGTAGCCTTCTTTCTCAATGCTAATCATGTGTGGACCAACAGGGATCATGATGTCTAGAGGTGTGCTGCCGTAACTCACGCCATCAATAGAAACTCGATCTTGGTACTGATTTGAACGTACTGTTAGCGATACCCACTGTACTTCTTTCTGCTGCTCGGAGTTGTTTTGGTCTTCTCCTTGGTCAAAGCAGTAGTTTGACGCAACGTTCAGCAGTTTACACGGTGTATTTTTGGCAGGTCTGGCTTCAAGGTTGACATCCAATGCCATGGTGTAGCTCATCTTATCCGAAAAGCTAGCTTTGTTTGTATTGCTGCCAATAACATGAATACTTAAAGAGGTTTGAGCAAGGTGCTGTTTTACTAGCTTTGACTCAGTTGTGGCATTGATGAGCTGAGACTGAAATTTGTTAACCGCTTTTTGTAGCGTCAGGTTTTTGGTTTGCTCAGTACATTGAGCAATGGTCATATCCGTTTTACAGGCATTTGTATAAGTTACGTCGACTTGTCGACTCGGTGTGAGTTCTTGACGTAGCCTTTCAACTCTCGCTCTGATTCTATTTTCAGTAATACTTTCCAGCTCTTGCTTTAAGCGTTTCTGATCCAACTCAAATAGAGAAAGATCGGCATACAACTCTTGCAGTTTATGCTCCGCTTCTAAGCGAGTTTTTTGGTTTTGTTTTACGTCTGCCCATGCTGATTGATATGCACCTTGACTTGGCCTGATGTCAAAATCGGGCTCATCAGAAATACGAGCAAAATCTCTATCGAGGGCTTTTTTACTCTGAGCTAGTTTCTTATCTAACTGTGCAGATTGATTTTCTAGACGAGACTGCTCTTCTTGAGCTTGCCTAATCTTCGCTTTCTGTTCTGCTACCAATTTTGCGGAAGCATCCATTTCAATCTGTTTTGCTCTAAGCGAACTTTCAACATCCTGTACTGAAGCAACCGTTGCATCGATAGCGAAGCTGGTTGTCGGTATCAGACAAGGAGAGAGTGCAAGCAATAATGCAGGTAAACCTTGGCGCATAGTTCTAATACTACTTTATTGATTAATTGGGCAATTCACCCATTCTATACGAAAACGCCACTTTGTCAGGAGTTATCATTGTGTGATAGTCGACAAAATGGCGCTTAACAATCAGCTTTGTGAAATCAATCAGAAAATTCAAAGCGTTTCTGAGTGATTTCTTAGCTTTCTTTGCTTGGAAGAAGTTTCACCCAAACTGTATCGTTACCGTTAATTGAGATAACTCGGTTATAGGTTTCATAACCTTCTTTTGAAACAGTTACTTGGTGACGACCTGCAGGAAGAACGATTTCTACCGGTGTACTTCCGTACTTAACACCATTGATAGTGACTGAGTCATTATATTGATCCGAGCGAACAGTGACGTTTGCCCACTGCTTATCATTTTTCGATTTTGCAGTCGATTTGCCTTTTAAGCAGTAGCGAGATTCAACACTTAGCAATTTACATGCGGCAACCGCTTCGGGTTTGGCTTGTAATTGTGCTTGCATTTGTGTGTGGAATGCATTGCTACCAGAGAAGCCACTCTTAATAAGCTGGCTTTCTTGTACGTGAATGTTCAGTTGAACACCGTCCAAGTTCTGTTTAGCCAATGTCGCTTCAGTTAAGCTAGACAACAGATTACCTTTAAAGGTTTTAACCGCTTTCTGTTTGGTGAGATATTTGCCTTGGTTAGCACACTCACCCAACGTCATGGTTGTCGAACATGTTGTGGTGTAACTGGTTTCTAGTACGCTACTTTCACGAAGCTCTGCAGCAATACGTTTCACTCTTGCTTCAATATGAGACTCTTTTAAGTTCTCATACTCATTAGAAAAACGCGCTTTCTTTTGCTTAGTCTGTGAGAGACGAACTTCACTCTCGGTAATTTGCTGACTAATGCTTAACTGGTTCGCTTGGTTCTCTTTAACGGACTCCCACGATGAACGATATTCATCTTGAAAGCTGGATAAATCGGTTTCTGGATCATCAAGAAGACGAGAAAACTGCTTATCAAGAGCCGCTTTAGAACGGTTGCGTTTTGCTTCCAATTCCGCCCCTTGCCTTGTTAAGTTAGTTGCGTCCAGTTGAAGCTGTTTTAGATTCGCCGATTCAGAATCATATTCTTGATTCACTGCGTCTATATCGGCCTTCTTTTGATCAATCTTCTCATCAATTGCAACAACAGGATCGATCTGTTGTACTTCCTCAGTTGCAAATGATGCAGTCGACCAAAAGGGAGTTAGCGCAAGCAAAAGCGCTGGGATACGGCTTGTGATCATAGGTCCCTGCAATAATATTTTATTTGATACTCAAAGAATTATATTAATAATCCGTGAATCACTCAGTAAAAAGATAGAGTGACAAAAATTTTAAACAGTGAGCATACCATCATTCACCATTTAAGTTTGAAAAAAATATCTCATTTTGAGCTGTAGAGAAACAAATTTCATTAAGATACCAATTAACGCTTATCGAGGTAATTGGGCAAGCATTGACCGTAATTTATGTGCACTTGATCATTGTTCCGTTTACTTTTAACACCTTAGCCGCTTTTTGACTCCAATAGACAAGCAGAAGTAAAATGGTTCTGTTTTTCCTAAACTATGGTTTATCACCGCTTATGGCTGCAACAAAACAATCGACGATAAATGGCGTATTGCTACCCAAACCCGCTGAGTTGATTACTTTGCCATCACATATGGATTGTCATGATCACAGTTACACACAAATTGTGATTGGTTTAAAAGGGCAAGCTGAGTTTGATGTAAGTGGTGTAGGGAACTTGATTGGACCGGGGCAAGGTTGTGTTGTGACTGCCTTTACCGATCACGCTTTTGGTGGTGTGATTGGTTCTTCAGACATTTTGGTACTGAACCTGCCACAAGTGACCGATGATAGTCCATTGCTGTTAACCAAATTAAATGAGCTCGCTCATACCGATATCTATTTTCAGTTAGATTCTCAAATTCGTCAGTTAATTCAGATGTTAGTGATGGAGATGCAAACCAGTCCTGATGATCTGCTGCTTAGTCGTGCCTGTAATGACACTATTTTGGCGTTACTGCACCGCCATATCTCTTCATTCTCTTCTGATTGTCGAGAGCAGAGAATCGATTTGGACGTTATTGACCGTTATATTGAAACCCACATCAGTAAGAAGATTTCCGTTTTACAACTGGCGGGAAGTGTTTTCTTGGGTGAGAGCCAGTTTCATACTCTGTTTAAAGAACAATCGGGTATTACGCCCCATCAGTATGTATTGACCAAAAGAATTGATATGGCGAAAACGCTCATCGAACAAGGTAAATTGAGTTTAAGCCATATCGCCGATTTAACCGGATTTACAGGTCAAAGTACGTTTACCCACGCTTTTTCTCGCCTTCAAGGTTTATCCCCTTCTCAGTATAAAAAACGTTATTTTTCGAAATAAAACGTTAATCCATATTAAAACTATTGCGTGATATTGTTTGAAAATTGTTACAAAACCAAGTTTTTCACAAAAAAACAGGAGTTTTTGACAACTATCCTTCTCAGGCTCAAAATACACTGCTCGCCATTGTAAGGGAATCCTGAATTGATCAGGAATTGAGATTGAGGAAAACGCATGTTCACAGCATCAGATGTGCTTAGACCAGACTTTATTGAGAAGCCTCTCGATGAGCTTTGGTCACTGATCTCGCCATTGTATATGGTCGATGAATCGAAATGGTTAAATCAACTTATTCCATTAGCTACACCTTCGGTAATGGAAAAGACTGAAATTGAAAAAAAGACCACCAGTCTAATTCAATCTATTCGAGCAGATAAAAAATCTATCCAAATGATAGATGCCTTGCTTCTGGAATATAGCCTAGATACTCAAGAAGGTATCTTGTTAATGTGCTTAGCTGAAGCGTTAATGCGTATTCCTGATAGTGCAACTGCCGACGCGCTTATTCGAGATAAGTTAAGTGTCGCGGATTGGAAATCTCATTTAAAAAATTCAGACTCTGTTTTTGTCAATGCCTCTACGTGGGGATTAATGTTAACGGGGAAAGTTGTCGGTCTTTCAGATCAAGAAAAACCCACCCCTAACCAAGCGGTGTCTCGCTTAGTAAATAAGATGTCCGAGCCAGTTATTCGTCAAGCGATGCATCAAGCGATGAAAATAATGGGGCACCAGTTTGTTCTCGGACGCACCATTGAAGAAGCACAGAAGAACGGCAGTTCTCAGCAAGAAAAAGGCTATGACTACTCCTTTGATATGTTGGGTGAAGCGGCGCTGACGACGGCTGATGCAAAAAAATACTATCGCGACTACCTTACTGCTATTGAAGCGATAGGTAGCCAGAATCGCGACAAAGATCTTGCAACCTCGTCGATTTCAATAAAACTTTCCGCATTGCATCCTCGGTATGAAGTGGCGAATGAGCAGAGAGTGATGTCTGAGCTGTATGCCACTTTGATTGGTCTAGCCAAGAGAGCAAGAGAGTTAGATGTTGCGATTACTATAGATGCCGAAGAGATGGATAGACTTGAACTCTCTTTACGTCTATTTAAAAAGCTTTATCAAAGCCCAGAAATAAAAGGCTGGGGAAAATTTGGTTTGGTAGTGCAGTCGTATTCAAAACGAGCATTACCTGTGTTGGTATGGCTGACGGCATTAGCGAAACAGCAGGGGGATTTGATCCCTTTACGCTTAGTGAAAGGCGCTTACTGGGATAGTGAAATCAAGTGGGCGCAACAGAGCGGTTACCACAACTATTCGGTCTTTACTCGTAAAGAGGCGACAGATGTCGCTTATCTTGCTTGTGCAAGGTTTCTATTAAGCCAGTCGGTTCGTGGCAACATCTATCCTCAATTTGCTAGCCACAATGCTCAAACCGTTACCTCCATCGCGGTAATGAGCAGCCATAATGATTTCGAGTTCCAGCGTCTGCATGGTATGGGAGAGTCTTTATATAACCATGCCATGGAAGCCTATAAAGCCAATGTTCGTATCTATGCGCCGGTTGGTAACCATAAAGATTTGCTTCCGTATCTTGTGCGTCGATTACTTGAGAATGGTGCAAACAGCTCGTTTGTCCATCGATTGGTGGATGCTAGATGTCCTGTCGAGACTCTAACTGAGCACCCAGTTGACATGCTGCTCAATTGTGAATCGCTGCATAATAATAAGATCCCGTTACCTCTTGATATCTTTTCAGACCGAAAAAACTCCTATGGCATCAATGTCGATATAGATAGTGAGTTAGAAAGCTTTGAAACAGAAGTAAACACTCACTTAGAGCGTATCTGGACCGCTGGCCCTGTAATAAATGGTCAGCCACTCTACCAAAGCATGATCAAGCAAGAGCAGACAGCCGAACGCATTACTGCTCCGTATGACAGAAGCATCGAGGTGGGAAATGTCATGTTTGCTCGCCTTGATCATGTTTCCGAAGCAATTGACGTCGCTGAGCATGCTTTCGGTAACTGGCAAGGGCTGCCGGCTGGTGAGAGAAGTCATTATCTCAACACTTTGGCCGACTTACTGGAGGAAAATCTGGCGGAATTTGTGGCGATTTGCCATAAAGAGGCTGGAAAAACAATTCATGATGGTATTGACGAAGTTCGAGAAGCGGTGGACTTTTGTCGATACTACGCTAGCCAGAGCGAGCTATTTGCCAGCCAAGATATTCAAGGCTTTTCTGGTGGTTCTTACCGTGTTACGCGACAGGGCAGAGGTGTCTTTGTTTGCATTAGCCCTTGGAACTTCCCATTGGCGATTTTCCTTGGACAGATAAGTGCAGCATTGATGGCTGGCAATACGGTTATAGCTAAACCTGCTGAACAGACCTGTTTAATTGCCGCTCGAGTGTTCGAGCTAATTAAGCAAGCGAAATTCCCTGACGGTGTAGTGCAATTGCTGCCGGGTAAAGGAGCAGAGATTGGCGCGGCATTAACTTCTCATCCTTCCATTGCTGGTGTGGCATTTACCGGCTCAACCGAGACTGCTCATCGAGTAAATCGATCACTTGCTGAGCGTAACGCTGCTCCTGTGCCATTTATTGCTGAAACAGGCGGGCAAAATGCCATGATTGTTGACAGCACTGCCTTACCTGAACAGGTTGTTCGAGATGTTATTCGCTCTGCATTTGCCTCTGCCGGCCAACGATGTTCTGCTCTTCGAGTTCTTTTTGTACAAGAAGACATTGCAGAAAGAATTATCGCTTTAATTGATGGGGCAATGAGCGAGCTATCGGTTGGTTTACCTTATTTGCATAAAACCGATGTTGGGCCAGTCATTGACAAGGCTGCAAAGCAGAAGTTGCTGGCTCATATTGAACGGATGAGTTCAAGTCAGACATTAATAAAAACATTGCCGCTAGATGAAGAGTGTCAGAAGGGGGACTTTGTTCCACCAACGGCATTTGAAATAAGTGATATTTCGGTTCTTGAGCAAGAGCATTTTGGGCCGATATTGCACATCGTGAGATTCAAAGCTTCACAATTATCTGATGTGATCGAGCAAATTAATCGTACTGGCTATGGGTTAACGATGGGCGTTCATAGCCGAAACGAAACGACCTACCGTCAGATCGAAAAAACAGCCCGAGTTGGTAACTGCTATATCAACCGAGATCAAGTTGGTGCTGTTGTAGGTGTTCAACCATTCGGTGGACAGGGTTTATCTGGTACCGGGCCAAAAGCAGGCGGACCACACTATCTGTATAGATTTACTCAAGCTAGTTATCAAAGAGGACAAGCGTAATGAGCATGACTAAACCTTATTTCTCTAACGCTTTTTCTGTATGGGAAGAGTGGAATCTTTTGTCATTTGATGAAAAAAGTGAGTATTTACTTTCTCTGGAATCCAAATTGAAGGGTGGCTTTCAAGATGCATTTCAATATCAGATGGTGTGCAGTAAGCAAACAGTAGGTTATGTACATAACTTGCCCGGCCCTACCGGGGAGACAAATGAACTGTATACCGCAGGTCGAGGCGTTGCGGTATTGGTTGTTGACTCTGAGCACGAAAACAGTGAGAAAGCGGTCGGCGCTCTGCTTGCTGCTATGTTGGCCGCGGGAAACAGTATTATTGTTTGCTGCGACAACCCCTCTTTACTTGAGACTCTGTCGACGGCATTAGATCAAGCAAATTTACCAACTAACTTAGTGCAATGTGTTTCTTTTGAATGCGGAAATGATTTGCTGGAAGAAGATATTCGTAACTTTGCCTTTGTTGGTAGTGAGCAAGATGTTCTTGGTTATAACAAGAAGCTTGCATTACGTTCTGGTGCAATTACTGCGCTGGTTTCTGAAACGGATCTTGAGGCGTTACCGCAATCTCAAGACCCTAAGTTGGTGCTTCGTTTTATTACGGAACGTACCCGCACCATTAATATTACTGCGGTAGGTGGAAATGCCACTCTGCTCGAATTGGGTAGTGATGGGCACTAAGCCATATATTCCTTTCCTCAAAGGATTTGGGGAAAGGAAAATGATAAATATAGAGGATATTTTTAATGATCGAGAATAGCTTTGCTATTACAGCAACGTTTGTTGCTTATCTAATCATGATGCTGGCAATTGGATATGTCGCATTTTTAAGGACGTCGAGTTCTAGTGATTATTTTCTTGGTGGCCGTTCACTAGGTCCATGGCCTTCAGCGTTATCTGCTGGTGCGTCGGATATGAGTGGTTGGCTATTACTTGGACTTCCAGGTTACGCTTATGCGGCAGGTATTGAAGCATTTTGGTTAGCTGGTGGATTGCTAATTGGAACATGGGCTAACTGGTTATTTAGTGCTAAGCGTTTAAGAACGTACAGTATCGCTACGGACTCGCTAACCATTCCTGAATTTTTAGCTCGTCGATTTAATGACAACTCTAAGCTAATTCAAACAATCTCTGCTTTCTTCATATTGTTGTTCTTCCTTTTCTATACCAGTTCTGGTCTAGTTGCAGGCGGTAAATTGTTCGAAACAGTGTTTGGCTTAGACTACAGCATTGCGGTGATTATTGGCGCAGTATGTGTGGTTTCCTATACCTTATTTGGTGGCTTTTTAGCGGTATCTTGGACGGATTTAGTGCAAGGTCTATTAATGGCTGCGGCGCTAATGATAGTACCAATTGCTGCTATGAATGGAGGCTTTAGCCAACTAGAATCTGATCTTATTGCTATCAACCCTGATTTGATGACATTTTGGGATGATTCAAAAGGTGAGCCATTGTCTGCTATTGCCATTATCTCCTTAGTGGCGTGGGGATTAGGCTATTTTGGTCAACCTCATATATTAGCTCGTTTCAAAGCGTCAAGAAGCAATAAAGATTTAGCAACCGCACGTCGTATCGCGGTAATCTGGTCTGCACTTTCTATGGCAGGTGCGATGCTAGTCGGTTTGGTCGGTTTAGTTTACGTAACCAATACTCAAGGTGGTCAACTTGCTGATGGTGAGAAGATCTTTATGGTGCTGGTTAACGCGATGTTCCACCCAGTTATCGCCGGTATTTTGTTAGCGGCGATTCTGGCTGCAATCATGAGTACGGCTGATTCTCAGCTTCTGGTCTCTTCGTCTGCGTTGGCTGAGGATTTCTATAAACAAGTCTTCAGACCTGATGCATCATCAGAAGAGGTGGTTAAGATTGGTCGTATCGGTGTGGTACTGATCTCTATTTTTGCCTTGGTACTAGCGATTAATCCTGACAGTTCAGTTCTAGGATTGGTTTCTTATGCATGGGCTGGGTTTGGTGCGGCATTTGGCCCTGCAATCCTGTTGAGTCTGTACTGGTCACGTATGACCCGTAACGGTGCTTTAGCGGGTATTGTGGTCGGTGGCATTACCATTGTTGTTTGGAAACAACTCTCTGGTGGTTGGTTCGACGTTTACGAAATCGTACCGGGAATCATTTTCTCTACCATTGCAATTGTTGGCATTAGCTTACTTTCTAAAGATGTTGATACGAAAGTGGCAGAACAACATAAGAAGTATGAGAAACTGCTTGTTGAATTAGACTGATAGTTCTGTCAAAGAAACTGTCTTATAAATTAGGGTGTTGGCGTAAGCCGCACCCTTTTTTTGTGAGGTTACTCGGATATTTGAAAAATAGTGTTAAAGTTTTATTGGGTTATTTGGGATCGATAGCAGACTTTTATGTAAATCATATTATTATTGGCCAGATTTTCGACAAATCGTCTAAATAGTGTAGTGAGTGATAAGGGATTTCTTATGCCAGATATATTTTGCGACAATTGTAAAAAGATGACACCACATAAGTCACTTATGTGCCGACGCCAAGACGTTCCTAGTTCAATTGTGCAAAAATTCAGTCAGTTTTTCAGTCACGTGGCCAAAGGGAATCATTACTATGATATGGAACCTAGGTATTTTTGCCGAGGTTGCAACTCTCAGAACATAAAGCAGGAAGCTCCCGTGAAACCAATGACGACCTCTACTCAGATCGGCGTCGTTTAAAAACACTATTATTTATTATTCTCTCTTTTAAAATCCAGATATTTATATCTGGATTTTTTACATTTAGGCTATCAAAAACGTATTACTGCTAATCCATTGTTAATGGTCGAATAGAGACGGATAGATGTGTTAGATAGAATAAGCGTGCCAGCCTAATAGCCAATGACGATGTGAGATTTAGTGAAGTAAAGGGAAAAGAGCTGAAGGGTCGAAACGGCTATAGAGAATGTAAGGAGTGCCTTTTCAGACACTCCTTAATACGGGTTTACACTGTAAAGCGACCTACCAGTTCAGATAACTCTTGAGCTTTACTGTTCAGTTGTTTACTGCCATTACGGTTCTCATTTGCCAACTCAGCAGATTCGCTACTCTTATCAGAAATAACCACAATTCTTTCAGATATCTCTTTGCCCACTTGGCTTTGTTCTTCGGTTGCGGTTGCGATGAGTGAGTTCATATCCATAATCACGTTAATTGATTCTTGAATTTGAACCAGAGCGGTTGCTGCTGCGTTTGCTTCTTCTACGGTTTGAACACTACGGGACTTACTCTTATCCATTGTGCTTACCGCCGCGTCTGACGCCGCTTTCAACTGTTCGATCATCTTATGAATTTCAAGAGTGCTCTCTTGTGTCCGGCTGGCCAGTTTACGAACTTCATCTGCTACAACGGCAAATCCACGCCCTTGCTCTCCGGCACGAGCGGCTTCAATCGCTGCATTCAAAGCAAGTAAGTTGGTTTGCTCTGCAATGTCTTGAATCACTTCAAGAGAGGTGGAAATGTTTTGAACATCACCTTCCAGCTGTGACACCACTTCGTTGGCTTGCTCTACATCACCGGCAAGTGCTTCAACAGAGCTTGCCGCGGCGTTAACAATTCGCATAGCGTCCGAAGAGTTGTCTTCAGCATCTTTGGCAGATTCTGCGGCTTGAGTGGCATTGCTAGATATCTCATGCGCAGTGGTGGTCATCTCTGTCATCGCTGTCGCAACTTGCTCAGTCTCTTCTCGCTGCTGAGATGCTAATCCGTCTACTTGACCTGCTCTACTTGACATATTGGTGGTCTCATTGGCCACTTCGCTACTCACTTGAGAGACGTTCTTGATAATAGACTGTAGGCTGGCTACAAACTGATTAAAGTTGTGCCCCAGCTTAGTAAATTCAGGAACAGAAAACTCCTCCATACGCGCAGTTAGATCGGCATCACCGGAAGCGAATGAAGCGATTGAGCGGTCAAAAGCGTTCAATGGACGAATAATGCTTTGGTTAACGATTACCGCAAAGATCGCAACAATAATAACAATAACTAAGGTAGCAATGGCGATAGTAACTAACGCACCATCTGCAAGAGAGCGCGATTCCGCTTCCATCGCTGATAGGGTGGTTTCTACATCATCGATATAAAAACCGGTACCGACAACAATATCCCATTGAGACAAATAGATGGAGTAAGCAAGTTTAGGTGAAGGCTCATCCTCGCCCGGTTTAGGGAAGTAATAGGTCGTATAGCCGCCGCCATTTTTACCTTGTTTAACAATATCTTGAATTAACAAGAAGCCGTTTACATCTTTAAGTGTCCAGTAGTTGTTGCCGATACCACTATCACTTTGCCCCAGCAATACACGAACCCCTTGTGAGTCATACCCAAAGATATAACCGTTGGCACCAAACTTGATGTTTGCCAGTTCAGCAATTACTTTCTCTTTTGAAGCGTTCGATGCTTTTAAAGGAGTTAATACAGTATCAACGATATCAAGATAAGATTTAAGCTCGTCTTTCTTGGACTGCATCATACCGTCACGAGACGAGTTCATATGCGCATTGTTTAAGCTTTTTAACTCGGCATTAGTGAAATACATAGTACCTACAGCAATAATCAGTAGGGGGAGTATGGCTAAAATATAGAGCCTTGCTTTTATTGTTAAATTCATTACATCTTACCTACAGTTAACTTGTTATCTTATTATCAGTTTAGTCAATAAATAAACAATGATTATAAAATTAGTACATTATACTAATCGCATGTATATGTATCGGCATTTTCAATAAGATCTTTACTGTTTTTGTGAGTGGAGGTCGGAATCGCGTGCACTGAGCGATTTTGCAATTTATTCAACGGCTGTTGCAGTTATTTGCAATTATTAGTGTTAATTATTGGCAATTGATGGTAGATATGTGGGGCAAATTGATAAGGTGAAAAATAATGAGTATAAGCAAAGAGATTCAACAGATTAATAATCGTCTGGACAAGTACCAGCGCAAGTTGGCGGCAGCAATGTCGAGAAACGACAGAGCTATTATTAGTCAGTTTGAAAAAGAGATTGAGTCTCTAACTAAAAAGCGCAATCAGCTAAAGCACAAACAGCAGTATGAGCTAAATAAAGATCGCAAAAACTTGTCCGATATGGCGTTCCAAAGAGCGTTAACTAAAGAAGAGCAAGCAGATTTAGGTAAGTTGAAAAAGAGAGTAAAAGGATTGGTTGTGGTTCACCCTTTAACTAAACTGGGTAAAGAACTGCGGATAGAAGTGGTAACAGGCTTCGCAGAAAAATCGTTTTAATTCTATTTATCTTAGCTTGGGTAATGTAAACCAATAAGCATGATGAGAGACACTGGCTAATAGGTGAAATAGGGCAGGAAGCCCTCTCTCAGCTCAGTTTTTATTAATATGCCTTAACACCAAACGTTCGTAGTGCGCTTGGTAATATATTATCTAGGTTGTCGGTATCATGCTTTTCTAGTTCAATAATATTGAAGTTATAGCGATGATAGATGGCTAAAACCGCTTCTCTACTTATCTCTGTTTGTGTTTTGTCCCATAGTTGAATGTAGACACGGCCAGAGGGTAAATAAAAATTACAGTATAACTCTTCTTCAATGGGGAGTTTTCGTTGGTAAGCATGCACTAACCCCGCCATATATAACCAGTTATCGATGAGCATCTCTTCTTTAGTACAAACATAATGACCATCTGAAGTTCGGTGCTTCGCTGAGAATTTTTGCTGGAAACTAGAAAATGACTTATCTGTGGATACAGTGTCTGAATCTGTACCAAGAAATTCGCTGACTGAACGACGAAAATTTTTGTCACGCAAAATGGTGTCATGCCAAACTATAAACTGGCTTGAGGCGTTTTTGGGCTCTCTTGGTTCTCCCCCTGCCTGCACGCCAAGATCCGTTAAGTGCCAGCCATCCTCTTCTTTGTTCATCCAGCCCAGTTCATTGAGTATTTGATTGATTTTTTTAGCATTTAACCCCAATTTATCGCCAATTTGAGTTGCAGTTAACCGCACTCCTGCGCTGATGCTTGTATCAATTAACAAATTACTTGGCCAAACAATGAAGGAGCCAAACTCTTTGTGGTCGACATAATCACCACCAAAGCGTAGTCCTGTATTGGTCAGTTGCCACTTATCATTATGACGAACAATGTAGCCCAACTGATTGAGTTGACTAAACAGAGTTTTTGAATCGGTGTTTTTCTGCTTTGCTAATGCTGTGGTGGAAATTTTGTCCGTCATTGAGTTTTGCTCTTTGTTATCTATACGGAAGTCTATTGCATATGGTGACTATTCATTCACAAACGTTGCTTTTAAGGGACTCTGAACAAGTGTGCTAGCAGTATGATCATTTGACCCTAACCGCCAATCTAGCACAGATTATATTGAATTTCGCAATCTTCCCTGAGCACGCATCCTTGATGCTATTTGAATAACTTTACCATTTGTCGTTTAACAATGGTCAGGCTACATTTGCCAACTGGCTAATAGTTACCATACTTATAGTGAGATTATACATCTAAGGTGCCTATTATGAAGAACGAACTGGATCCAAGCAAAGTCCTTAAAGCCTATGAAATGGTGATGGATAACGGTACACCGACAGAGTTTGGTAAGATCTACGAAGGTGTAGAAGCGTGCTCAGATTATGATGGCTACAATGTGTTTATGCGTGGCAATGGTGTGGAGTTAACAGTGGGTTTTCATAACACCTATCACCTTGAGTATGACCAAGAACATCTACGGGATAGCTTTCTAAAAAAAGTAGAGGCGTTAAGTAAATAACCGACCTCTACTTTTTGTGGCTGTGCCAGCTCAATTGAATGAGTACTTATGTTCCGTTGTGAAAGGAAGACCTGTCGCTACAAAAAAGCCGTCTGATTCAATAGCAGATGGACAACGATACTGAGCGCGTAACCTAGCGCAATCACTGGCATCCATTTTAGGTGGCCAAAGAAGGTGTATTTGCCGTGAGCTGCGCCCATCAATGCCACTCCGGCGGCTGAACCGATAGAGAGCAAGCTACCCCCTACACCTGCCGTTAAGGTCACCAGTAGCCAGTTACCTAATGACATCTCTGGTTGCATAGTGAGTACCGCAAACATCACCGGAATGTTATCGACAATGGCAGAAAGGACACCAACAACGATATTCGCCCAGATAGGATCCCATTGTGTGTACATCACTTCAGAGACTAGATTTAAATAGCCAAGTAAACTCAACCCCCCTACGCACATAACGACGCCGTAGAAGAACAGTAAGGTATCCCACTCCGCGTGAGAGACTCGTCTAAACACATCAAAAGGTATGATAGACCCTAATCGTTTTAGGGCCGCTTCATCGTGTGCGGCAACAGCTTTTGCTCTTTTGCGTGCAATAGATGCGGGTAATGTTTTACGCAAGAAAAAGCCGAAAAACTGCAAGTAGGCCAATCCCATCATCATGCCGATAACCGGTGGGAAGTGCAGGTAGCCGTGGAAGCAGACCGCAGTGGCGATGGTTAACAAAAACAACCCTATAATGCGCTTACCACCGCGTTTCATTTCTACGTACTCATGTATGGCTTCTGGCTGAGTTTTTGGTACAAAGAACGACATAATAATCGCTGGCACAATATAGTTAGCAACAGAGGGCACGAATAGGGAGAGAAATTGAGAAAATGAGACTAAGCCTGCCTGCCAAACCATTAGCGTTGTAATATCTCCAAATGGACTGAAAGCCCCACCCGCATTTGCCGCTACAACAATATTGATGCAGGCTAAATTAATAAACTTGGCGTTATTGCCTCCTACCTTGAGAACTACCGCACACATCAATAGTGCCGTGGTTAGATTGTCAGCAATAGGAGAGATAAAAAATGAAAGAATGCCGGTAATCCAAAATAGTGAACGAAGGTTAAACCCTTTACCGACCATCCAAGCTCTAAGACAGTCGAAGATTCGCCTCTCTTCCATAGCACTGATGTAAGTCATTGCCACCAGCAAGAAGAGCAACAGTTCTGCATATTCTAATAAATTGTGTTCGATAGCTTGTTTGGCGACTTCTGTCTGACCATGTTGCTGGTATACATAGCCAATCATTATCCAAATAATGCCGGCGGCCAATAGTACCGGTTTGGACTTTCTTAACTGGAGGTACTCTTCTGCCATAACGAGTCCGTATGCCAGGGTAAAGACCAATAAAGAAGCGTAACCAATGGTAGATTGAGTCAGTCCGGGGATGGGCAGATTGTCAATGGTTGAGGAAAAAACGGTAGTAGAGAATAAACTGAGTAATATTGCTAAAAAACAGCGTGTTAGTTTCATGTAATTTTCAATCCTTCGAAAATAGACGTTTAACATTATTTTAGTAAACCCGATTTATAAGTTGTGTGAACTACACCAAGTAACGCTAATATCTTTGCTTAAATGTTAGTAAACAGACAGCGGCATTGACGCTTGGTGGGCTCATTTTAAAACGGGTCATTATTATCTTGTTGGCTAATAGTAGAGCAGATTTGTTGATAATTTGTAAAATTGATGATCGGTTTATGGGGCATCTGACGCAAAAAAACGAAAGGGAAAATAAAAACGAGCGGCAAGCCGCTCGTTAATTAACTATCAAGTTGCGTTGTCCTATAAAGGCATGACGCGATTTCGACCTAAGCTCTTCGCTTTATATAGTTGCTTATCGGCACTATCAATAAGAGCAATAGGGTTCTGTTCCTCAACAAACTCAGCGACACCCAAAGAGGCTGAAATATTTTCTACCTGTTTTCCTGATCGCTTATCTTTAACGGAAATTTTTTCAATGGAGCGACGTACTGTTTCGGCAAATTGGCGTGCAATACGAAGTGATTTATTGGGAACCAACAATGCAAACTCTTCGCCACCGTAACGATAAGCTGCGATGCCATCTCGGCAGTGTAACTGAAGTCTTCTTGCAATAGCTTTGATCACCATATCTCCAAATACATGGCCATACTGATCATTTAAATTTTTAAATCTATCGATATCAATTAAAATCAAACAGAGTGGGTGGGACTCACCAGAGCTGCAAAACGAAGCGATATCTCTATCAAAAGCTCCTCGGTTTAATAAGCTAGATAAACTATCGTACAGAGCATCACGCTGCACTTTTTCCAACTCTTTTTTCAGCGTTGAAATCTCTTCACTGGCGGTACTTAGCTGGTTATTAAAATACTGTGTTGAGTGTTTAATCTCTTTTGATTGTGCAACAAAGCCTCTCACCAGTGAAAGCAGCTCATCAAACGTAATGCCTTCTTCTTCCATGGCTTCTAAATTGGTAAGACTTTTCTCAATATTGTTCTGAAAAGTACTGGTGTCTGCCAACGTGTCTTTCATTGACATGAAAATTTCGTTTATCAGGATCTCGAGATTATTTCGTAGTTCCTGAACATCTGCTTCGGTTTGGCTTGCTATGTAGGTTTTGTATAAACCTTCGCTATGACTAGGCAGGCACAAACCATACTCTTCGATAATTTTGTTGAGTTCTTGATTCAGTTCAGGTTGAGTTTCTGCAACGTAGGTGTACCACAATGCATAATTTTCAGGCGTCGTTGGCACCTGATTTTTTATCATTAGGGGAACAGCTTTGCGTAAGTTTTCTGCTGCTTTCTGAAAATCTTCGTTTGTCATTACGTAACCAGAGTCTATGTGTATGGTTTTTTTATGTGCTTGTTTAATGGTAGCGAATTTATTCTAGAGTTTCCTATTAGTTTTCAATTAATTTGCATATTTTTTGATTTGGCTCGGTACTGCTAGGGTCTGTTGGCCTTTCGCGGCCTTTTTTGCAGCCGATTGCTGGTGCTTTAAACAACGGCAGCCATGGCTGCCGTTAGAAACATCATTTTCGCTCACTACTTAGTCGCATTAATGATCGACATAAAGGTAGTTTTGCCAGCTTTTCATTCGAATAAGTATTTTTCTCATGACAGAAACATGTTCAAAATGCGGAGAGTACACTGCGATTTCAGCTGCGCTACCCAGTGGTAAGTTAAATGATGAGATATCATCGAGGATACGTAACTTAACCATTAGTCGACCTTGAGTGTTAAGCGCGTTAGTTCCTAATAAGGTTCCTCGTGCTTGTATTTGTCCTTCTGCAATGGCTGGAATTAACTCGACCACTTCTCCTTTAAACGTTTTACCGGGTAATGCACGAAAGATGAAATCCGCCTCAAATCCAGGTTTAAGTCGCTGGGAGGCATTTTGTCTAAATGCGCCCACATAGTACTTGTCTTCGGTATGAACAAAGGTCATCACTGGGGCCAAAGGCAAAGGAACCGCCATCATCCCAGGCCTTAAAGCCAATTGAGAGACGTAACCGTCTGTAGGCGCATAGACGGTAGTTTCGTCTAAGTTGAACTGCGCTTGTGTAAGTGCCGCTTTGGCACGAGCAACAGAGGTGTTTTCACCATTAATTTCTGATGTATACGCCAATTCAGCTTGATTTTGATTAGCAAGCGCTGCCTCCAAAGAGGCTTGTGCGGCTTTGTAACTTTGTTGTTTGGTATCGACTTGTTGTTCAGTAAATGCCCCTCTAGAAAAGCCTTTTTGGTACCTTTGATATTCTCGCTGAGCTTTGTCTCTCTCCGCGGTTGCTTTAATTGCGGTAGCTTGTGCGGCTTTATAAACGGACTCAAGCTGTAATACATTTTGTTGCGAGGCAACCAGTGCCGCTGTTCTGTTGACCACTTCTGCTTCGAATGGGGTGGGATCTATTTTGAAAAGTACCTCTCCCTTTTTTAAAGGCTGGTTAGCAACGACATTAACCTCAACCACTTTCCCCCTAACACTACTGACGATAGGAGTGGTGTTAAAGATCTGTCCACCAATATGGGTAAAAGGGTGGTTATAGTTCATCACAAGCACCATTGAGCCAACCAGAGCTACTCCCCCAAGTACGGCGGTAGGAACCGTCCATTTGTTTAGTGGTATCTTAAAAACTTTGAAAATGGCGACACAAAACGCGGTGTAGGTTAAGACAAGTAATGTTTCCATTATGCGTCTCCTTCTGTTGAAGGTTCAGCGCGGTTATCTGATGGCTTGCTGACTTGATACTTTAACGCGTTCACCTCTTTTTCCAACTGCAAAACTTGCTCTGAAAGTAGCGTGATTTTATGGTTTGTATCCAGCTGTTCTTCTTCTAACTTATGAAACCCCCAACCTCTGTCTGAGCGCCAAAGAGTCGCCCAAATCCAAAGAAATGGCCACAATACATGTAAAGTAAATAAGCTGACCCATCCAGCAACATGAATGGCGTCTTGGTGAGGGTGATTGCGTTCTTTAGATATTTCATATGGGATGTCATGTATAACAATGATGCCATAAAACATAACCAGTGCGACAAAGATGAGAAGGCCAAGCGCAACGTAATCTAGAAACATAAGCATATCCTTGCTTAAAGTAGATGGGCGTGCGCTAAAGCAAAGACAATTTCACAAATAAAGGTGAAAGAGTGATGTTAAAACAGCACGTTAAATCGAACCATGATTTTCAGTTTAGCAAACAATATAGCCAAGTGGTATAAAGTCGTCTGCCGCACGAGTGGTGTCGGTTGTTCTTTTCAGTGCTGTTTAGCTGATTAGGGAAGCGTTACTCTTCAACGCAGACTTGATTTCGTCCGTTGGCTTTGGCGCGATATAAGGCTTTATCTGCCCGGTAGAAGGTACGCTGAGTATTTTCACCGTCCATATGCATTGTTACGCCAATACTTACGGTTAATCCACGTTCACCAAGCACCTCTTTCCAGCCATATTGATAAATACGTTCCCGATAGTGTTCGGCGTGCATTTGAGCTCGATCGAGGTTGGCATTTTCCAGTATCACTAAGAACTCTTCCCCACCAAATCGGACACAGGATGCGCCTTTGAATTTGAAGTGAGATTTCAGCTCTTGGGAGACATTAACAATCGCCTTATCTCCTACCAAGTGGCTAAGCTCGTCATTGATGGATTTAAAGTGGTCAATATCGATAACCAAGAAAGCAAAAGGCGTATCATGCAACAGCAGATCTTTTAGCTTCACCTCCATCCAACGACGGTTGTGTAGTGAGGTTAAAGGATCGGTGAAGACATCTTGTTGCAGTTTGGCCACGGTATCTTTTTGATTTTCTGTGGTCTCTTTTAGCTCTTTGTTCTCTTGCTCAGACATAATGAGTTTAAGTTGTAACTCAAATCTAGAAAGTCTACGTAATTGATGAGCGCCGAGGTCACTAATAGGAATGCTCTTGATCAGATCCGTTGAGACTCTGTAACCCATTTTTTCAAAGGTAAGAGCCTGCTGAAACTGACCTTGATTCATAAACACACGGCTTAATGAATCGTACAGTTTTTGTAACAGCAGTGGTGATGAAGTGGTACGGATTTTCTTAGTCGTGCTCTGTAAAATAATACTGGCGAGCTCAACTTTACCAATTTCAGTTAGGTTTCTTGCTTGCTCTAAGCGCAGCATATTTGCAAGCCAATAAGCGTGGTGGCGGTTGACCAAATAGTGGGTTTTGGTCAGTGTCACTAATGCTTGATGGTAATTTTTCTCTCGTCGTTCTAACTGCGCTTGATAGAGAACAATTTGTCCTGCCAGAATTTTGTCACTGACCAGAATACTCAACTCTTCGCACTCAGCTAACAGTTCTCTGGCTGCATTCACTCTATTTAAAGAGATGAGACACGCCACCATATTTAACTTGTAGTTGAGACGTAGAGAACGGCTGGTTAAAGCGTGATCAATACCGTCAATTTTTTGATAGTAGCGCAGTGCTTTCGCATGGTCACCGTAGGCATCGCAAAGACTCCCCATACCTAGTACCGCTTGGGCGTATTCATCAATTAAGCTGTACTCTACCGCTAAAGAAGAGAGATCAACGAACTCTTGTAGCGCCTCGGTGTAGAGTCCTGACTCCACCAGTCGGGCGCTTAAGCTACTACGTATAGTAATAATCTCTTCTACGTTGTCCGGCAGTATAAGTAAATCCAACGCTTTTTTAAGTTCATCGATGGACTGGCTGTTTTGGTTTAGTTGGCTGCGGTATTCGGCACTGATGAGGTAACAATATGCCTTCTCACGCTGTGAAGTGGCAATGTGTTGCAGTATGTGATCCCAGAATATAATGGCTTCTTCTCCAGAAACCGAAGAAGGGTCGAGACCCGCATCAGATACTTTACTGAGAAGTTTATCCATGTTCGCTATCCACGTGTTGATTTAACTCATCGAGTTGCTCTAGAGTGAATGGGAAAGTAAGAATATCGTGCAGTTCAACCAGCGGTCTATCTTGTGCTAAGCCACGTCTTTCCCATGGGTAGTTGTTGAGCGTTTGATTGATAAATTGGTATAACTGTTTGGCTTTTTCATCTTTAACCGCCACCAATAGTCCCACTCTATCTTCACTTATACGCGAAATTAAATCTTCCCTATTACACAAGCATTGAGAGAGCTCCAAACAGACCTCTAAATAGGCTGGATTGGCATGTTTAATCAAGATAACAGCATGTGTAGATGCCGTTAATTCACTCTTGAACAGAACCAACTGTTCCCACCAATAGGTTTCAGAAACAAGGTTAGAGTAACCAATATCGCCGTGATGAAATTCTACTTGGCGACGTATGCGGTTAATCAGCTTACGGGCGCGTTGATCAAGTTGACGTTTTGAAGCTCGTGCTTTATCTAGGCTTAATCTGTTGGTCTGTTCTTTCAATTGGGTAATGGAATGATGACGGTATTTTTTAAACGCTTTGAGTGCGCCTTCAAAGTTGCCCTGTTTTTCTGCCACTGCTGACTGTTGGAAACAGATTTGAGACAGTAGGTCATCATCGTTAAATGTCTTTGCAGCAGCTTCCGCATCACTTAAAAACTGTTTGGCGTTGTCGAGATTGTTGCGGATAAGCTCTAACCGAGCTCGGCTAATAAATGCTTGTGTCTTAATCCAAGTCAGGTCGTTATCAATCGCCAGATTATACGCTTTAACGGTGGCAATCTCTGCGTCATCTAGACGCTCTAAACCGAGTAATGCTAAACCTCGAAGATCCCATATCTCCGCTTTCCACTGTTTATGGGAATTGTGTTTTAGTACTTCTTCTGCGCTGTCTAACGTGGAGTACATTTCAATGTAGTTATTGAGAAGATAATAATCTTTAGCAAGGTAGATACTTGCTTTACCTTCTAGCCAATCGATACGGGCATTATTGGCAACATTGACGGCCAAGCTGTGTGTGGACATCGCCAATTTGTGCTGCTGAGTGACTCGCCAAACATTACCAAGGCCAATCAAACATTCAATTTCAATAATGGTTTCGCCAACAAGCGCAGCTTGTTCAAGGGCATTGATCCAAAATTGTTGTGCGGAATAGTATTTTGCTTGTCCCCAAAACTGCATCGCATGCACATGCAAAATCTCAGGAAGAAAAAGATCGGTGTCTAACCGGTTGAGGCGAATTAGAGCTTCTTTGATGGATTTTAACCCTTGAGAGTAATCCATCATATGCCAGTAACAGCGAGACATAATAATGCAGGCTTTAATTCCGCCTTCGGGATAAAGTATTTGGTCGGCTTTACCTAAACATTGCTTGGCAATAACCAAAACAGTTTCAGGCTCCACTTCATAACGGGAAGCGAGCTGCTCTAATTCATTTTCGAGTAATGTGTGAGCTTTGTCCAAAGGCTAAGTCCATGATGTTGACATATAAACAAACAATTCATTATATGAATAGTTTCGTTGAGAGCACCAACTATAATTAGCTAAATTGAATATAGAGCAATAAAAGTTAGTGTCGACTCACAAAGTCTGTGGGATTATCCGTTATGACAATAGCTGTTTAAGCGTAAGTGGTTGGTCTGTTAACCCTAAGCTCTGCGCCGGAGTAAGCCCATCTTTATCTTGGTAGCATAAATTGTGCCAAGCTCGAAATATATCCAACATAGGAAGGATTCCGCTTGGTCTGAGTTTTCGGCGAGGTTCGTTAATAAAGCTGCCGAAAAGGAGCTGAAAACGATCTTGGTAGAATTTGGTGTTTTGTACGCTTGCCTGCTGTAACCACTGCTTTGTAGAAGAGTTATTGCCTGCTAGATAGCAGATGCCTTTGCTGACATTTTGTTGCTCAGAAATAGCCCAACGATCTTTCCACCATCCCATATGAACAATATCAACTTTTTCAGGTAATTGACTATTGTCCCAACCTGCATCTTCTTCGACATACATTAGGTCAATATTTTGACGTTTAATTCTAGGCAAGCAGATAGTTAAAGCCGCTGAACGTAAGACGGGATCTTGAGGTAAATAGATGGATACCTGTTTATCAATATCGCACATTTCTAGTACATGCAGAAAATGGGCGTATGAGGTATAAGGTGCTCGGATCAATGCGCCTTTAGATGGGTAATTAAAGCAGGTCATATTACCCATAGGATCTTCAACATTTCCTCTGGCGAGAATAACTTGGTATTTCTCATCAATTCTTTCTCTTAAATCGGACGATTGTACCGAAATATCATTGTTTGCTTCAGGCTGATAATGACGTGAAACATAGCGTGAAGGAGTTTGGTAGGGGTCATGATCGAGAGAGCCTTGCGCCTCTTCATCAATAGAGTAATTGATATGTTGCGACAAGATATAGCCGGAGTTTGCTTCACCAGTAGCGAACCATAGCACCCCGTTATTACTTTTTGGCTGCAGCGGCATAAAGTGTGAAGCCAAATGATAATGATGTTCATGGTTAACCCAGCGGGCATCAAACATGGCAAGCTTACGACGGCAGCGACTGGCGATATGATCGACGTGATCGTAAAACGTCTTGGGATTGATCTCTAGTTTTCGACACACTTCTCGTACCGAGAAGCTCATAAAAAGCAATCCTAATAGGTTTTCTTGAAAGTTGAGTTTTTTGTTCGCACCAGACCATTTATCCACAAAGGTGGATTGGCATTTTTTGCAGCGGTATCTCTGGCGATCACCACTGTAACCAAATGCATGGTATAGGTTTTTATGGGTATGAACCGATAGGCCAAAATTGTCACACTCAGTATTGCGACAAGTTGGTAGACCGTCGCTATGCACGCGACGTAAACGATGTAGTTCGTTTATAACTTCTTGGTTGTTAAGTAAGGGGGGGAAAGCACCACACTCTCGGCAGACCATCGCTGGACGCTTAGGGTTTACGTGTTGAAGAACATAACGTTCTGCATCGCTCAATCCAAAGTTGTCACACGCCAATGTTTTACAAAAGTTGAGTTGTAATCCATCTACGTCCTTCGGCAATTTGCCATTTGACACGATCGCCCCCTCGGGAATTTATATGAGCAGCCAATATCGCTATTGGCTGCAAAAATCTTATAAGTTAATAGCCGTTTCTAAAGAAACTTTCATCATGTCATTGAATGATTTTTGGCGGTCTTCTGAACTCAGTTTCTCACCACGAATGATGTGGTCAGATACCGTTAAGATAGTCAGTGCTTTAGCACCTAGGTCTGCCGCTACGCCATAGATACCAGCCGCTTCCATATCAACACCTAAAATGCCTAGTTTTTCCATTTTTTCGAAAATGTCAGCTTCAGGAGTGTAGAAAAGATCTGCAGAGAATACGTTACCTACTTTTACAGGAACATCTTGAATGCGAGCTTGTTTAACCGCTTCTTCAAGAAGGCCGTAATCGGCGATAGCAGCGAAATCATGATCATTAAAGCGGATACGGTTTACTTTAGAGTCAGTCGATGCACCCATGCCAATAACAACGTCCATTAGTTTTACGTCGTCACGTACTGCGCCACAGCTACCAACACGGATAACGTTCTTAACGCCGTACTCAGCAATAAGCTCATGTACATAGATACAACAAGAAGGGATACCCATGCCGTGGCCCATAACGGATACTTTTTTACCTTTATAAGTACCTGTGTAACCGAACATATTTCTCACATCACACACTTGCTTAACGTCATCTAAGAATGTCTCAGCAATATATTTAGCACGTAGTGGGTCACCTGGCATTAAAACAGTTTCAGCGAAGTCACCTGGTTGAGCATTAATATGAGGGGTTGCCATTTTGATATCTCCAATGTTGTATCAAATTTGATAAGTATACGCCTAACGATAACCAATTATGTTGATGTGGTTATACGGGCTTAATGGCAATATTAGTCGCTATTTTGCGGTTACTAAGAGATCAAGATCACAAAATTACTCTGGATCTTGTTTTATGGAATTGTTAATAACTGTTTCTGTTTAAACGGAGAAAGCAATCGATTTGCCAAATGTACGCAATAGATTGCGTTAAATATTTTGCTAAGAAATAAAAAATAGTGACACAAAAAAAGAGAGGTAAATCACATAAATTTACCTCTCGAACGAAATGTTTTTAATAAATAAAGATTCTAACAGGCAAAAAAAACTTAAATAGAGGTGTGTATACTCAAGTGACCTCAAGATGCAGGATCAAGATTTAGAGGTCACTTGGGTATAGTAGAGGTGTTGGCAGTTATAAATCTCGAATATCGATTAACTCTTCAAGTAACTCGGATAACTGGTTGTATCGATCTTCACCAAACCTTGCTTTTAGTTTTTCGTACTGTTTATCAATATCAACACGCATCTCTTTTACCAGCAGTTCTGCTTTCTCTGTTAGCCGAATATTGACTCGTCGTTGATCAACGTCAGATTTAATTTTGCAGACATAATCTTGTTTCTCTAGGCGGTTAATTATGCCCGTTAAGCTAGGGCTTAAGATGCAGCTCTCTTTGGAAAGCGTTGTAAAATCGATTTCATCATAAGCATGGATTAGTCTCATTACTCGCCATTGTTGTACCGTCACTTCATATTCTGATAATACTGGACGAAAGAAATCAAGAGTGACGTCTCTAGCTTTAATGAGTTGTAATGGTAGTGAGTCTTTAAATTTCGTCATAAATACCTTCGCCTTCCTTTCCTTTTTGCGATGAGATAAATCAATAATTATTTTCTACATTTTTGGTGACTTTACTTCGGTATTCTGATGCTGTCATGTCTGAATACTTTCTAAAAAATCGAGCAAAATATGCAGGATCTCTAAAGCCAAGGTCATAGCCGATTTCAGAGACACTCTTAGAGGTAAACTGAAGTGAGCGGCGTGCTTCCTGCATTTGTCGATCTATTATGATCTTTTTCGATGATAGGCCACTGACCCTGCGGCATATATCATTCAGTCGTGAAACAGAAATACCTATCTTCTCCGCGTATTCTCCTAATGCCCAGTGCTCGATATAGTGCGTTTCCACTAAGTGGTTGAAGTTGTGAAAAAGAGTGATATCCACACTGCGATTGGTTTTTTCCGACTTATTTCGAATCCCTAATCGCATCACTTCAATGAGCACCAGTTGCAGCAATGATTGGGTTGCCTTTTCTTGCATCATACCGCTCGAATCTAGCTCCCTTTTTAGGTGCTGTATTAATGAAAGAATAGGGCAATCTTGTACTAATTGAGTACAAAATGGCTTCATTTGATCGACCATTATATTATTTAATCCGCACTCCATGTCCAATAATCGCCAAACAAGTTGTTGCTGAATCGTTAACACATAACCTGACGAGCTCGATTCAGTGACAAATGAGTGAGGCACTGCTGGAGGGGTGAAAAACAGTGTAATCCCTTCATTAGTATAGTGTTTTTCATCTAAGTGAACGTGAGTGCTACCATCAAGTATTATATGTATCTGATAAAATCGATCATGGTAATGCACTGGCATATTTCGACCAAAAAAATTCGCTAGATTGTCCAAGTATTCAAAATGCAGCTCAGAATTAGCATAGCGCTGATCGTACACTTGACCAATATTGATGTTTGGAATTTTCGTAACCACCCGCATTGCTCCTTGTTTTACACAGGTTTGTTAACATTAATGTAAAAATATGCCTAACTTCACAATATTTTCACAAAACAGTTAACATATTAACGAATCCTGTGAAAAGTGCAATTGTTCTCGTGCTTAATCCATTTAATTGCCCGAATGTTAACATGATAATAACAATCATTCGGTAGCCCCAGCAATACTGTTAACAATAAGGGCTAGGATCGTATGATTAAAAGGAAGTAACCATGAAACAAGCAAACCCTCTATTAGAAAAGTTACAGGAAATTTTGCCTACGATTGCTGCTAATGCTGCACAAGCTGAAATCGATAGAATGCCACCTGAAGAAAACATCCGTTTATTAAGAGAGATTAAATTCTTTCGTGCTTTCCAACCAAAAAAATATGGTGGTCTAGAGATTTCACTACCTGAATTTACAGACTGTGTTGCTGCACTAGCAGGAGCTTGCGGGGGGACAGCATGGGGTGCAAGCCTGTTGGCCACTCATAGTCACCAAATGGCAATGTTCTCAGAACAAGCTCAAGAAGAATTTTGGGGAGACAATCCAGATGCAACAGCAAGCAGCAGTATCGCACCATTCGGAAAAACAGAAGAGACTGAAGGCGGCGTTATCTTTAACGGAGATATGCGATGGAGTAGTGGATGCGACCATGGAGACTGGGCCATCCTTGGATTCAACCGCGAAGATGCAGATGGAAACAAAACCTACTGTTTTGGCGTGGTATCAAGAGATGAATACACAATTGTTGATGATTGGTATGCCGCTGGTATGAAATCGAGTGGTACAAAAACCCTATCAATTAAAGATGTTTTCATTCCAGAACACCGTATTGAAACAGCAAAAGGCATGATGGAAGGTAAATCCGCTGGTTTTGGTCTCTATCCAGACAGCGATATTTTTTACACACCTTACCGCCCTTATTTCGCCTGTGGTTTCGCGGCTATTGGTTTGGGTATCGCTGAGCGTATGCTTGAGGTATACAAAACCATTACTCAAAACCGTGTTCGTGCTTATACCGGCGCACGCGTTGGCGCTGCGACACCCGCATTGATGCGACTGGCTGAATCAACCCATCAGGTATTTGCCGCCAGAGCGATGTTAGAAAAAACATGGCAAGATCATAAAGAGCACGGCGAGCGTAAAGAGTACCCAACAGCGGAAACATTGGCTTACTGGCGAACCAATCAAGCGTATGCAGTGAAGATGTGTATTGACTCTGTTGACCGTCTGTTTGACGCCATTGGCGGAAACTGCTGGTTCTCTACCAACGAAGCTCAACGACTGTTCCGTGATTCCCACATGACGGGTGCTCATGCTTATACCGATTATGATATTTGTAAGCAGATTTTAGGCCGTAGTCTAATGGGATTAGAACCTGACCCAACGATGGTTTAGTAGGGCGAACAGCAATTTATTTGCGGTAACATGAACAGCTCTTCTTTAAAAAAGTAGAGCTTTTTTAATAGGTTAACTGCATCGATGGACATGGTTATAGACTAATGTCTAATAAAGAAAAGTAATGGAATTGTTACAAACTTGATCTTCTTAACATATTAACTAAATTGATAATGGTAGATTGTTAATATGTTATCGGTTTTAACTGGAACATAACAAAATAAACAATTATTAAACCAGCAATACAAGGATGTGTCATGATTAAATCAAAAATCTCTATGGTTGTTAGCGCCGGGTTGCTTCTCCTTGCTTCTACTAGTGCTAATGCCGCGCCAGAGAAGGTCCTAAAAATCAGCTCATGGGCTTCACCAAACCACGGTATTAACAAAGTTGTATGGCCGACGTGGGGTGAGTGGATAAAAGAAGCCACCGAAGGTCGTGTTGAAGTAAAAATTGAGTACGATTTGGCACCACCTCCATCTCAAATAGATGTTGTTACTGATGGCATTGGCGATGTTACTTGGATTTTCCATGGTCATAAAGCGGGTCGTTTTAAATTAACTCAACTGCCTGAAATCCCGACATTCCAGGGTGGTGTAAGCTCCGAGTTAGCTTCAAAAGCGTACTGGAATACCTACGAAAAATACCTAAAACAAGGTAAAGAGCACCGCGGTGTTGAAGTGATGGCGGTTGGTGTGCATGGTCCTGGTCAGTTGATAACAAAAAAGAAAGTTGAAACGTTAAGTGACGTTAAAGGCACAAAAATCCGTGTAGGTGGTGGTGTTATTTCTGATATCGCTAAAGGGATGAAAGTAACGCCTGTGTTTATTTCTACGCCTAAAGTGTACGAATCATTGTCGCAAGGGGTAGTAGAAGGAACCTACTTACCCGTTGAATCACTAAGTAGCTTCCGTTTAGCTGAAGTGGCCAACAACACCTTAATGTTCCCTGGTGGTCTGTACCGCGGAAGCTTCGCGATTGTAATGAACCGCGATGCACTAGCTGACCTTTCTAAGAAAGACCAAGAAGCGATTAAAGCCGTATCTGGTGAGAAACTATCTCGTTTATTCGGAAAAATGATGGATGATTACGATACCAACGCTTACAACAAAGCAAAAGCGAATGGTCACGTATTTACCGATGCTTCTCCAGAGTTAGTTGCAGAAGTGAAGGGAATGACAAAGGGCATTATCGAAGATTGGTATAAAACTGCGAAGAAGCGCAAAGTCGATGGTCCTGCTGCGTTTGATTATTACCAAGAGCAAATCAATAAAGGCTTGTAATTATTATGATAGCTGAGAATGTTTCGATAGCTGTGAGGCGAGGGTTGGAGACCCTTGCTGCGCTCAGCTTGTTTTTAATGATGGGTATTACATTTATCGATGTTTTCGGACGCTATTTTCTAAATTCACCGATTGATGGTTCAACAGAGATGATAGAGGTTCTCCTTGCTGTCATGGTGTTTATGGCTTTTCCTTTAGTATCGTGGAAAGAAGAAAACATCTGCGTAGACTTACTCGATGCCTATTTTCCTGATCGTTGGATAGACCTCCGCCAAGCAGTTATCAACCTTATTTGTGCTGTATCATTAGTTTTAGTGGCCATGATGAACTGGAAGTTAGCTGGCCGCTCACTTGAATATGAAGAAGTGTCTGAGATCCTCGAAATTCCGTTAGGTTATGTCACCTATCTAATTTCTATTACTGGTTTTGCCGGTGGTTTCTTAACCTTGATGAACGCCATAGTGTATTGCGCAAGATTGCCAATTTTTCGCGCTGCAACACCAATTTCAGAAGAAAGGGGTAGTAAATGATTGAATCAATAATTGGTTTTACTGTCCTGATCATAATGGTGTTCTTACGACTACCACTCGCGTTTGCTATGGGTGTAGTCGGCTTTGTCGGGTTTTGGTATATCAATGATTATAACTGGACTGCGGCCATGTCTATGGCTGCACGTCGAATTATAGATACCGGACAAGACTATGGTCTGTCAGTTATTCCACTGTTTATTTTGATGGGTAACTTTGTTACCAGAGCAGGTTTATCCGCGGAGCTATATAGGGCGTGTAATGCGTTTGTGGGGCACCGTCGGGGTGGTCTATCAATGTCGACTATTTTAGCCTGTGGTGGTTTTTCTGCTATCTGTGGATCTAGCTTAGCGACATCAGCGACCATGTCAAAAGTGGCTATGCCGCCGATGCGTAAATATGGTTACTCTGATGGTCTGGCTGCCGCTTCCATTGCAGCGGGAGGAACATTAGGTATCTTAATTCCGCCAAGCGTTATGCTGGTAATTTACGGTCTACTCACCGAGAGCAGTATTCGTGAACTGTTCGCTGCTGGATTTTTACCGGGATTACTTGGTATTACCTTGTATCTGTTGACGGTTCGCTGGGTTGTATTTCGTTCACCTGAGAGTGCGCCTCCGGGAGAGAGAGCGGACTGGAAAGAGCGCTTTGTTGCTCTAAAAGGTATCTTCTCTACATTAATGCTGTTTGTTTTGGTGATGGGTGGTATCTATGCTGGTGTATTTACACCAACAGAAGCGGCCGGTATCGGCGCGTCTGGTGCATTTTTCCTCGCTTTATATCGAAGAAAACTCAATTACGATGTGTTACGCGATATTTTAGTCGATACGGCGAAGACCTCCGCTTCACTATTTGCCGTTGTAATATGTGCGTTAATCCTGTCGAACTTTGTTAACCGTGCAGGGTTGCCAACCGCACTGATTGAACTGATTCAAGTTGGTGATATTTCGCCTATGATGGCAATGGGCATTATTCTTCTTATTTACATCATTTTAGGATGTGTATTTGAAAGTATGTCTATGATGCTATTAACAGTGCCAATCTTTTTCCCTGTTGTGGTTGAACTCGGTTTTGACCCGATTTGGTTTGGTATTGTGGTGGTGGTAGTAACAGAGATCAGTTTGATTACCCCGCCAGTAGGCTTAAATGTATTTGTATTGTCTGGACTTGTTAAGGACATTAGTACAGGGACTATTTTTAAAGGTATCTTGCCATTTTGGGTTGCGGATATGGTGCGCTTAGCCATTGTCGTTCTATTCCCCGCGGTGGCGTTATTGTTACCGAGTCTTATGTATTAAATGATTCCCTTTGTTCGTGTTTGAGTGTTGCTTTGGACTTCGGTCCAAAGCTTTTTTTGTTTTTGCTCTCTCATTTTTTATATCCCTTACTATGACGTGGATATAAATATTTACTATACTTATGTAAATTAACAATAATTTAACATTTGAAGTAGAGAGAGTAGATGAGACGTTACCTCTTGGTGTTGTTTGCCCTGTTTTCCACTTTTTGTTATGGCAGCAACTTAGTCATTGAATTGCCCAATGGAGAGCGAAATGAGCTCTCATTCGAGTATATTTCCTCATTGCCGAGTAAGTCGGTAAAGACACATTTGCCATGGTTTACTGGCGAAGAGACGTTTACTGGGGTGAGCTTAGAGAGCTTGATCTTGAGTTACCATAATCAAGGTATGCCTAAGACTGTTAACGTTAGGGCACTCAACGACTATGCCATCGATATTAAGGGGGAAGATATTACGGTTTATCAACCTATACTGGCCTACTTAAAAGATGGTAAACGAATGAAAATTCGGGATAAAGGCCCCTACTGGTTGATTTACTCATTAAAGGATCATCCATCTATTGATAACAGCAATTATCATTCTCAAATGGTATGGCAGATAGAGACAATAAAAATAGTTGATAATGACTGATATTGAGAAAATCAAACTGACTCATCCTTATCTGAGAGTCTCCAAAACATTGCTGTTGATATTTGCAGTGGTGTTATTTGTGTTGGATATCATGCTCTACTTTCAAACGGATCGCCTCGCCAAAACCTATACAGAGCAACAAAATCAAGCGACTTGGTTTCTATTTCAATTAAGTAAGGAGTTTTCTGAGCTGGTGGCTCATTCGGATCATATGGATGAAGACGCTAGCCATATTAATGAAGTGCTGCTCAAGTATGAGTTAACGTGGAGCCGATTCGATCTGTTGGTAAATAACCGAGAGTCGGATAGTTTTATGAAAATTGCCGATGCAAAACAATTTTTTAGTCAGTTGTTTACTCAGTTTCAAGAGTTAGAACCCATGATGGAGCAAGTGGCTAATGGCAACCAACAAGTGATTCAAGAATTTTACCAACGAGCAGATGCTTTGCACATCTCAATGATCGATTATATTAATCAAAACTTTCGTGTAGCCAGCCCATTGTATGAAGAGCAGAGGAAAAAAGCGCGGGCATTAGCAACCGCAGACTTCTATTTAGTGTTGGGTATTGTGGTGTGCATATGTTTACTGTTTTATGTGCTCTATAAAGAGTCTGTTTACATAAAGAAGTTAGCACTTACCGACCCGCTTACAGGCTTATTTAATCGTCTGGCACTGTTTAGCTTACTAGAAAACTATGACAACGACGCTCAGGATTACACCCTATGTTTACTTGATCTTAATGGCTTTAAACAGATCAATGATGACTTTGGTCATCAAGCGGGTGATGCCGTGCTTATTGAAGTTGCTCGTCGGTTACAGTCCCATTTTCAGCAGCAGTGTTTGGTGTTTAGAATCGGCGGTGATGAGTTTGCACTTGTATTGAAAAAGTCGGTGTGCCAGCAAGGAGAAATTGATCAGTTTTGCTGCGACGTGCTCAACCAGTTTGGCCTGTCATTTAACCACAATGATGTTGACCTCTCTTTTTCTGCCAGTATCGGTTGTGCAAACTTCCCTCAAGACAGTAAAAACATCGATGATTTAGTGCAGATAGCGGATAGAAGAATGTACCAAATGAAACGTGAATCTCAACAAGCTTAAAAATAGCGATTAACACACAAAAGTATGCTGGTAACCACGCGACTTAACCGTTAAAATTCCGCCAAAACCAGTGGCTTGCCACTTTGATCCTTAGTGCATCAATGGGTGCATGATAATACGGAATAGTAAAATGATTGAAAGAAGAGAAACAAAACAGCGCATGAGCCGTGCTGTTATTCATAACAACACTGTTTATTTTTGCGGTCAGGTTGCAAAAGATTCTACCAAAGGCATTAAAGAGCAGACTGAAACCATGCTTGAGAAAGTAGACGAGCTACTTGAAAGTGTTGGTTCATCTCGCGAAAAACTATTGTCTGCAACCATCTATGTAAAAACAATGGATGATTTTGCAGGTATGAATGAAGTGTGGGACAACTGGGTTCCAGAAGGTCACGCTCCTGCTCGTGCTTGTGTACAAGCACAAATGGCGAGAGAAGAGCTGTTAGTCGAAATTTCAGTCGTTGCTGCGGTTTAAATTAAGCAGCAAGAACAGCTTTGGGGGATAACTCCTCAGTACTAAGCTTAATGAGCCTATCCCATAACTGGATAGGCTTTTTTATAGCGGGTTGTTAATTTAAGTCCTGTCGTGCTAATTGCTAATTAAATCAACAACGGCCTTTTTGAGTACCATTAAGCAAGTATCTGTTACTTTTGGTAATAGCCGGCGCGAACGGTGGCCCCGATAAAGTTACACAGAAGTCGCTCTGCATGAATCATCGAGATATTCCCAACGTCGCAGCTCGGGGTGATTTCAACCAGATCCATACCGACGACATGTCCTTTGTTTACCAAGCCATGTATTAACTTGTGCAGCTGAATCCAGTTAAGACCTCCCGGAGTTTGCGCGAGAACCGCAGGCATGATGGTAGGGTCAATACCGTCCGCATCAATCGTGAGATAGTAGGTTGCGTTATCAGGTATGGACTTAAGAACTTCGTCCATCCCGAGATCGTGTAGCTGATAAGCCGTTGTAATCGAACAGCCGTGCGCAATCGCATCATTCACTTCTTCCGTTTTGGCGCTGCCAATACCGCGTAAACCAATTTGATGAATAGCAGTGATGTGATCAAGCTCTGAGGCTCGACGTATGACACTTGAGTAGCCATTCTTTTCGCCGTTGATACTATCCCGCCAATCTAAGTGGGCATCTATGTGAATAAGCACAATATCTTTTTGTAGAACGTCTAGGGCTTTCATTATTGGAATGGGAACACCGTGATCGCCTCCTAAGGTAATTAAGGTCGCGTTAGAAGCAAAGACAGACCGAGCGATTTTCTCCGCATCATCATAATGTTGTTCTGGATTGGCCAAATTAGCTTTAACATTGCCACAATCAACAACTCGAATTTCTTTGCCGTCTAGCAGAGTGCCTCCCAAATCAAAATCGTAATGATTGAGCGTCATCTCTATTTCACTGAAAGTGGACCAATTTCTTATATGATCAGGTGCAGTGCTTTGATCGTTAGCTTGGCCATCAACACTATAAGACATACCAAAAGGCACACCTAAAATCGCGATGTCAGCAGACAGATTGTCGACGTTGTCCAGTAATGGAAAGTTAAGAAATGTTTGAGGAGTTGCTGTCGGGGCTTGGGTTAAAGGGTTACTCATATCTGATCCTAATAATATAGTTGTAGTGGATTTGCAGAGGTTGAAGCCATGGTTGCAATAAGAAGTGGTTCAAAGAGTAAGAAACTAATGCTGTTAAATAAAACTAAAAAAACTAAACTATCTTTAGGTAAACTAAACATGGATTGAAAATGTTTGATCATAAAGAGCTGGAAACCTTGGTCGCAATTGTTGATGGCCAGAGTTTTGACCATGCCGCTCGTCAGTTAAATGTCTCTGCTGGGGCCGTATCGCAACGGATAAAATCATTAGAAAACCGCATCGGCAGTGCGGTATTGATTCGGAGTACGCCTCCTAAGCCTACGACGACAGGCTTGCAAGTATTGAGTTACGCACGTCGTTTGCTGTTAATTTATAACGAAATGGATATCGCTCTGCATCACCACGCGCAAGAAGGTACGTTGCCGCTAACTATCGCCGTTAACCATGACTCTTTAAGTTGTTGGTTTTTGGAGGTAATAAATAGGCTGAAAGATAACACCCACCTCTCTTTTGATGTTCGTACGTCTAACACGGTGGATACACAAAAACAGTTAAAAAATGGTGATGTCGTTGCCGCTATAACCTCGTGTAATAGCCAAGTAGCGGGATGCAAAACGCGCTATCTGGGTAAACTGGAATATGTGGCAGTCTGCTCGCGTTCGTTCTATCAACGTTATTTCAACTCAAGTATGGCTAAGGCGCAATATAGTAAGGCCCCTGTGGTGGTTTATGATAGAGACGACCATTTAATTGAACGTTATCTTGCCTCGCGGAATATTGATGCTCAGCCTGAAAAAACGCACTATATCCCGAGTTCTCATGTGTTGATGGACGCGGCAATAAAGGGGTTGGGTTGGACAATGTTGCCTCGTGGGCTACTTAATAAACATAGTAGCTCACTGGTGGTCATGGAAGAGTCCCCTTTATATGTTGATTTATATTGGAACACATGGGATCAAGTGTCTGATATTATTGCTGATGTTGAGAATGTTTTGTTGTCTGTTGCAGCCGAAAAGTTGCTAGCGTAGAAAAATAAAGGTGTGTTATGAAGAAGCTCGGTTTGCTGGTATTGCTATTATTGATAACGGTCGTGCTCGCTGGCATTTATCGATTTAATGTAACCAATGACGATATCTATGTTGAGCAATCAGACGGTCAAGTGGTGAAGTATGATGCCATTGATAATAAAAAGGTGATGCTGACGTTATTTGGTGTCGAAACAGACAATCAATGGCGAATTACGCTGCCGCATTCTTATCAAGCGCAATCTCAAGTGGCGGTTACATTAACGGATATTCGTCAGGATAGTGCGCTGCCTGTTGCGATTGGAAACTATCGAGATGGAGAAGAAGTTGGTCAGGTCGCTGTGGACTATAGCAAAATAACCCCACTTAATTTGAGCAACCGTGATGACCAGATGGTGTTTGTGGTGCCCTTTACTGTGTCTAATCAGGGAAGTGGTGTTTTCTACTATTTGGGGCTGTTTAATCTCAATACCAAGCAATGGCGTATGGAGCAGCTAGACACTCTGTTTATCGGTGACAGAGTTATCATTGAATCATTAGCAACGGATGAACCTTTTGATGTCTCTTCTCGTTTGTCTTTGCGATATCTGGAGCATGGCGAAGGGCAGAGTATGGCTGAACGGGCGAATAAAGCCGTTGACCAGCTTATTAAGGTGTCTGCAACGAGCTTAACCATGGCTGATCATTAATTGCCAGTCATATTGGTTGGCCGTTATTCTCACTTGACACGATTTGTGCGGTTTTTTCCCTTAATAGCTCCCGAAATGCTATTACTGCTGGGCTAACTTGCTCTCTGCTCGGGCAAATTAAATGCAGCTCAACAGGAGGGGATTGATAGTCTGGTAAAATTTGCACCAGTTTGCCGCTAGCTAGATCTGAAAAGACGTCTATCTGAGATCGGTACGCAATCCCTTTTCCATTAACCGCCCAGCGTCTAACAATATCGGTATCATTACATACTCGATTGCTCTCCACTTTAATCTTGTATGTTTCTGAACTATCCATGTACTGCCAATGGTTAAATAAACGCCCTGCTAATCGGTGAAGTAAGCAGTTGTGTTCTACTAAGTCTTCAGGGTGTGTAGGTGCTCCGAACTTAGAGAGATAGGCGGGAGACGCACAGGTGATTCTACTCATCGTTGCAATATGAAATGAAATCATGGTTGAGTCTTCAGGCTTTCCATAGCGCAACGCCATATCAACTTGATCTAAAAAAAAGTCAGAGAGGGAATCACCAACAGTTAACTCGATTGACAGTAAAGGATGCAGATCGAGCAACTCTTCGATCCAAGGCAGAAGCGTATTGCGCCCTAAGTCGGACGACACTGATAAACGCAGTTTTCCACTGACGGTTCCTTGAGTTTGATGAGCGGCTATTCGACCTTGTTCCAAACTCTCTAACGCTTGGCGACAATGAAACAAGAACTGCTCCCCTTGTGGGGTGATCCTTAACTGTCTGGTTGTTCTGATAATCAGTTGTACATCTAACTGATGTTCTAGTCTTTTGAGGGCAGAGCTTACTGCCGCAGGAGTGAGACTTAATTGCTTAGCCGTTTCTGTAATGCTTCCTGTTTCTATAATGCGAATGAATAGTTTTAGATCAGATATGTTCATTATTAAATTATTTTTAATAGTATTTAAATTATTAGTGTGTTTTTAGTTTAGTAAAAAGTAACGATAATGTCTCTACCGCTTTTTGTTACTGCGCGTAAAAATATCAATATTTAAGAGGTAGATATGATTGAACAGCAAGCTCCCGCTCAGATACTTAACCATCCACTAACGCTTCCATGTGGTGCTGTTATTAACAATCGACTGGTAAAATCAGCCATGTCGGATTCACTGGCGGATGGTGCAGGAAATCCTACTGATGCTCAGGTTCGGCTTTATGAACGATGGGCTGAAGGAGGCGTTGGATTATCGGTAGTGGGCGAAGTACAAGTTGACCCCAGATTTCCAGAAAAACCTGGAAACTTAGTTTTAGGTGCTCATTCAAACTTGAAGGATTTGCAGCGATTAACCTCTCGGGCATCGGTTAATGGTGCTCACATATGGCCTCAGCTCGGCCATGCAGGTGGACTCTCTTATTTGCCATTAAGCAACCCTACAGGACCATCGGCGTTAAATATCGGCAGCTTTCAATGTTCGGAAATGTCAGTGGGAGAAATACTTAAGTTAACAGACAGATACGCTAAAGCCGCAATAGTGGCAAAGCAAGCTCGGTTTACTGGTGTGCAGATACATGCCGGCCATGGCTTTCTTCTTAGTCAGTTTTTGTCTCCGTTATTTAATCGTCGAAAAGATCCGTACGGTGGTTCTATAGAAGCTCGTAGCCGAATCATTGTAAATATTATTGAGAGAGTTCGGTGTGCGGTTGGCTGTGCGTTTCCTATCGGAATTAAGATCAATTCTTCTGATCAGTTAGAGGGAGGCTTAAGTCAAGAAGAAGCCTTAGAAGTGATTGGTATTTTGAATAAAACTTCGCTTGATTTGATTGAGATAAGCGGAGGTTCGTATTTTCCGGGAGCGACCCCGAGTTCTGACAGCGCGTCAAGTGGCCCATATTTCGTTGATTTTGCCAACAAGGCTAAGGCATTAACTCGCATTCCGCTGGTGGTTACGGGGGGATTTAAAACCCGAGATCAGGCCGTGGAGAACTTATCTACTGGGATAGTTGATTTCATTGGGTTGGGACGTGCATTGGCACTCAATCCGGACTTAGCACAAAGCTGGCTAAGTGGACAGGACGTTGTCCCTGAGTTTCCTAAATTTGACGCACCGCCTCAAGGTGGTGTCACCGCTTGGTACACCATGCTGCTCACCGCAATAGCGAATGACAGCGAAGGCGAATTTCCGCTAGATCTATTGTCAGCAATGGTGGCTTACGATAAGCGCGATAAGGCTCGTATTAGCAAGTGGCTGGCTAAGTATCAATGATTTTGATGGGATGCAATATTGTGCAAGAAACTTTAATACTAATAAGTCACTCTTTCTCCAGTACTGATTAGGAGTTAGCTATGAGTCTGTTTTTAATTTGGTTAAGTGTGATGTTTCCTCTGGTATTCAGTCCGGGCCCTGCAAACATCGTTTTTGCTGCATCAGGTGCCAGAGTTGGGGTGAGAAAGTCATTACCACTTTTGGCTGGAATCGATCTTGTTTTTATTATCAAGTCATTAATCATCGGCTTTGGTTTAGGTCAAGCAGTGCAGAACTACTCAAGTTTGATGAATGTTGTGCAGTTAATTGGAGCCAGTTACTTGATTTATTTAGGTATTGGCTTTAAAGAGACTGTAATTTAATTTGTGTATCTGCTTATAATTAAGCCAGTCATGGCTAAGGATAAGCAACATGGATAAGAAAGCTCTAGAAGCATTTGCTCGTGAAGC